>JAAAPE010000035.1 GCA_009908385.1 Gammaproteobacteria bacterium
CGACGTCGTTGATGGTCCCCCCGGTATTGCTGTCCATGAGCGGCAATCCGGTTGTATGACACTTACTTTAGCCGAAAGCGCAGCGACGGTTCCGTGATGTGGGTCACAGTTCCGTGGTCCGTGCGGCCGTGCGTCCGTGCGTCCGTGGTCAGTTCGCCGGCAACGGCGCCCCGACCTGACTACTGACTACTGACTACTGACTACTGACCACTGGCTACTGACCACTGACGCACGGACCACAGCCCCTCAGTGCTCCAGCTCGATCACCACCGCGCCGCCGGAATTCCATCGGGGGTCGTGCGCGGCCTCCAGATCGCCGGTCCGGCGGTTCCACATCACCCCGTGCATGTTGCCCCAGGTGCGGTTGCGGACCGTCACAGTGTGTCCCTTCTCCTCCAGCGCCGCGATCTCCTCGTCGGTCAGCGCGTCGGGTTCGACGGAAATCTCGTCGGGAAGGTACTGGTGGTGGAATCGCGGCAGCGACACCCAGCTTTCAGGACCGTTGCCCTCGATGAAATCGAGCACGCCCAGCAGAACCATGGTGATGATGCGTGAACCGCCCGGGGTACCGAGGACCGCGGTTCGGTCGTCGCCGACGACGATGGTCGGGCTCATCGAGGAGAGCATGCGCTTGTGCGGTTCGATGGCATTGGCGGAAAAACCGATCAGGCCGTAGGCGTTGGGCTCGCCCGGCTTGGCCGAGAAGTCGTCCATTTCGTTGTTGACCAGCACGCCGGTGCCCGGCGGCGCGTAGGCGGCGCCAAAGGGCAGATTGACCGTCAGCGTGGCCGAAACCATGTTGCCCTGCGAATCGATCAGGGAAAAGTGCGTGGTGTCGGCGCTCTCGGCCCCGAGACGATCCGGATCGGCCGCCAGCATCGACGAGGGCGTGGCTCGATCCAGCCGAAGCGTGGTCCGCAGTCCGGCCGCGTAGTGCTCGCTGAGCAGCATGCCGTCGGGGATATCCACGAAGTCCGGGTCGCCGAGATAGAGGGCGCGATCACGATAGGCGCGGCGCATCGCCTCGGCGAGGACATGCACCCGATCCGCGCGCGACATCCCCGGCAGATCGAAGGGCTCGACGATCTCGAGCATCTGCCCGATGGCGATTCCGCCCGAGGAAGGCGGTGCCGCGGTGATGAGCTCGTAGCCGCGATACTCGGTCCGCACCGGCTCGCGCTCGACCACCTCGTAATCGGCGAAGTCCTCCAGCGTCCAGATGCCGCCTGCGGCCTGCACGCCCTCGACCATCTTGCGCGCCACGTCACCGCGATAGAAACCGTCGCGCCCTTGCTCGGCCAGGGTCCGGAGCGTATTGGCCAGGTCGGGCTGCCGGATCGTATCGCCGATGGCCGGCACGTCGCCGCCGGGCATGAAGATGGCCGCCGTTTCCGGCCAGCGCAGCATCACGTGCGCCCTGAAATTGAGCAGCGCCTGATACTTGGCGTCGACGGGAAAACCCTCTTCGGCCAGCCTGATCGCGGGCGCCAGCAACTCGGACAGTGACAGCGTTCCGTAGGTCTCGGCGATGTGCACCCAGGCCGCCGGCGCCCCCGGTATGCCGCCGGCCAGGGCGCCATTGACGGCCCGATCGCGATCGACCTCGCCCTGCTCGTCGAGATACATGTCGCGCGTCGCCGCAGCCGGGGCGGTTTCGCGTCCGTCGACCATGACCGAGCGATCGTCGGCCGAACGGTGAAGCAGCCAGAAACCGCCGCCCCCGACTCCCGAGGATTCCGGCTCGACCACGGCCAGCGCCGCCGATACGGCCACGGCCGCGTCGAAGGCATTGCCGCCCTGTCGCAGGATCTCGGCGCCGGCCTCGGTGGCCAGCTCGTGGGCACTCGAGATGGCCGCCCCGTCCGGCCCCTGCCGGGCAACCGCAGCGGCCGAAGCGAGCACGAGCGTGAACGAAACGATGAGCGTTGCTCTTTGAATCATGATCGACCCCATCTGGATGGCTGAATCTCTGGGCATGGCGAAAGCGTAACCGGGCATCGGGCGCTCACTTCAGGAAAAGCGCTCCTGCAACGCTTCGGACACGCGCGGATGCACGAAGCGGCTGACGTCGCCCTGCAAGCGTGCGATTTCCTTGACCAGCGACGAGGAAATGAAGCTGTACTGCTCGGCCGGGGTGAGGAAGACGGTTTCGACGTCCTCGATCAGGTGGCGATTCATGGAAGCGAGCTGGAACTCGTACTCGAAGTCCGAAACGGCCCGCAGGCCGCGAAGAATGACGCCGGCGTCGTGCTCCCGGACGAAATGGGCCAGGAGGTTGTTGAAACCCACCACCTCGACGTTGTCGAGGCCCTCCTCGTCGAGGACACGCCGGGCCAGGGAAATGCGATCGCCCAGTCCGAAACAGGGCTTCTTGTGGGGGCTCTCGGCGATCGCGACGATGATCCGGCTATACATGCGCGCGGCGCGCGCTACCAGGTCGGTGTGCCCGTTGGTCATCGGATCGAAGGTGCCGGGATAGACGGCGAGGCCGTAATCGGGCTGGCTCATCGAATGCGTCTCGGACTGGATGGACGCGCATTATAACGTCCGCGCGGTCGCTATCCCGGAGAGCCGCGAGCCGACCTCGACTCAGCGGATTGCAAGCAGAAGCATGCGGACTTCGCCCAGCGTTTTGCGGCGCAGCACCTCGTACCGCTCGCCCGGATCGAATTCCGTGTCCCGAGCATCCTGCTCGACGTAGACACGGGCGCCCGAATCCAGATGGCCGCCGTCGGCCAGTGCCTCGAGCGTCCGGGCCTGCAGGCCGTCGGCGAACGGCGGGTCGATGAAGACGAGATCGAAAGCGCGGTCGTCGTCGTCCAGCCACCGCAGGGCGTCGGCCCGCACAATTTCCATGCGTTCGCCTCCCGGCCAGGACGCCGCAATCTCGCGCAGCCCTTCGACGAGCCGTCGGTCACGCTCAACGAAGACCGCGGAATCGGCACCGCGGGAAATCGCCTCGAGGCCCAGCGCCCCGGTGCCGGCGAACAGATCGAGGCATCGCGCGCCGGGCACCACGGCCTGCAGCCAGTTGAACAGCGTCTCCCGCGCCCGGGCGCCCGTCGGACGCAATCCCGAGGAATCCGGCACGGGGAGCTTCCGTCCCCGCCACTGCCCGCCGATTATCCTGATCCTGCCTTTCATGGAGGTGATAGCATACCGGCTCGGCACGTAGCCGCAGAGCGATTTTCGAAGCCCTGCTCCCAATGGCGGGCGCCTGCAACGCAGTCTTCGAGGTCTTCACTGCGGCAACGCGGCGCAGCCGCCCCGCACAAGTTGACGATGCCGCCTGAACCCTGAACCCTGAAACCTGAAACCTGAACCCCGATGTTCTCCATCTTCAAGCGAAAGAAATCCGGCAAGGGCGTCGAAACCACCCAGGTCCGTCCAGCCGAACAATCCGGAGTCGACCCGCTCGAAAAGCGACTCGAGCGGACCCGTTCAAGCCTCGGCGGCCTGTTCGGCCTGATCGGCTCGGCCGAGCGCATCGACGAGGACCTGATCGAAGAGATCGAAACGACCCTGCTGACCGCCGATGTGGGCGTGGCCGCGACCACCCGAATCGTCGAGCGCCTGCGCGACGGGGTCCGCCAGGGGGTGATCAGCGAACCGTCGCAGGTTCTGCCGGCGGTCCAGGCCGAACTCTACGACCTGATTGAACCCTGCGAAGACTTCCTGGCGCTCGACCCCGAGCGCAAGCCGTTCGTGATCCTGATGGTGGGCGTCAACGGGGTGGGCAAGACCACCACCATCGGCAAGCTGGCACGGCGCTACCTCGACGAAGGCAAGAAGGTCATGCTGGCCGCCGGCGACACGTTCCGTGCCGCTGCGGTCGAGCAACTGCAGGCCTGGGGCGAGCGCAACGACGTGCCGGTTGTGGCACAGGCATCCGGCGCCGACACCGCCGCGGTCATCTACGACGCGCTGCATTCAGCGCAGTCGCGCGGCGTGGACGTACTCATCGCCGACACCGCCGGGCGCCTGCACACGCAGGCCAACCTGATGGCCGAGCTCTCGAAGATCATCCGCGTCATGAAGAAGATCGATCCGGATGCACCGCACGAAACCATGCTGGTGGTCGATGCCGGCACCGGCCAGAACGCCCTGGCCCAGGCGCAACAGTTCAACGAAGCCGCCCGGCTGACGGGCATCACCGTGACCAAGCTCGACGGCACTGCCCGCGGCGGCGTCCTGTTCGCCATCGCCGAGGAAATGAAGATCCCCATCCGCTTCATCGGCGTGGGTGAATCGGCCGCAGACCTTCGCCCATTCGACGCCGGCACCTTCGTGCATGCCATCCTGCCGGTCGAAGCCTGAAGGCTGAAGGTGGTGACCGCCCTCGCCTCGAAACCCGACTTCGCGCAGCGCCTTCTCGCCTGGTGGGAGCAACACGGACGCCACGACCTGCCGTGGCAGCAGGAACGCAGCCCCTACCGCGTCTGGGTGGCGGAAATCATGCTGCAGCAAACGCAGGTCGGTACGGTCATCCCCTACTTCGAGCGTTTCATGGGCCGGTTTCCAGACCTGCCTTCGCTGGCGCATGCGCCAATCGACGACGTGCTGGCGCACTGGTCCGGACTGGGCTACTACGCCCGGGCCCGTAACCTGCATGCCGCGGCCGTTCGCTGCCTGGAGGAGCACGGCGGCGACCTGCCCCCGGATGCTGAATCGCTCGAACGCCTGCCGGGCATCGGGCGGTCGACGGCAAACGCCATCGTTGCCCAGGCCCAAGACCGGCGCGCGCCGATCCTCGACGGCAACGTCAAGCGCGTGCTGGCCCGACATGCCGGCGTGGAGGGCTGGCCCGGGAGATCGGCCGTGCTGCGCTCGCTCTGGCAGGAAGCCGAGGCGCTGACGCCGCAGGACCGGGCGAGGGACTACACCCAGGCCATCATGGACCTGGGCGCCACGCTTTGCACGCCCCGGCGCCCGGCTTGCGAGCGTTGTCCCGTGGACGAGGACTGCTTTGCCCGGCGCGCCGATCGCGTCGAGGAACTGCCCGCACCCAAGCCGAAGCGAAGCCGGCCGCTCCGGGACGCGACGCTCGTCATCATCGAAAACGACCGCGGCGAGCTGCTCCTCCAGCGGCGGCCGCCCTCGGGCATCTGGGGCGGGCTCTGGTCGCTGCCCGAAAGCGGGGACATCGCGTCCCTGCCTCGGTCCACCGCCTTGGGCGCTCCCG
>JAAAPE010000081.1 GCA_009908385.1 Gammaproteobacteria bacterium
GGCGCAGATATCGGCGGAAATCAACGGCCACGGGGACCTGCTCGTGTTGCTCGACACCGACGGCAGCGGTGGTCCGGAGATCGTGCTGCACGGCGCGCCGCAGGCCGGATCGGAACTCGACGCGGTCATCGGAGCGCTCGAAGGACGCTCCGCGCCCATGACGGTGCGGCTGCTTTCGCGGTCCTCCGCGGCGTCCGGCGGGTTCGAGATCGCTACCGGCCCGGGCAAGCGCCCCGTTCGCGCCCTGGTGGGCACGCCCGACTGCTTCCCCGACGAAAGCGGAACGGTTCTCTGGCTCGCCGGACTGGCCCGATACACGCTCTCGAACTTCCAGCCGCTGGCATACCTGACGATCGAGCGGCTCAGGGCAAGCGCCCTGATTCAGCGCGGCGACTGAAGCGGGCTGCGGACGCCGGCGGTCGGGCTGCCGGCCCGGCCTAAAGGCGCCAGTCGATCGGCGCCACGCCGCGGCGCTCGAGCCACTCGTTCGCCTGCGAGAAGTGCCGGCAGCCGAGGAAGCCCCGATGGGCCGACAGGGGCGAGGGATGCGGGGCCTTGAGTACGAGATGGCGCTGGCGGTCGATGCCGGCGCCCTTCTTCTGGGCCTGGCTGCCCCAGAGCAGGAACACCACGTTGTCGCGGCGCTCGTTGACGGCGCGCACCGCCGCGTCGGTGAACGTCTCCCAGCCCTTGCCCTGGTGGGAACCGGCGTTGCCGCGCTCGACCGTGAGCACGGCATTGAGCAGCAGCACGCCGCGGTCGGCCCACGATTGCAGGCACCCGTGGCCGGGCGCCCGAAAGCCGAGATCGGACTCGATCTCCTTGAAGATATTGACCAGCGACGGCGGCGGTCGCACACCCTCGCGGACCGAAAAGCACAGGCCGTGAGCCTGCCCGGGCCCGTGATAGGGATCCTGGCCGAGGATCACGGCCTTGACCTTCGACAAGGGCGTGGAATCGAGCGCGCTGAAGATCTGCGGACCCGGCGGATAGATGGTGGCGCCGGCTTGCTTGCGCTCGAGCAGGAAAGCGCGGAGGCGCTTCATGTAGTCCTTCTCGAACTCCTCCCCGAGGACTTCGAGCCATTCCGGGTGGAGCTGGATGTCGCGTTGGTCGGGCATTAGGGGCTGTGGTCTGTGGTCTGTGGTCTGTGGTCTGTGGTCTGTGGTCTGTGGTCTGTGGTCTGTGGTCTGTGGTCTGTGGTCAGCGGAGCAGGCTGCAGACTACAGACCACAGAGCCCTGATCTCACACTTGCACGGTTATCATAGGCCAATACCCGTCCGAATCCACCGCAACACCTCCGGAGTCCCCCCATGCCAATCCAGACCGATGCCGTCATCGTGGGCGCCGGCCCCGTCGGCCTGTTCCAGGTTTTCGAACTCGGACTGCTGGGCCTCAAGGCCGAGCTGGTCGACAGCCTGCCGCAGGCCGGCGGTCAGTGTGCCGAGCTCTACCCGGAAAAGCCCATCTACGACATCCCGGCCTGGCCAGTCATCGGCGCACAGGAACTCGTCGACAAGCTGATGGAGCAGATCAAGCCCTTCGAGGCGGGCGTCCACCTGGGGCAGCGGGTGGAGAGATTCGAAAAGCGCGAAGACGGGCGATTCACGGTCGTCACCTCGACCGGGACGGAATTCGACGCCGGCGCGGTCATCATCGCCGCCGGCCTGGGCGCGTTCCAGCCGCGCCGCCTAAAGGCCAAGGGCATCGACGCGGTGACCAGTGACCAGGTCCACTACAAGGTCACCAACCGCGAGCGCTTTCGCGGCAAGCGCCTGCTGATCCTCGGCGGCGGCGACTCGGCGCTCGACTGGACCATGGACCTGGCCGAGATCGCGAGCTCGGTCGAACTGATCCACCGGCGCGACGAATACCGCGGCGCGGCCGCCTCGGTCGAAAAGGTGCGCGCCCTGTCGGCCGAGGGCAAGGTGCGCGAACGCCAGGGGATCGTGCGCCAGGTCAACAGCGAGGACGGTCGCTTCGTCAGCTTCGAGCTGATGGATCTCGATCGCAACGAGTTCACGGTCGAGGGCGACGAGGTGCTCGTGTTCTGGGGCCTGGCGCCGGACCTCGGCCCGATCGCCGGCTGGGGCCTGGACCTGGAGAAGAAGCAGATCCCGGTCGACACCGAGAAGTTCCAGACTTCGGTCGAGGGCGTGTTCGCCATCGGCGACGTCAACACCTACCCGGGCAAGAAGAAGTTCATTCTCTCGGGCTTTCACGAAGCAGCCCTGGCGGCCTTCGGCGTGCAGAAGTACGTCTACCCCGACGCCCGACAATTCGTGCAGTACACCACCACCTCGCCGATCATGCACAAGAGGTTGGGGGTGGCGGAAGACTGATTGGACGCCTCCGAGATTATTTTGACGGGCTTCCCGCGTTCAGTCGTTAGCTGGAATCAAAATTCCAAAACCCGAAGCACCAAGTACCAAACAAATTCGAATGTTCAAAATCCGAATGACCGAAACATCCGGCAATAGCCACGGTTGTCGGATCTATCCTTCCGAATAAGGCTGCAGTTCGAGTTCGAATTCGAGGTCGACGCGGTTACGCAGGAAATCGGTGTCCTCGAAGTCTTCGCCGATACCGACATCCCAGTTCAGGCGCATGATCTGCGCGCTGCCGGTGAGCACGGGGAGATCGTCTCCGGAAAGCTGCAGACGCACCGTCTGCTCGGCAGAAATACCGCGAATCTCGAGCTGGCCCTCGGCCAGGAATGCGTCGCCGTCGGCGCGGATTTCGGAACTCTCCCAGGTCGCTTCCGGATATTCCTCGACGTGGAAGAAGTTCTCTCCGTGCAATTCGCTGTCGCGCATGCTGTCGCCGGTATCGGCCGAGGCGGTCCGTACGACGACATCGATCCCGGCGGTGGTCAGGTCCCTGCCGTCCATGCACACGGTGACGGTGAACTCGCCGAATTCGCCGGTGAAGCGGCTGCCTTCGGCGACGCCGATGAATTCGATCCGGCCGTCTTCCTGGTCCGCCCGGAAACAGTCTGCCAGACCGGTGACCGGCACCATCGTCAGCAGCGTGGCCGCATAAATCAGTTGTTTCGCCATATCGGCAGCATTCTCTTGAGCACGTCATCCTTGAGCCAGAAGTGGTGCCTGAGCGCGGCCAGCGCGTGTCCGATGGCGACGACGGCCAGCGCGGTGGTCAACCACTCGTGCAGTTCGTGAAACAGGTCCTCGAGATCCTCGCTCTTCGGCGCGATGCTGGGGAAGTCGATCGGTCCCCACCAGTAGTCGCCGTATCCGGCCGCGGACGAGTAGGCCCAGCCCGACAGCGGAATCACGAAGATCAGTCCGTACAGCATCCAGTGACCCGCGTGGGCGGCCATTTGTTCCCATCGCGCCATGTGAGCGGGCAGCGGCGGCGGCCGGTTCAACAACCGCCAGAGAAGGCGCAGCACCGCCAACGACAGGATGGTCATGCCGATGGTCTTGTGCTGCGTGACCAGCTCGAGGCGGTCGCGCAGCCCTTCGACCTCGTCGATGCGCCACGCCCAGACATACTGGGTGATGATCAGGGCGACCACCAGCCAGTGAAACACCTGGCTGACCAGCCCATAGGCGCGTTCGGTGTTTCGAATCGGCAGACTCACAGGCGTTCACCCGATTTGCGTCCTGCCAGAGACTATAGCGCCGTCATGAAGAAACCGTAACCGGCACCGTGGCTTCGAAAGCCTCAGCCGGTCAACCCGAGACCCCGGATGATGGACTCGAGCCGCTCCTGGTTGGCCGCGGTCAGGGGCGCCAGGGGACTGCGCACGCCGCCGACGTCGAGGCCGCACAGGTTCATCGCCGCCTTGATCGGCACCGGGTTGGTTTCGATGAAGCTGGCCTTGAACAGCGGCAACAGCTCGTAGTGGATTTCACGCGCGGTGGCGAAGTCGCCCGCGGAAGCGGCCTCGACCAGCGCCACCATCCGTTCGGGCACCAGGTTGGAAACGACCGAGATGACGCCGTGGCCGCCGATGCTCATCAGCGGCAGGGTCAGCGCATCGTCGCCGGAAACCACCCAGAACGGCTCGTCCCCGCGCCGGCAGATGCGGTCGATCACGTCGGCCATCTGGCCGATGTCGCCCGAGGCTTCCTTGACGGCCACGACGTTGGGAATCTTCGCGATCTCCGCCAGGGTCTCGGTCTCCACGTTGACCGCGGTGCGGCCCTTGATGTTGTAGACGATGAGGGGCAGGTCCGTGGATTCGGCGATGTCGCGAAAATAGCGATACAGCCCGGCCTGGGACGGCTTGTTGTAATACGGCGTGACCACGAGGGCGCCGTCGGCACCGGCTTCCTGCGCTTCGCCGGTGGTCCGGATCGCCTGCTGCGTATTGTTGGAGCCGGTGCCGGCCCAGACCTGCGCCCGACCGGCGACCTTCTCGACCGTGTAGCGGATCACGGCGTCGTGTTCGGCATTGAACATCGTCGGCGACTCACCGGTGGTGCCCATCGGCACGACACCCGCCACGCCGGCGGCGAGCTGCCTATCCAGCAGCTCTCCCAGCACGTCGAAGTCGACCTCGCCCGACTCGTCGAAGGGCGTGACCATTGCGGTATAGACGCCTTTTACCTGCACGATCGTTCTCCGTATTCCGGTTGATGACTGTCATCGCCCAGCATAACGCGGCGGCCCGCCGCCTGGCGACGGGTCGGGCGAGCCATCAGGGCAGTTCGATGGCCTGGTCGGCGCCCAGGCCGGGGCCGTAGATCAGCGCGTTCTCGAGAATGCGCATTGCGCCGAGCTGCGCGGCCCGGAACGCCGGCTGGTGGGCGAACAGGATCACCTGTCCGTCGCCGACGCGCTCACGCGTGACCCAGGCACCGTTGGCAATCCGCTCTCGCGCTTCGGGCCAGAGCAGGCCGCCGGCGCGCACGCGCAGCTCATGGCCCCGGGGCACGCTCGCCCAGCCCACCATTCCGCCTTCGCTGTCGGCTTCCGAATAGACGCCCAGACGCAGCGGCGCTTCAGCCGGCGGCGTGCTCATCAGAACCGGCGAGTCCGAAAACAGCAGCGTCAGGAAGTCACCCGTGCCTGCAGCCAGCCAGTGATCGGTATCGACCCGGGCGGCAACCAGCGCGCCCGAAGGCATGAACTTCCTCTGCCACTGGTCGCGACGCTTTCGCTCGTCGGCCGGC
>JAAAPE010000060.1 GCA_009908385.1 Gammaproteobacteria bacterium
GTCGGAGCGTTTCTTCTACAACTACACCGGCTTTCTGACGCCATCGACGCTGTACGAGGCCGATGCGGCCGAGAACAGCCACGTCGAGGTGCGTTCCGAACCGGCCTGGTTCGACGCCGAGGGGATGGAAGTGACCCAGTACCAGGCCGAATCGGCCGACGGCACGATGATTCCGTATTTCGTCGTCAAGCCGCGCGGTTTCGAGGCCGACGGCAGCAATCCGACCCTGCTGTCGGCTTACGGCGGCTTCGAGGTCTCGCGCACGCCGTTCTATTCCGGCCTGGTCGGCTCGGCCTGGCTGGAGCGCGGCGGCGTTTACGTGCTGGCCAACATTCGCGGCGGCGGCGAGTTCGGCCCGCGCTGGCACCAGGCGGCGCTCAAGGAGAACCGGCAGCGCGCCTTCGACGACCTGATCGCGGTCTCCGAGGACCTGGTCGAGCGCGACATCACCTCGCCGGATCACCTCGGCATCCAGGGCGGCTCGAACGGCGGCCTGCTGGTCGGGGCGGTGATGGTACAGCGCCCGGATCTCTTCGATGCCGTGGTCTGCCAGGTGCCGCTGCTCGACATGAAGCGATTCCACAAGCTGCTCGCCGGCGCCAGCTGGATGGGCGAGTACGGCAATCCGGACGATCCCGAGCAGTGGGAATACATCAGCGAGTACTCCCCCTACCAGAACGTGTCGGCCGAGGCCGAATATCCGAAGGCCTTCTTCACCACGTCGACCCGCGACGACCGGGTCCACCCGGGCCACGCCCGCAAGATGGTGGCGAAGATGCTCGACCAGGGCCACGACGTGCTCTATTACGAGAACATCGAGGGCGGCCACGGCGGCGCCGCCAACCTCAAGCAGCGCGCGTTCATCTCCGGCCTGACCTATGCCTACCTGCATGATCGGTTGGCGGAGGGGTCGGAGGAGGATGGGGACTGATGAGTTAGGGTTCAGGTGAACCAGGGCCCGGATCGGGGTCCGGGGTGACGCTTCGCGTCAGTTTCAGGGATCAGGTGCGGCGCCGGACACGTTTGCGGGGCGGCTGCGCCGCGCTGGGCTATGCGGCGCCTGAGAGGCCTGTAGCCCCGGACTTGATCCGGGGCCTTCCATCGGCTGGCGCCTGCAGGTCGAAGGTCCCGGCTCTCCGTCCGGGACGACAGGCACAAGGGCCGTCAGCCCCAGCGCGGCGCAGCCGCCCCGCAATCACACCCGGTGCCGCTCCTGAACCCTGAAACCTGAAACCTTCCTTGCCTTCGATGCCGCCCGCCCCAAGGTCTGGAACTTCGGGGAGCGTCCGGCGTCAAACCGGGCGAGGCGCAAAAAGTACCAGATTGATCCTGATTCGAGTCTCGACGATGGATTTGGTACAATTTGCATCAGCATTTGGAGGAGAATTGAATGGCCAAGCATCTCGTACCCAGTCATCTGCTGGCGCCGGCCGGAACCGGCTCGCTGGATGCCTACATCCAGCAAGTCAACCGGATTCCGGTGCTGAGCCTGGAAGAGGAGCAGAGCCTGGCGCGCAGCTACCGCGACGATGAGGATCTCGACGCCGCGCGCAGGCTGGTCATGTCGCACCTTCGGTTCGTGGTGCACGTCGCCCGCGGCTACTCCGGCTACGGTCTGCAGATCAGCGATCTGATCCAGGAAGGCAACATCGGCCTGATGAAGGCCGTCAAGCGCTTCGACCCCGATCAGGGCGTTCGCCTGGTGTCGTTCGCCGTCCACTGGATTCGCGCTGAAATTCACGAGTTCATCCTGCGCAACTGGCGCATCGTGAAGGTGGCCACCACCAAGGCGCAGCGCAAGCTGTTCTTCAACCTGCGCAAGCAGAAGAAACGCCTGGGCTGGCTGAACCAGCAAGAGGTCAACGCCGTGGCCGGCGACCTGGGCGTCAAGCCCGAGGTGGTCATGGAGATGGAGTCGCGCCTGTCGGGTCAGGATGTCGGCTTCGACATGCCGACCGACGACGACGAGTCGACCTACATGGCACCTGCCGCCTACCTCGAAGGCCTTTCCGCCTCGCCCGACGAGGCCGCCGAGGCCGCGGATTGGGAACAGCACCATCACAACCTGCTGTTCGACGGCATCGAGCACCTCGACGATCGCTCGCGCGACATCATCCAGAGCCGCTGGTTGATGGACCCGAAGATCACCCTGCAGGAACTCGCCGACAAGTACGACGTCTCCGCCGAGCGCATCCGCCAGCTCGAGGCGGCCGCCCTGAAGAAGCTCAAGGCGCGCTTCGAAGCCTGACGTCGGCCCGCGCGAGGATTCGTTCCGAACGAATGACGCCCCGGTTCTTGCCGGGGCGTTTTTTTTTCGAAATCCTGTAGCCCCGCGCTGGATCCGGGGCCTTTCCCTATTGGCGCCTTCGGTTGGAAGGTCCCGGCTGCGGAGCTTGCCCCGGACGTGATCCGGGGGCCGGGACTACAGGGGGCAGAGTGGCTGATGCGTTGCGGTTTCGCCTCCACGCATCCTACGGGTGGCAGCCGGTGGTCCGTGCGTTGGTGCGTCAGTGCGTCAGTGCGTCGGTACGTTGGTACGTCGGTACGTCCGTGGTCGGTGCGTCCGTGGTCTGTTTTCCGCACTTATCTCTCTGTAGCCCCGGACTTGATCCGGGGCCTTGTCTGGGTTGGCGCCTTCGGTTGGAAGGTCCCGGCTCTCCGCTTCGCTGCGGCCGGGACTACAGGGGAAAGTGGCTGATGCGTTACGGCTTCGCGTCCACGCATCCTACGGGTGGCAGCCGGTGGTCCGTGCGTCGGTGCGTCCGTGGTCTGTTTTCCGGCTGCTAACCGTGTCGCCGAATTCCGGCCACGCCGAGCAGCATCATGAGGGCGATCAGGACGGCCAGGGCCCAGGGCTGGTCGGCGGGGACGCCGATCGGTGGGGGTTGCTGGCCGGCGGGTTCGGGCAGGGCACCCTGGGCGATCCAGTCGCGGATGAGGGCGCGATCTTCCAGGGCGACGTCGCCCATCTGGAAGCCCGGGCCGCCGGGGGACGTGCAGTTGACGGCCAGCAGCAGGGCGCTGCTTTCCGGTTCGAAGGGCTCGACGCGCTGGCGCGCCGGGTTCGAGGTGCTGGTCACGCCGACCAGGTTGGCGTAGGCCTCGCCCTCGCGCAGGTCCAGGCCGGCCGGGCCGAATTCGCCGTGGCAGCCGCTGCAGCTTGCGAAGATCGGCTCGATCTGCGACTGGTAGTCGACCTGCGACGTCTCGGCGAAGCCGCTCAGGTCGGCGCAGCCGGTCGCGCCGGTTCCGGCGGTGGCGACGGCGGAAAAGCCCATCGAGAGGCAGGCCAGCAGGCAGGAGGCCAGGAATCTTGCGTCGGTCATCGTCGTCCCTCTGTTGTCGGCAAGCATGCGAGGCGGCCAATGCTACCCGATTGCAGCGCCGCGTGTCCCGCCCGGACTAGCGCCCGACGAGCATGGGCTCTGGCTCGAGCCGGATACCGAAATGGCGTTCGACCGAGTCGGTGATCGCCTCGATGAGTCGCAGGAGGTCGGCGGCGGTGGCCCGGCCGTGGTTGACGAGCACCAGGGCGTGATTGCGGTAGACGCCGGCGTCGCCGAGCGAGCGGCCCTTCCAGCCGAGGCGTTCGATCATCCAGGCGGCGGCGAGCTTGGCGCGTCCGTCGGGCATCGGCCAGTGGGGCAGGGCGGGGTACTCGGCGAGGAGCGCCTCGGCATCGCTTGCCGCGAGCACGGGGTTCTTGAAGAAGCTGCCGGAGTTGGCCAGCCGCCCGGGGTCGGGCAGGCGGTGACGCCTCAGGCGCATGATCGCGGCGGTCAGCTGGCGCGGCGTGGGGTCGACCGCCCCGACCCGCGCGAGCTCTTCGGACAGGCTGGCGTAGCCCGTCTGCGGGCGAAAGTTCCGGGACAGGCCCAGGCTCACTTCGGTGATCAGGAATCGCCCCCGGTCGGCGGACTTGAAGCGGCTGTCGCGGTAGCCGAAGCCGCAGTCCTCGCGTTCGAGCCGGACCATCTCACCGCTGCGGCGATCGAGCGCCTGCAGGAACTCGAAGCATTCCGCCAGCTCGATGCCGTAGGCGCCGATATTCTGCATCGGCGCCGCGCCGACCGAGCCGGGGATCATCGCCAGGTTCTCGATGCCGTGGAGTCCGCGCCTGAGGCATTCGCGCACCAGGCGATGCCAGTTCTCGCCGGCCGCGGCGCTCACGCGCACGGTGTCGCCCGTTTCCTCGAAGCGCAGGCCGCGCATGCGATCGAGCACGACGCGGCCCGGAAAGTCGCCGATGAACACGGTGTTGGATCCGCCGCCGAGCACGAGTTCGTCCGACGCCGGCGGCGCGAGCCCGGCCAGCTGGTCGGGGTGCTCGATGACGACCAGTTCGGCGGCGCGCGCCGGCAGCCGGAAAGTGCTCAGGCGCGAGAGGTCGGCATCGCGGACGACCTCAGCTTCGCGCGGGGCGGGCATCGGTGTCCCAGGACTTCACGCATTCGGCGACCAGCACCGGGCCCCGGTAGATGAAGCCGGTGTAGACCTGGACCAGGCTGGCGCCGGCGCGCTGCTTGTCGGCGGCGTCTCCGCCGCACGTGATGCCGCCGAGGCCGATGATGGGAAAGGAGGGTCCGAGCACCCGGCGCGCGTGGCGCAGCACGCCGTCGGCCATCGACTTGAGCGGCGCGCCGCTCAGGCCCCCGACCTCGTTGGCGTGGACATGGCCGTTGACGGCCGCGCGCTCGATCGTGGTGTTGGTGGCGATCAGGCCGTCGATGCCGGACTCGCCGATGACCTGCAGTGAGGTGGTCAGGGCCTGCTCGTCCCAGTCGGGCGCGATCTTGATCAGCAGCGGCCGTGCGCTGCCGTGCGCTTCGGCGAGGCGGTCGCGCACGGCGGTCAGCTCGGCGAGCAGCTCGCGCAGCCGGCCGGTGTCCTGCAGCTCGCGCAGGTTGGCGGTGTTGGGCGAGGAAATGTTGACCGTGACGTAGTCGCAGTGCGGAAAGACCTTTTCCAGGCAGGTGCGGTAGTCGTCGGCGGCGCGGTCGACCGGGGTGTCCTTCTGCTTGCCGATGTTGGCGCCGACGATGCCGCCGAAGCGCCGCTTGCGCAGACGCTCGACGAGGTGATCGACGCCCTTGTTGTTGAAGCCGAGTCGGTTGATCAGCGCCTGGTACTCGGCAAGTCGGAACATTCGCGGCTTCGGGTTGCCCGGCTGAGGCTTCGGGGTGACCGTGCCGACCTCGATGAAGCCGAAGCCGAGGTCGCCGAGCGCGTCGATGTGGTCGCCGTTCTTGTCCAGCCCCGCGGCCAGGCCGACGGGGTTGGGAAAGCGCAGCCCCATCAGCTCGACGGGCTTCGGCGCCGTGCGCCCGCGCATCAGCCGCGGCAGGCCGACGAGCCTGCCGGCCGAAAGCGCGGACAGCGCGACGTCGTGCGCCGTCTCCGGGGGGAGAAGGAACAGTCCTTTGCGGAGCCACCGATACATGGAAGGATTCAGGTTTCAGGTTTCAGGTTTCAGGTTTCAGGAAGGAGAAACCGAAGTCGCTCCTGAATCCTGAAACCTGAACACTGAACACTTTTAATTAAAGTTCGAACTTGATGCCCTGGGCGAGCGGCATTTCGGTCGACCAGTTGATGGTGTTGGTCTGCCGGCGCATGTAGGCCTTCCAGGCATCCGAGCCGGATTCCCGGCCGCCGCCGGTTTCCTTCTCGCCGCCGAAGGCGCCGCCGATTTCCGCGCCCGAGGTGCCGATGTTGACGTTCGAGATGCCGCAGTCCGAACCCTGGTGCGACAGGTAGTACTCGGCGTTGCGCAGGTCGGTGGTGAAGATCGACGAACTGAGGCCCTGGCGCACGTCGTTCTGCATGCGAACGGCGTCTTCGATGCCGCTGAACTTCATCACGTAGAGGATCGGGGCGAAAGTCTCTTCCTGGACGATGTCCCAGTCGTTCTCGGCCTCGATGACGGTCGGCTCGACGAAGAAGCCTTCGCGGTCGATGCGCTTGCCGCCGGTGAGCACCTTGCCGCCGGACTCGCGGGCGCGCTCGACGGCCTGCTCGAAGCGTTCGACCGCCTTGTCGTCGGTCAGCGGGCCCATCAGGGTCTTCTCGTCGAGCGGGTCGCCGATGCGCACCTGGCCGTAGGCATTGACCAGGGATTCGATGGTCTGATCGTAGATCGACTCGTGGACGAACAGGCGGCGAGTGGTCGTGCAGCGCTGCCCGGCGGTGCCGACCGCGCCGAAGACCACGGCCGGGATGGCCAGGTTCACGTCGGCCGACTCGTCCATGATGATCGCGTTGTTGCCGCCGAGTTCGAGCAGGCTCTTGCCCATGCGCTTGGCGACGCGCTCGCCGGCCATGCGGCCGACCTGGCTCGAACCCGTGAACGACAGCAGGTCGACGCGCTCGTCGTCGATGAAGCGGCCGGCCAGCTCGTTGCCCGGTTCCATGAACGAGGTGAATACCGGCGGGTAGTCCGTGTCGGCGAGGGCCTCGTTGACGATGTTCTGGACCGCCGAGCAGCAGAGCACGCCCTTCGGGCTCGGCTTCCACACCGTGGCGTTGCCGCAGATGGCCGAAATGAAGGCGTTCCAGGCATAGACCGCCACCGGGAAGTTGAAGGCGGTGATCACGCCGACGACGCCGAGCGGGTGCCACTGTTCATACAGGCGGTGGCCCGGGCGTTCGGAGTGCATGGTCTTGCCGTAGAGCATGCGCGACTGGCCCAGCGCAAAGTCGCCGATGTCGATCATTTCCTGCACTTCGCCGTCGCCCTCGGGCTTGATCTTGCCCATTTCCAGCGACACCAGGGAGCCCAGGGCGTCCTTGTAGTCGCGCAGAGCGTCGTTGACCAGCCGGACGGCGTTGCCGCGCTCGGGCGCCGGCACGCGGCGCCAGGCCAGCGCGGCTTCCCGGGCGGTGGTGATGACCTTCTCGTAATCGTCGGCCGACGCGCCGCTGACCCGGGCGATGACCGAGCCGTCGGTGGGGTTGATCGATTCGACCAGGTTGTCCTGGCGGACCTCGGCGTGCTGGCCGGGGCCGAAGCAGGCACCGGGGTTGATGTCCTTGAGTCCGAGGCGTTCGAGAAGTTGCTTGTGATCGGTCATGACCGCTTTCTCCTGGAGTTTGCTTGCTTGTCAAACCGGCTATTATCGCATCCTACGTCCGGCAGTTCAGCCTTGCGGCGGCCTTGCGTTCCGCCGGTGGCCGTTGCGGGCCGTGATATTCTCTGCCGCACTCGCGCCGTAGTGAATGTCGGTGAAACTATCGGGCCGGGCCATGGTCAGTAATGCATGTGTGCCCGGTCGCCCTCACTAGGACAGGAAATGCCCCGATGGGCGAACGGGAAGTCGATCAAGAACTGGTAGAGCGTGTACAAGGTGGTGACAAAAGGGCATTCGACGTGCTGGTCGGAAAGTACCAGCACAAGATCGTCAGCCTGATCTCCCGCTATGTCACCGACCACGCGGAAGCCCTCGACGTCGCGCAGGAAGCCTTCATCAAGGCCTACCGCGCCATCGGCCGCTTCCGCGGCGACAGCGCTTTCTATACCTGGCTGTACCGAATTGCCATCAACACCGCCAAGAATCACCTGGTCGCACAGAGCCGCCGCCCGCCTTCCTCGGACGTCGACGCCACCGATGCGGAACAATTTCAGGTCGATTCGCGTCTCAAGGAACAGGATTCGCCGGAACACGACGTGTTGCGCGCCGAGATCGAGCGCACCATCCACCAGGCGATCGCCGACCTGCCCGATGACCTGCGCGTGGCCATCACCCTGCGCGAGCTCGACGGCATGAGCTACGAGGACATCGCCAAAACCATGGACTGTCCGATCGGAACGGTGAGGTCGAGAATCTTCAGGGCCCGCGAGGCCATTGATGCGCGGCTGCGACCGCTGCTGGACAATCAATAGGATATGCAAGCATATGACTGAATCGAGCCGGGAAAACCTGTCTTCCCTGATGGACGGAGAACT
The DNA here is from genome assembly GCA_009908385.1 of Gammaproteobacteria bacterium. Lineage (GTDB taxonomy): Bacteria > Pseudomonadota > Gammaproteobacteria > Xanthomonadales > Wenzhouxiangellaceae > Wenzhouxiangella. The sequence goes on from JAAAPE010000060.1 coordinate 7,940, forward strand.
CGATCGACGTGGCCGCAAGTTCCTGCTGCGGCGTCTGTCGGGCGATGCGGACATGAAGGCGGCCTGGGGCCGCATGCATACGGTGCGCGCCTGCCTGCACCGGGAGCGCCTGGCCGGGTCGGACCTGGTTTCGCGCGTGGCCGACGCGCTCGCCGAGGAGCCGATGCCCGGCGGCCGGCCCGCGCAGCGCTGGCTGCGCCCGGTGGCCGGCGGTGCCATCGCCGCGAGCGTGGCCCTGATGGCCATCGTGGGCATCAACTCCTCGATGCTCGATCAGCAGGGCGGCGCCCCGGCCGCCGAGGAAGCCTCCGGATTCGTCAGCCGTTCGACCTCCCTGGACGAGCCGTTCACGCAGTCGGCCGTGCCGGTCGGCTACTCCGAAGAGCGCCGGGCCGAGCGCGAGCGCATCAGCGGCTACGTGCTCCGGCACCACCAGGCAGCCGGCAGCGGCGGTTTCCCCGCCTGGGTGCCGATCGTGACCGGCCTGGATGAAAACGCGCAGGCCGATCAGGCCGAGCAAGCCATCGAGACGCCGATCTTCGAAGAACGCTAGAACGCGATGGCCACTATCCCGTCACGTCCCTTCTCGACCGTCCTGATCGTCACCCTGGCGCTGGCCGCGGCAGCGGCAGCAGCGCCGGCGCGGGGCGAGGAAGACGTCCAGCACTGGCTCGACCGCATGTCCCGGGCGGTCGAAGCACTCGACTATCGCGGCACCCTCGTGCACGTGCGCAACGGCCAGGTCGATACCCTGCGCGTGATCCACCGCTCCGACGAGAACGGCGTGCGCGAGCGCATCGTCTCGATCGACGGCGCGCCGCGCGAAGTGATCCGCAACGGCGACAAGGTGCGCTGCGTCCTGCCGGGGGACAACCCGGTGACCCTCGAAAGCCGGCTCACCGGCCGCCTGCTGCCGTCGCTGCCGGTCAATCGACTGCTCGGGCCGGAGTCCGCCTACCTGATGTCGCTGGGCGAGCGCGAACGCGTGGCCGGCATGATGGCCCGCATCATCCACATCCAGCCGCGCGACGCCTACCGCTACGGCTCGAGGCTGTGGCTGGAAGAGCAGACCGGCATGCTGCTGCGCTACGCCTTGATCGACCACGACGGCCGCCAGCTGCAGCAGGTCTCCTTCACGTCCCTGGAGCTGGGCGCCAATATCGCCGATTCGGAATTCGAGCCCGAGTTCATCGGCCGCGAGGCCAGCGGCACCTGGGTCGAGCAGGCCCTCCGGCCCTCCGGTACCTCGTTGCAGCGGGCGTCGTATGCGCCGCGTGTGCCGCGCGGATTTCGCCTGGTCAACGCCGGGCAGGGCAGCGGCAAGGCCGGGGAGAGTTTCGAGTACCTGCTCTACAGCGACGGACTGTCGAGTTTTTCGATCTACGTCGAGCCGGCCGATTCCGGAAACGTCGCCAGCCGCGTCGACGCGATGGGTCCGGTCCACGTCTACACCACCCAGTCGGGCGGACGCCTGTTCACGGTGGTCGGCGAGGTGCCTTCCGCAACCGTCGAATTCGTCGGTCGGCAGCTGCGCCACGCCGGACGTCGCACCCCGCAGGGCTGATCGCCGCGCGTGAGCGCCATGAACTGGCAGATCGCGCGCGTGACCGATCGTGACGGCGACCGGCTCACCCTGGTCTTCTCCCCGATTTCGAACTGCAGCCGCTGCGCGCGCGGCGAGGGCTGCGGCGCCGGTGTTTTCGCCGGCCTGTTCCGCCGGGCCGACAGGCCCCTGGTGATCGCCGCTCCGGCCGATGTATCGGAAGGGGACTGGGTGCGGGTCGGCGTGGGGCAGCGCACGCTGTTGACGAGCGCGCTCGTACACTACGGCATACCGCTGGCCGCCTTCCTGATCGGCGCGGCAGCCGGCCACGCCCTGGCCGACGGGGCGGCCGGCCGTGATTTCGCCGCGCTGGCCGCGGGCCTGGCGGCGTTTGCGCTGAGCCTGCGCGCGCTGCGCGCCCGGCCCATGCTGGCGGTGAACCCTGTCGTCGAACGCTTGTCTTGCATGAGCGACGACTCCAATTCATCTGGCAGACCATTCGCATAAGGATTGCACGCAATGTTCAGAACCCTGACGCTTTCAGCCGTTCTCCTGATCTGCGCCGCGAGCGCACCGGCGTTCGCCGAGCCGGATTTCACCGGCCTGGTCGAGGAGTCGATTCCGGCGGTGGTCAATATCACCACGACCCGGTTCGGCACCCGCCCGGGTGATTCACCCGAAGACCAGGGCGACATCCCGGAGGACGTGCCGGAGTTCTTCCGGCGCTTCTTCGAGGAACCCTACGGCGAGGGCCGGGGCCGGCCCGATCGCATGGGCGGCGGCTCGGGCTTCATCCTGGAGTCCGACGGCCTGGTGATCACCAACCACCACGTCATCGACGGCGCCGACGAGATCATCGTGCGCCTGTCCGACCGGCGCGAATACGAAGCCGAGCTGGTCGGTTCCGACCCGGAAACCGACATCGCCGTGCTGCGGATTCCGGCCGACGACCTGCCCACGCTGGCGTTCGGGCCGACCGAGGATCTCAAGCCCGGTCAGTGGGTGATCGCGATCGGCTCGCCGTTCCAGTTCGAGCAGTCGGTCACCGCGGGCATCGTCAGCGCCAAGGGCCGCAGCCAGGGCGCGCAGCAACAGTACGTGCCCTTCATCCAGACCGACGTGGCCATCAACCGGGGCAACTCCGGCGGGCCGCTGATCAGCACCGATGGACGCGTGGTCGGGATCAACTCCTGGATCCTCAGCTCCCACGGCGGCAACATCGGCCTGTCGTTCTCCATTCCGAGCGAAGTGGCGCAGAATTCGATCGAGCAGCTGCTCGAGCACGGGCGCGTCAAGCGCGGCTACCTCGGCGTGGTGCTGCAGGCGGTCACGCGGGAACAGGCCGACGCGCTGGGACTCGAGCGCCCGGCCGGCGCGCTGATCAACCAGGTCGAGCCCGGCAGCCCGGCCGATGAGGCGGGCATCAGGGTCGGCGACGTCATCCTGGCCTTCGAGGATCAGCCCATCGATCGTCACTCAGAGCTGCCGCCCCTGGTGGGCATGGAGCGTCCGGGCACCGAGGTCGAGATGAGCATCTGGCGCTGGGGCGAGCGCGAGACCCTGGAAGTCACGCTCGGCGAACGCGAAGGCGAAGCGGTCGAACGCGGCGTCAACGGTGACAGCGAGGCCCAGCCCAGCAACGCGCTGGGCCTGGTGGTCGAGCCGCTCGACCAGGAACTGCGCCAGCGCTTCGGCGATCCCGAGGGCGGCGTGCTGATTACCGAGGTCGAAAGCGACAACGCCTATCGGGCGGGCATTCGCCGCAACCAGCTGATCATGATGATCAATAACCGTGAGATCGCCGACATGGATGACTTCAATGCCGTGGTCGAGGACATCGAGCCCGGTCAGACGGTCGCCCTGCTGGTTCGCGAAGCCAGCGGCGCCAGCGCTTTCCTGGCCTACCAGCCCGAAAACGGCGCGGAAGATTGATCCTGGCGCTCGTCCGGCCCTCGGGGTCGGTATAATCGGCGTTCTTTGCCCCTCGTCGCCCCCGCGCCTCGCGGGGGCGATCTGATTGAAGGACCGACCGTTTTCGTCGATGAGTGACACCCGCCGCATCCGCAATTTCTCGATCATCGCGCACGTCGACCACGGCAAGTCGACGCTGGCCGATCGTTTCATCCAGGCCTGCCGCGGCCTGACCGAAAGGGAGATGGCCGAGCAGGTGCTCGACTCGATGGACCTCGAGCGCGAGCGCGGCATCACGATCAAGGCACAGAGCGTGACGCTCGACTACGAAGCCGACGACGGCCAGGTCTACCAGCTCAACTTCATCGATACGCCCGGGCACGTCGACTTCTCCTACGAGGTGTCGCGTTCCCTGGCCGCCTGCGAAGGCGCGTTGCTGGTCGTCGACGCCGCCCAGGGTGTCGAGGCGCAGAGCGTGGCCAACTGCTACACGGCGGTCGAGCAGGGCCTGGAAGTCATCCCGGTGATCAACAAGATCGACCTGCCGGCGGCCGATCCTGAGCGCGTCAAGCACCAGATCGAGGACATCATCGGTATCGACGCCTCCGACGCCCTGCTGGTCAGCGCCAAGACCGGCGACGGCGTGCACGAGATCCTCGAGGCCCTGGTCAAGCGGATCCCGCCGCCCGAGGACAAGTCCGACGCGCCGCTCAAGGCGCTGATCATCGACTCCTGGTTCGATAACTACCTCGGCGTCAACTCGCTGGTGCGGATCAAGGAAGGCCGCCTGAAGAAGGGCGAGAAGATCCGCGTGATGTCCTCGGGCGACGAGCACCAGGCCGACCAGATCGGCATCTTCACGCCCAAGCGCCGACCGGGCGACGCGCTGGGCTGCGGGCAGGTGGGTTTCATCTCGGCCGGCATCAAGGAAGTCCACGGCGCACCGGTGGGCGACACGATCACCAGCGCGCGCACGCCGGCCGACAAGCCGCTGCCGGGATTCAAGCCGCTCAAGCCGCGCGTGTTCGCGGGCATCTTCCCGATCGACGCTTCCGACTACCCCGACCTGCGCGAGGCGCTCGACAAGCTGCAGCTCAACGACTCGGCGCTGCAGTTCGAGCCCGAGACGTCGATGGCGCTGGGTTTCGGCTTCCGCTGCGGTTTCCTGGGGATGCTGCACATGGAAATCGTGCAGGAGCGGCTGGAGCGGGAATACGATCTCGATCTGATCACGACCGCGCCGACGGTCATCTACGAACTGGCCTTGAGCGACGGCGAGATCGTCTCGCTGGACAATCCCTCGGGCCTGCCGCCGGCGAACAAGATCGCCGAGATACGCGAGCCGATCATCCTCGCCAACATTCTCGTGCCGCAGGACTACGTCGGCGGCGTGATCGGCCTGTGCGAGGAAAAGCGCGGCGAGCAGCGCGACATGCGCTTTATCGGCGGCCAGGTCCAGCTGACCTACGCGCTGCCGATGTCGGAAGTGGTGATGGATTTCTTCGACCGGCTCAAATCCGCCAGCCGGGGCTTCGCGTCTTTCGAGTACGATTTCCTGCGCTACCAGGCCGGTCCGTTCGTTCGCCTCGACCTGCTCATCAACGGCGAGCGGGTGGACGCGCTGTCGACGATCGTGCATCGTGACCAGGCCGAGCGCCGCGGGCGCGAGCTGGCCGAGCGCATGCGCGAGCTGATTCCGCGCCAGATGTTCGACGTCGCCATCCAGGCCGCGATCGGTTCGCATATCGTCGCGCGCTCGACGGTGAAGGCCTATCGCAAGAACGTCACCGCCAAGTGCTACGGCGGCGACGTGACCCGCAAGCGCAAGCTGCTGGAAAAGCAGAAGGCGGGCAAGCGCCGCATGAAGCAGGTCGGCAAGATCGAGATTCCCCAGGAAGCCTTTCTCGCCGTGCTGCGAACCGACCAGGAGAAATAGAACAATGCATCTGGATTTCGCACTGATCCTGACCGTGCTCACGCTGGTCACCCTCGTGTTCTGGCTGATCGAGCGCTTCTACTTCCGGCGCCGGCGCGATCGAGACGAAGCGCCGGCCGGCGCGCACAAGACGGTCGAGGTCGTCGGCTCGCTGTTTCCCGTCCTGCTCCTGGTGCTCGTCTTCCGCTCCTTCCTGTTCGAGCCGTTCAAGATTCCGTCGGGGTCGATGATTCCGACTCTGTGGATCGGCGACTTCATCGTCGTCAACAAGTACGCCTACGGGCTGAGACTGCCGGTGCTCAACACGAAGTTCATCGAGACCGGCGACCCCGAGCGCGGCGACATCATCGTTTTCCGTTTTCCCGAAGACGAGCGAGTGAATTACATCAAGCGCGTGGTCGGCGTGCCCGGCGACACGATCAGCTATCGGGACAAGATGCTGTTCGTCAACGGCGAGCTGGTCGATCAGGAGCGCGTGGGCGCCTGGGTGGGCGAGGGGCTCAATCGCAATCCCCCGGGCAGCCGCCCGGTCGAGCGCATCGAGCATCTCGGCGAGCAGGCGCACCATATCGTGGTCTACCCGAGCCGGCCCAACGGTCGGGTCGAGTCGGTCAGCGTGCCTGAAGGGCACTACTTCGTCATGGGCGACAACCGCGATCAGTCGCTCGACAGCCGCTCCTGGGGCTTCGTTCCGGAAGAGAACCTGGTCGGCAAGGCGGTCCGCATCTGGATGCACTGGGACTGCTCGCGCGGCTGTGTCGACGCGAGCCGAATCGGTGATAGAATCCAGTGACGGAGGGGGAGACGTCATGACGAAGGACCCGGCACAATGACACCGATAAACCACCAGCGTGGATTGAGCCTGCTCGGCTTCATCTTCATCCTGATCCTGGTTCTGTTCTTCACCTATATCGGCATCAAGCTCGTGCCGATCTACCTCAATCACATGTCGGTCGTGAGCGAACTCAAGGCGGTGGCTTCCGAGCCGGGTTCCGCCAACAAGCCGCCGAACACGATCAGGCGGGAGCTGCTCACGCGGCTCGACGTCAGCTACGTCGACAATGTTCGCGGCGAGCACATCACGGTCGAGCGCGGCGAAACCATGCAGCTGGTCGTGGCCTATGACGTCGAGCAGCATCTGATCGCCAACATCGACGCCGTCGTCCGCTTCCGCAGTGCAGAACCGCTCCGAAACTGATCGCGCACGGCGGGTTCCCGGTATCGACTACCGGTTCGAGGACAGCGCCTTGCTCGAGCAGGCGCTGACGCATCGCAGCCACGGACCGCGCCACTACGAACGACTCGAATTCCTCGGCGACAGCCTGTTGAGCATGGTCATCGCCGAGCGCCTCTTCCAGCAAAGACCGCACGCCCCGGAAGGCGATCTCAGTCGCCTGCGTTCGCGCCTGGTGCGCGACATCACGCTGGCCCGACTGGCCAAGGAGCTCGGTCTTGGTGATCACCTGCGACTCGGCGCCGGCGAACTCAGGAGCGGGGGTTTCCTGCGCGAGTCGATCCTGGCCGATACGGTCGAGGCGCTGATCGGCGCGATCTATCTCGACGGCGGCTTCGACGTCGCGCGGCGGGTCATTCTCGAGCTGTTCGAGCGGCGAATCGCCGAACTGCCCGACGCCGACAGTCTCAAGGACCCCAAGACGCGCCTGCAGGAACTGTTGCAGGGGCGCGGCCACGAACTGCCCGAGTACAGCGTGATCGCCGAGTCCGGCGCCGATCACGCCAAGTGTTTCGAGGTCGAGTGCCGGGCCGGGGACCTGGCCGGGCCGGTTCGCGCCGAAGCCGCGAGCCGGCGCAAGGCCGAGCAGGCCGCGGCCCGGCTGATGTACGAACGCCTGCGCGAGGCCTTCGCGACCGGTTCCTCGGCGGTGATGCAGGGATCCGGTGACTGATCGAATGAGCGAAGCACGCTGCGGAACCGTGGCCCTGCTGGGGCGGCCGAACGCCGGCAAGTCGACCCTGCTCAACGCACTCGTGGGCGAGCACCTGGCGATCGTCACGCACAAGCCGCAGACCACGCGGCATCGCATCACCGGCATCGTCAACCGCCCCGCCGGCCAGGCGGTCTTCGTCGACACGCCGGGCATCCACCGGCGTCGGGACCACGCGCTCAACCGCCGTCTCAACCGGATCGCCGCCGATACCCGCGAGGGCGTCGACGTTGTGGTCATGCTGGTCGACGCCTGCCGCATCACCGACGAGGATCGCCTCGTGCTCGAGATGGTGGCCCGCCTCGATCTTCCGCGTATCCTGGCGTTCAACAAGATCGACAAGCTGAGTGACCGCTCGGTTCTGCTCGAGCGCACCTCGGAGCTGACCTCGGCGGTCGAATTCGACGCCGTCGTCTACCTCTCGGCCAGCAAGGCGCAGGGCCTCGACGACCTGCTCGACGAGGTCTTCAGGCATCTGCCCGAGCAGCCACCCCTGTTCGATCCCGATCTGTTCACCGACCGTTCCGAGCGCTTCCTCGCCTCCGAGCTGGTGCGCGAGCAGCTGATGCTGCAGCTGCACCAGGAAATTCCCTACGGCGTGGCCGTCCAGATCGAACGGTTCGAGCGCACCGATTCGCGCATCGAGATTGACGCGCTCATCCTGGTCGCCAGCGATCGCCACAAGGGCATGGTGATCGGGCGCGGCGGCCAGGTGCTCAAGCGGGTCGGCAAGTCGGCGCGGATCGCCATCGGCGAACTGCTGGGCGAGCGCGTGCACCTCGAGCTTCACGTCAAGACGCGGGCCGACTGGATGGACGACGAGGGCGCGCTCGACGAACTGGGCTATCGCCGCGACGCCTGAGGCGATGTCATGACACAGCGGGTCGAGCAGCAGCCGGGCTGGGTCGTCCATCGCCGGCCCTGGCGTGAGTCCAGCCTCCTCGTGGAATGCTTCTCGCGTGATTTCGGTCGGGTCGCCCTGGTCGCCAAGGGCGCGCGTGCGGCCAGGTCGTCCTGGCGCGGCGTGGCCGAGCCCTTCCTGCCGCTGAACGTCTCATGGACCCGGCGCGGCGAGATGGGCACGGTCACCGGCCTGGACTCGCGCGGGGGGCGGCGTTCGCTGACCGGGCGGGCGCTCTACTGCGGTCTGTACGTGAACGAACTGCTGCTGCGCCTGCTCGAGCGCGACGATCCGCACCAGGCCGTCTTCGGCGCCTACGAGACGGTGCTGTCGGGGCTGGCCGCCGGTGACGAGCCGGCCGCGCTGCTGCTGCGGCGCTTCGAGCTCGCGCTTCTGACCGACATGGGCGTGGCGCCGGACCTCGGATTCGACGCGGCCGGCGGCGCACCCATCCGCGCCGACGGGTTGTATCATCTGGAACCCGAGACCGGCCTGCTGCCGGCCGACCGGAGCGGGCGCAACGTCTACCGCGGCGCGGCCGTGCTCGCCCTCGAGGCAGGACGTACCGAGGACCGAGAGCTGGCCCGGGAAATGCGCGAGCTGATGCGTGTCCTGATCGATCACCAGCTGGGCGGCCGGCCGCTGGCCTCTCGCCGCCTGTTGGCCGGTTTCCGGAGCCCGAACACAGGAGAAGAACCATGACTGGACCCTTGCTCGGCGTGAACATCGATCACGTCGCCACCCTGCGCCAGGCCCGGCGCGGCCATCATCCCTCGGTCGTCCAGGCCGCGCTGGTGGCCGAGCAGGCCGGCGCGGATGCGATCACCATCCATCTTCGGGAGGACCGGCGCCACATCCAGGACGAAGACGTCCGCCTGCTGGCCGCCACCCTCGGCGGGCGCATGAACCTCGAACTGGCGGTGACCGACGAGATGCTGGCGATCGCCGAGGAAATCGGGCCCTCGGACGTCTGCCTGGTGCCCGAACGGCGCGAGGAACTGACCACCGAGGGCGGTCTGGACGTGGCCGCTTCGCCCGATCGCATGGCTGCCGCCTGCAAGCGCCTGGCCGAGGCGGGGATCCGCGTGAGCCTGTTCATCGACCCCGATCCGGCCCAGCTCGAGCAGGCGGTCGAGGCCGGCGCCCCGGTGGTCGAACTGCACACCGGCGCCTACGCTGAGGCGCGCGGCCGGGCGGCCGCCGCCGAGCTGGCCCGATTGCGCCAGGCCGTCGAGGTCGGCCGGCGCCTGGGCCTGGTGGTCAACGCCGGCCACGGCCTCGATTACCACAACATCCGGGCGGTGGCCGCCATCGAGGGCATCGAGGAATTCAATATCGGCCACTCGATCGTATCGCGGGCCGTGTTCACCGGCCTCGACGCGGCCGTGCGGGAAATGCGCCGGCTGATCGACTCCTGCTGACGGGGTAGCCCGGCGTCTGATCAGATGTGTCGCAGGGTCTGCCGCGTGGCGTGGGCGATGCGCAGGAAATTGAGATAGTTCGTGCCGGGTGAGCTGTCGAGGCCCGACAGCAGTCGCTGGCGCAGCATCCGGCAGGCCTGGGTCATCCGCGTCGCCCCGGCGTAGCCGCCCGCTCCGGCCCACTGGTGCAGCAGTTCCGCCGCCCGCTCGTAGTCGCCGTCGACGATCATGCGGTCGAGCTCGGGCAGCTTCTCGTCGAGTTCGCGGGCGAGCATGTCCTGCAGCCGGGCGGCGAGTTCGGCGTCGTTGTTCGCCGCGGCCAGGGCCCGCGTTCGGTCGATGAGCCGGGTCGGTGCGGCCGGCTGCCGGCCGTGGTCGATACCGGCCGAGTGCGGGTCGTACAGGGCCTCGATCGCCGCGACCAGGTCGGCAATGGTGATGGGCTTGTTGAGATAGCCGTCGAACCCTGCCTCGAGCAGTCGCAGCCGCTCCTCCGGGCGCGCGTCGGCGGTCAGCGCGACGATCTGGGCGTGCGCTGAACGACCGTCGAGATCGCGTATCCTGTTGGCCGTGGCGAGTCCGTCCATTCGCGGCATGTGCAGATCCATGAGAATCACGTCGAAATCCTCCTGCCGGCAGCGCTCGATGGCCCCCGGACCATCCTCGACCAGCACGACCCGCCTGACCAGGCGACTCAGGCCGGTGTTGAGAAATTCGCGGTTGATGCGATGGTCGTCGACCACCAGCAGCGCGAGGGTGTCGATCGAGAAACGTGATGGCTGACCGTTCATGGCTTTTATCTTACCCGAGCGCTCCGTTTCGCAGGGCGTGCTGCGGCGTGCTTGTGCTGCTGGCCTTCGACGCAGGTGCCGCCGAAGGCCGGCTGTCGATCGAGAGCGGGCCGGGTTTCGCCGGCCCCGTGGCCTGGCAGCTGGCCCGTCTGTCGCTGAGCCCGGGCGCCTCCGGCGGCCCGCCCGACTGGCAGGCCCGCGTCGAGGGCTTCGAAGCGGCCGGGCTGCAGGGCGACCTGGTGGTCGAATGTGCCGCCGGCGGTTTGCGAGAAGGCCGTCCGTGGTGCGGAGAGGGGCGTTTCGAGTGGCGCCAGGGCGGGCCCGAGCCCGTCCTGAGCGGCCAGCTCTTCCAGCCCGATGCCGACGGGTCGTTCGGATTGCGCCTGGCCGAGGGCGCCCTGGAGCTGGTGATCGAGTGGCCGGCGGACGACGGGGCGCTGACGGCCGAAGCCAGGCTGGATGCCTTCGCGCTCTCCGAGCTGCCCGAAGCCCTGATCCGGCGCGCCGGCCTGAGCGTGCTCGAGGGTCGTGTCGACGGGCGGCTCCAATGGCGCGACGGCCGGCTGAGCGGTGAGCTGGGGCCCGCCGGGCTGAGCCTGGACCGTCCCGACGGGCTCCTCGCCGCGGCGGGCGTGGCCGCTTCGATCGAGCTCCAACTGGGCCCCGCCGGAGCGGACGGCGCCTGGCCGTTTGCCGTTTCACTGGCCCAGGGCGAGGGTGAACTGCTCGCCGGGCCGGTCTACCTGCCCCCGCCCGAAGCGCCCCTGACGATCGCCGCCAGCGGGTCCTATCGCCCGGGCGACGGCCTGGACGTTGACGCGTTCACGCTCGACGACGGCGGGCTGCTGGCGCTCGCCGGCGAGCTGTCCCTGTTATCCGGCCCCGACGCCTGGGCGCTGGAGTCGTTGCGCCTCGATTCGCTGGATGTGCAGCTGCCCGGCGCCTGGACCCGCTGGGGCGAGGGCCCGGCGGGCGCCTTCGGCCTGGGCGGGCTCGAGACGGCCGGGCGGATCGAGGGCGAGCTCCTCTGGGAACAGGGGGCTCTGGCGTCCCTGCGGCTGGGTCTCGACGAGCTCGTGGTGTCCGATGCGCGCGACCGCTTTGCGTTCGAGGGGATCGACGGCCAGGTGGTTCGCGACGGCGCAGAGGGCCGGATCGCCCTGGACTGGTCGGCGCTCGAACTGTTTCGCCTGGGCTTCGGTCCGTCGAGCCTGCGCGCCGAGGGTGAGGCCGGGCGCTGGCGCCTGCGCGAGCCGCTGGCGCTGCCCCTGCTCGACGGCGCGGTGATCTTCGATCGCCTGGAACTCGACGAGAGCGGCGAAGGCGCGCCCGCGGTCGCGCTCGACGCCCGGATCGAGCCGCTCGATCTTTCCGAACTGACCCGAATGCTCGGGCTGCCGGAGTTCGGCGGGAGCCTGTCGGGCCGCTTCCCGGGCGTGGAGCTCGAGGGCGAACGCCTGGCCTTTACCGGCGGCATCGACGTGAACGCGTTCGACGGCCGCATCGCATTGACGGACCTGGTGATCGAGCGCCCGTTCGGCAGCCTGCCCGCCCTGGCGGCGCAGGTCGAGTTCGATCGGCTCGACCTCGAAGCCCTGACCGGCGCGTTCAATTTCGGCCACATGGAGGGCGAGATGTCCGGCTGGATGCGCGATCTGCGGCTGCTCGATTGGCAGCCGGTGGCCATGGACGCGCGCGTGTTCACCCACGACGATGCGCCCAGCCGGCGCATCGGCCAGCGCGCCGTCGAGAACCTGTCGCGCCTGGGCGGTGGTGCGGCGGCCTTGTCGGCGCCCCTGCTGGGCCTGTTCGAGGAGTTTCCCTACCGGCGGGCGGGCCTGGCCTGCCGCCTCGACCGCAACATCTGCCACATGGACGGCGTGGCGCCGCGCGAGGGCGGCGGCTTCTACATCGTGGAGGGCAGGGGACTGCCCCGCCTGGACGTCATCGGCCACCGCCGACTGGTCGACTGGCCGCGGGTGGTGGCGCAGCTGGCGGCTATTGCGCGGCAGGAGTGAGGCGTTAATTCGTTAATTCGTTGGTTCGTTGATTCGTTAGTGGGTTGGGGCGGGTTTTGGTGGTCAGTGCGTCAGTGGTCGGTGTCTCCGACTACTGACTCGCCACCCCACGGCCCGCACCCTACCAGCCTCCACCAGATCGCCCCGTCAGCCCCACCCAACGAAGTAACGAACAAACGAACGGACGAACGAACCAACAATCACTCCTCGTCGATCAGTTCCAGCTCGCCGATCTCGACGTTGCCGCGGCGGAACATCAGGTTGCGTTCGAAGGCGATGACCTGTTCGATGTCCCATTTCTCGGGGGCGTAGTATTCGGTTCCGCGACGCGAGACACCGTCGCCGTCGTAGATGGTGAGCATGGCGAGGAAGCCCTGCGAACCGGTTCTCGAGCCGGTGGCGTCGTGGAGCTCGCGCCGCATTTCACGGGCCACCCGCGGCAGCCGGGCGTCGTCGCCGTAGCGCGGCAGCAGCTCGTCCTCGAAGATTTTCCGGGCGCGGCGCCGCTGGTCTTCGTCGAGCATGGCGTGGAGGTCGTCGGCGGCCTGCACGAAGTCCGGGTATCCGCGCTCGGCCGACAGTTCCAGCCAGGCCCAGCCCCGCACGGGGTCGAATTCGGTGCCCTGGGCGCGCAGGTGCATGACGCCGACGTTGTACTGGGCGAACTTGTCGGCCCAGCGCGCCGCTTCCCGATACTGCATCAGCGCGGTCTCGAACATGCCCGCCTCGTAAGCGCGCTGGGCACGCTGCATGTGGTCGGCGCTGGGCGTGTGCTCGTGATAGGGATGTTCCTGCGGCGGCTGCAGATGCGAACAGCCGGCCAGGCCCGCGAGCAGGGCGAGGGCCGCGAAGAGTGCGAAAAACCATTTCATGGCGAACTCCGAACTTGGGGCTTCCCGATGAGCTTACGGCGTCCGGTGTGATCGGGGCAAGATTGATTAGGGGTCAGGGCGGGGCGGCGGTGGTCGGTACGCCAGTACGTCAGTACGTCAGTGGTCTGTAGTCGGGGACGGGTCGACGGCGCCGACGCACGGACCACGGACGCACAGACGCACAGACGCACAGACGCACGACCCAACGAACCGACGAATCAACGAATCAACGAACTCACCTCGGCCGCGGTCTGCCAGCTGCGGTCGAGCACGAGTTCCAGCACGAGCTTGCTGCCGAAGTAGCTCAGGGCGAGGACGGTCATGGCGATCAGGGTCCAGCGCACGGCGCGGCGGCCGCGCCAGCCCAGGCGCCAGCGGCCCAGCAGGAGCAGGCCGAACAGGACCCAGGACAGGACGCTCAGGCCGGTCTTGTGCACCAGGTGCTGGGCGAAGAGGTTGTCGACGAAGGCCATGCCGGACGCCAGGCTCAGGGTGAGCAGGAGCCAGCCGGCGAGGATGAGCCGGAACATGATCGTCTCGATGACCGCCAGCGGCGGCAGGAATTCCAGACGGTGGATCAGCCGCGGGTGGCGTAGCGCGTAGTCCTGCGCGGCGAGCATGATGGCGTTGATCGCGGCGATGCTGAGCAGGCTGTAGGCCAGCAGGGAGCTGACGATATGCAGGCGTGCCGTCTCGGACAGATCACCCAGGATCAGCGCGTCGACCGGCACCAGCGCCTGCAGCGCCAGGCACAGGGCAGCGCCGGGCGCCGCGATCACGCAGGCTTCGGCGGCGCGCGACCAGGCCAGGGCCGTGAGCACCAGGGTGCCCATGATCAGCAGGGCCGCCAGGGAAAGCACATTGAAGAAGTTCGCGTCCAGCCCGGCCGGCGTGTCGATGGACTGGAACAGCGCCAGGCCGTGCAGCACGGCGCCCAGGGCCGACAGGAACACGCCGGAGTTGCGGAACTGCCTGCGATCGAACACCTGCGCCAGCACCAGGTCGGCGGTCGCGCCCAGGTAGATGACGATCGGTATCAGCTGAAAGAAGGTGAGCTTGTCCAATGATGACCGGGTGCGGGAAACTCTTGCCCAGTATAATGTCTAGATAGCTATTCGTAAGAAGCATTCTCATGTTTGATCAGCTCAGCAAACGACTGTCCGGTTCGCTCGAAAGGCTGCGCAGCGGCGGGCGCCTGACCGAGGACAACATCCGCGAATCCCTGCGCGAGGTGCGCGTCGCGCTCCTCGAGGCCGATGTCGCGCTGCCCGTGGTCAAGGATTTCATCGCCCGGGTCAGCGATCGCGCGGTGGGGCAGGAGGTCACCAGGAGCCTCAAGCCCGGCCAGGCCCTGGTCAAGGTCGTCCACGAAGAGCTCAAGCACGTCCTCGGCGACGAGCAGGCGCCGCTGGCGCTTGACCGCCAGCCGCCGGTGGTCATCCTGCTCGCCGGCCTGCAGGGCGCGGGCAAGACCACCACCGCCGGCAAGCTCGCGAAGCTCCTCCAGGAGCGCCACAAGAAGAAGGTGATGCTTTCGAGCTGCGACGTCTACCGTCCCGCGGCCATCGACCAGCTCGAAACCCTGGCCGGACAGGTCGATGCCGGCTTCTTCCGCTCCGAGGAGGCGGCCGATCCGGTTCGCATCGCCGAGGACGCGGTCGACCGGGCGCGCAAGCAGTTCGCCGACGTGCTGATCCTCGATACCGCCGGTCGCCTGGCGGTCGACGAGGCGATGATGGACGAGATCCGCCGGGTGCACTCGGCCGTGAATCCGGCCGAAGTGCTGTTCGTGGTCGATGCCATGACCGGCCAGGACGCCGCCAACACCGCGAAGGCCTTTCACGAGGCGCTGCCGCTGAGCGGCGTCGTGCTGACCAAGACCGACGGCGACGCGCGCGGTGGTGCGGCGCTCTCGGTTCGCCACATCACAGGCGCGCCGATCAAGTTCCTGGGGACCGGAGAGAAGATCGACGGGCTCGAGCCCTTCCATCCCGACCGCCTGGCCTCGCGCATCCTGGGCATGGGCGACGTGCTCAGCCTGGTCGAGGAAGTCGAGCGCAAGGTCGACCAGAAGCAGGCGAAGAGGCTCGCCGGCAAGGTCGGCAAGGGAAGCCGGCGCTTCGGCCTGGACGATTTCCGGGACCAGCTGCTGCAGATGGACAAGCTCGGCGGCATGGGCGCCCTGATGGACAAGCTGCCGGGCATGGGCAACCTCCCCGACGCGGTCAAGTCGCAGGTCAACGACACCCAGACCCGGCGCATGGTCGCGATCATCAACTCGATGACGCCCAAGGAGCGACGCTTTCCCGACATCATCAAGGGCTCGCGCAAGCGCCGCATCGCGGCCGGCTCCGGCCTGCA
>JAAAPE010000134.1 GCA_009908385.1 Gammaproteobacteria bacterium
GCTACCGTCACTTCGACAAGGCGGCGGCCGTACTGGTCCTGACCATCCTGATCGTGCTGGCCATCGACATGGTCTCCGGCGAGATCCGCCGGCGGATTATCAGGGGTTGATCAAGCAAGGGGTTCCGGGTTCGGGGTTCCGGCGATCTGGTGGGGTGTTCGGGTTTTGGGGAAGAGGTTTCAGGGTTCAGGTTACAGGCGGCCCGTGACGCCTGGATGGCCGGCTGCGCCGGGAAGGCCCGGGGTGCGCCTGAGGTGGAGTGGGCCAGGCTCGCGCGTCTCCCGAATTCCTCTCAGCGCCCGGCGTGCAGGGCGTCAGACTTATCGGCACCGTGCATCCGGCTTCGCCAAATGCCCCGGAACCCCGAACCCCTTAGCCTTTTCTGAAACCTGAAACCTGAAACCTGAAACCTGAAACCTCGGAACGCCACCGCTTTCATGATGCCGGCGCTGAGCGACATCAGGCGCTGCACCGGCGCGGGCAGGATCGTCGCGCCGCTGTCGAGGGCCATCTGGGCGTGGCGGGCCTCGTCTTCCTTCATCTGCGCGATGATGGCGCGCGAGCGGCGGTCCTGGAGCGGCAGGCGATCGAGGTGTTCCTCGAGGTGGGCCTCGACCTGGCGTTCGGTCGCTTCGACGAAGCCCAGGCTCCACGGGTCGCCGGCGAAGCCGGCGGCCGCGCCGATGGAAAAGGAGCCGACGTACCAGAGCGGGTTGAGGAGGCTGGGGCGGCTGCCGAGTTCCTCGAGGCGCTCGGCGCACCAGGCGAGATGGTCTTCTTCCTCGTGGGCGGCCTCGGCCATCTGGCCGCGCACCTCGCTGCTGCGCGCGGTCGCCGCCTGGCCGGCGTAGAGCGCCTGGGCGCAAACTTCCCCCGCGTGGTTCACGCGCATCAGCCCGGCGGTGAGCCGGCGCTCGGCCTCATCGAGCCCGGGTGCTTCGATTTCCCGCGCCGGTGACGGGCGGGTGCCGCTCGGCGGGGGGCCGAAGGCGGCGCGCAGGCCGCCGTCGATTTCACCGATCAGGCGGTCGAGGGTAGTGGTTTCTCTCATGGCGGTAACCCGGCGGTGGCTTGACGGACTCCAGATGCTACACCGTCTATACTCGCGCCTTCGCCAAAAAGATTCATGAATCGAGGAACCATCGACGTGATTTCACTGTCCATGCGTGCCGAGCGCTCGAGCAAGAAGAACAAGACACGGCTTTCCATGCAATCTTTCGCGATGATCCTGATGTGCGGCTGGCTGGTGTGCCCGGCCGACGCGGCCGAGTGGTCCGGCAAGGGCGAGTTCGGCCTGGTCGTGGCCCGCGGCAATTCCGACACCGAAACCCTCAACCTGGGCCTGCAGTTCGAACGCAAATCGAAGAAATGGCGCAACAACCTGCGCCTGACCGCGTTGCGTTCGTCCGACGATGGTGAGCTCAATGCGGAGCGCTACACGCTGGCTTACAAGTCGGGCTACAACTTCAGCGATAAGTCCTACCTGTTCGGTGCGTTGCGATACGACCAGGACGAGTTCTCGAGTTACGACTACCAGGGCAGCCTGTCGGTCGGTTACGGCCGGCAGCTCGTCGATACCGATCGCCATGCACTGTCGGTCGAAGTTGGTCCAGGTGTGCGGCGTTCCGAGCCGAAAGATCCGCTGGCCGGCACCGAAACGAATGTCATCGCGCGCCTGTCAGGCGACTACGCCTGGACGATCTCGGAGACGGCCAGCCTCACCAACGTCACGCTGATCGAGGCCGGCAGCGACAATACCTTCGCCGAGAACGAACTCGCGCTGAACGTGGCCATCAACTCACGGTTCGCGCTGAAGCTTTCCGCGGCCGTGCGCCACAACACCGATGCCGGCCCGGGCGTGGACAAGACCGATACGCTCACCACGGCCAACCTCGTCTACAAGTTCGGCGAGCAGTGAGTTACTACCGCTACCACCTGTTCTTCTGCACCAACAAGCGTGCCGAAGGCGCCGAGCGGCCTTCCTGCGGCTATTGCGATTCCGGTCGTCTGCGCGGATACGTCAAGTCGCGGCTCAAGGAGCTGGGCCTGGCGGGTGCCGGCGGCGCCCGTGCCAACACGGCCGGCTGCCTCGATCGCTGCGAGGAAGGGCCTTGCCTCGTCGTCTACCCGGAAGGGGTCTGGTACACCTATATCGACGAGGCCGACCTTGACGAAATCATTCAGTCCCACCTGGTGGAAGGGCGCCCGGTGGAGCGGCTGATGCTGCCCCCAGAGCCGCCGGAGAGCGACTGAGAATCGCCTCGTTCGGCTGTTGCAGGGTGATGGTGCTTGCTGTAGAATTCCCGCTCTTTACTGCAACGTTCTCAATTCAGCGAGCGAACGGAATCATGAAAACCTACAGCGCCAGGGCAGAAGACGTGCGCCGCCAGTGGCACCTGATCGACGCCGACGGCAAGACGCTGGGCCGTCTGGCCACTGAAATCGCTCGCCGCCTGCGCGGCAAGCACAAGCCGGAATTCACGCCGCACGTGGACACCGGCGACTACGTCGTGGTCATCAACGCCGCCAAGGTGCATGCCACCGGCCGCAAGATGACCGACAAGGTCTACTACCACCACACCGGATACATCGGCAACATGAAGTCGATCACCCTGGAAAAGCAGCTCGAAAAGCGACCGGAGACGGTCATCGAGCTGGCGGTGAGGGGCATGATGCCGCGTGGTCCGCTGGGCCGTTCGATGCTCAAGAAGCTCAAGGTCTATGCCGGTGCCGAGCATCCGCACGCCGCCCAGCAGCCGCAGCCGCTGGAACTGTAACGATCAGGAACGACTGAATAGATATGGCAACCGAACAGTATTACGGCACCGGCCGACGCAAGACCTCGAGCGCACGCGTTTTCCTGCGCCGCGGCAACGGCCAGATCACCGTCAACCGCAAGCCCCTCGACGAATTTTTCGGTCGCAAGACGGCCCAGATGATCGTCCGGCAGCCGCTCGAACTCGTCGAGCTGATGGACCGCTTCGACGTCAACGTGACCGTCAGTGGCGGCGGCACCACCGGGCAGGCCGGCGCGATTCGCCTGGGCCTGACGCGTGCCCTCTTGGAGTACGACGAAGAGCTGCGCGGCTCGCTGCGCAAGGCCGGCTTCGTCACGCGCGACGACCGCGCGGTCGAGCGCAAGAAGATCGGTCTGCACAAGGCCCGGAAGGCCACCCAGTACTCCAAGCGCTGATTCGGAACCCGGCTTGCCGCCCCAGGCGGCGCCGGCCAGTGCTCGAGATCCTCATGTACTGCAACGTACACTCCGGTCTCTCCGCGCTGCCCGTCACCACCTGGCACGACAATCCGGGCCCCGAATCCCTTCGATCGGTATCGGAGGCGCAGGAAACGATCTCTTGGGGGATCGTCTAGTGGTAGGACTACGGACTCTGACTCCGTCAGCGGGGGTTCGAATCCCTCTCCCCCAGCCAAACACGAAAGAGCCCGGCCCCTGGCCGGGTTTTTTCGTGTTTGGCTGGGGGAGATGATCGATTCGAACCCCTTGTTCGACCCGAGCGCATGCGAGGTCGATGCGCAGGCGGCGCAGCCGCCGGAGCAACCCGAAGCGGAGCGAAGGGCAAGCCAGCGAAGCTGGCGCAGTCAATCCCGTCCAGTCCTCGGCGTCTATCACCTTGATGGAGGCCCGCTGCCCGGCCCCTGACCGGGTTTCTTGGCAGGGCCGGAAATTTTCTGACACCGATCGCCGCCCCTTTGCGTATTTATGGGGTGAAGGAGCCGAAAAAGGGCCGCGCGGCTCGGTTGCAGCCTGCATTGCCATGGGCTACACTCGACCCGGTGTTGATCCTTGTCGGGCTCCGTCAGAGTCTGTCGCGGTGCCATGCGAACGATTTTCGCCCTACCGTGGCGGACGGGGACAACGGATTCGGAAACTGACAACAGCCCAATATTCATAAAAGAGGAACGAGTATGAAATTCTTTACGGACGGACGCAGAGCCCTCCTGTCGGGCATCGCCCTTGCTGCCTGCATGGGCTTCGCCTTCAATGCGCAGGCCCAGACCTGTACGGTCCAGAACTGGACCGGCGGTCAGCCCGGTCTCTCCGACTCGGATGCCGGCCTGCAAACCGGTGACGGCCAGAACCGCCGTTACGGCGGCCCCTGCGGCCTTCAGGTCGACGTCGACGGCACCGCCCGTTTCGTGACGGACGATTCGCCGCAGAGCGAAGGCACTTACATCGCCCGCTTCTACGCGTTCCTGGACAACGCCGGCTCGGGCGCGGTGCAGGTCTTCGGCGCCGACGACGGCACCAACGACCAGATCCAGGTCTGGTACAACGATCCCAATGCCGGCGACCTGACTCTGCGCGTTTACGACAATGGCGGCACGCCCAGCGACGTGACCTTCACCGGTGTGGGCACCGGCTGGCATTCGATGGAGTTCGTCTGGGAAGCCGATGCTGCCGCGCAGCCGGTCTTCTCGCTCGACGGTACCGACATGATGGCCGCGTCCATGGACACCAGTGGCCTGTCCATCGTCAACGCCCACCTGGGCAACGTGAACGGTGCCAACACAGGCGGAACGGTTGATTTCGACGACTTCGACTCGCGGCGCATCGACCGTCCGGGCCGTCTCCTCGTCGCCGACGCCAACGACGACACAAGCATCAACGTCTTCGACGCCATTGCCGTGATCGGCGAATACCAGAGCGGCATGATGACCGCTGGTCAGCCCGACTGCGACGAAAACGGTTCGATCAACGTGTTCGACGCGATCTGCGTCATCGGCACGTACCAGAACTAATCGCCTCGTAGAATCCCGAACTAAAATTCACATTCGATGCAGGATAAAGTGATGACCAAGACGATTTTCTTGAAACTGGCCGGTGCACTGCTCGCATGCGGCTTCATGGCCTCCGCGGTCGCCCAGACGGAAGTCGCGCTCAGCGACGAGTCGGGGCTGCCGGGAGACTCGGTCGACGTAACCTTCACCTTCACCGGCGACGGCTCGCTTGAAGGCCTGCAGGGCGAAGCGATCATCTCCGATCCGTCGGTATTCTCCAACATCGACGCTACCAACCTCTGCTCCGGCGCGAGTGCGGTCGTGGTT
>JAAAPE010000015.1 GCA_009908385.1 Gammaproteobacteria bacterium
GCCAGGGCCGCTTGCGTTGCCGGTTGCCTCTGACTGAGCGGTGGGTTCGGTCGCAGTGGGCCGGCCACTCTCGGCGGCAGGATCGGACGGCGACGCGTAGTCCTTCTGCCACTCCAGGTAAACCATGAAGCCCAGAAGGCCGATGAGTAGAAGAAGGAAACTGCGCGTATTCATGGTTCGTCGCTAAACCGCTGCCAGAGTTGTTCGAGTTGTTCTTTCAGTACGCGGCGATCGGCATCACGAGCTGCCGAACGGGCCACGACCACGTAGTCCAAGGATTCGAGCTTGTCGCGCCACAGGCGAAAGGTCTCGCGAACCTGGCGCTTGATCCGGTTGCGGTCCACCGCGCGTTTCGAGACGCGACGGGAAACCGCGATGCCCAGCCGCGCCGCGTCCGAGGCGGCGTAGTGAACCCGGAAGTACGAATTTCCTCGGGAACGGCGGGCATCGAAAACCGCCTTGAACTGGGCCCGGTCGAGCAGGCGCGCCGTTCGGGGCAGGCGATGCCGCCGTGGCATCCGCCGAAGGACTTATCGGCCCGGGTTGGCGGCCAGGCGCTTGCGACCCTTGGCGCGGCGGGCGTTGATGATGGCGCGCCCCGACTTGGTCGCCATTCGCGCACGAAAACCGTGGCGGCGAAGACGCTTGATTCTGGAAGGTTGGAATGTCCGTTTCATGACCGAATCCGTAAACTGTTGGCGATAGAATGAGCGGCGGCCCGTGCGGCGCCGTTTCTTCAAGAAACAGAACCACCACGAACCTGCGCGCCGACGGCGCACAGGAGCCTAACAAAAGACATCAAGCATAACGTTTCCGGAGAGCTTATGTCAACGCGCGCGATCCGGCCATGAGGCCGTTGCGGCGGCCGTGCGCGGGTGATTTTACCCGCCATCCCGACTAGACTGGACGACTTATGACCGAACGGCTGCAACACGAACAGGTAGAGACCCTCTGGCAACAGTGCCTGGAACGCCTGGAGCACCACGTGCCGCTTGAGGATCTCAACACCTGGATCCGTCCGCTGCAGCTGGCCGGGAACGGCAACGGCGGCGGCGGGGTCCGCCTGACCGCACCCAACGACCTGGTCCGCGACCAGGTGCGCCAGCACTATCTCGACATGGTGCGCGACTTCTTCGCCGGGCACGGCTTCGAGCGCTCGGACGTCACCATCGACGTGGGACACCGGGCGCCGGCCCGGCGCGAGCGGGAGGCGGCACCTCAGGGCGCCTCGTTCGGGCTCGACGACCGCTACGGCTTCGGCAACTTCGTGCTCGGCAAGTCCAACGAGCTGGCCTTCGCCGCAGCCCGACAGGTCGCCAACAGCCCCGGAACGGTCTACAACCCGCTGCTGATCTACGGCTCGACGGGCCTGGGCAAGACGCACCTCCTGCACGCGGCCGGCCGGCACATCGCCGACGCCAATCCCGGCGCCAAGGTCATGTATCTGCATTCGGAGACCTTCGTCAGCGAGATGATTCAGGCGCTTCGCCGCGACAGCATCGACAATTTCAAGCGCCGTTACCGGTCCGTCGATACGCTGCTGATCGACGACATCCAGTTCTTCGGCGGCAAGGATCGGTCGCAGGAAGAGTTCTTCCATACCTTCAATGCGCTGCTGGAATCGCGCCAGCAGATCATCCTGACCTGCGACCGTTACCCCAAGGAAGTCGATGGCATCGAGGCGCGCCTGCGCTCCCGGTTCGGCTGGGGCCTGACCGTTTCGATCGAGCCGCCCGACTTCGAGACACGGGTGGCCATCCTGCAGAAGAAGGCGGCCGAGAAGGGCATGGCGCTGGCCGACGATGTCGCCTTCCTGATCGGACGGCGGATCCGCTCCCACGTTCGCGATCTCGAGGGCGCGCTCAATTCGCTGATCGCCCACGCTAATTTTTCCGGGCGCACGATCGACATCGACTACACGCAGGAAATCCTGCGCGACGTGCTGGCCGTGCACGACCGGCTGATCACCATCGAGAACATCCAGAAAGTGGTGGCCGACTACTATCAGATGCGCGTCGCCGACCTGCTGTCGCGGCGTCGCAGTCGTTCGATCGCCCGTCCGCGTCAGATGGCCATGTTCCTGGCCAAGGATCTGACTGAACATTCACTGCCCGAGATCGGAAACGCTTTCGGCGGCCGCGACCACACGACAGTGCTCCACGCGTGTCGTAAAATCGAGAGCTTGTGTGAATCCGACGGGCGCCTGAGAGAGGAACGGGCTCGCCTGATGCGGGAACTGACCAGTTGAATCAAGAAGCTGTGGGGAGAAGCTGAAGAAGCTGTGGACAAAACGAGCCGCCGCACTTATCCACAATCGGTCAACAGAATGTCCGGCCGGTTATCAAGCCGGCTTGCTTATCTCAAGCGACTGATTATAAAGGGTAAAGTGGATATACAACGTTTTCAACAGCCCCTACTGCTACTGGTTTTTTTCTTTATAAACAAAAACAGAAACAGTCAACGGACTGCCTCGACATGAAGGAGCAATCATGAAGTTCTCTATTCCACGTGAGACGCTGCTGGCGCCGATCTCCCAGGTGGTGAACGTGGTCGAACGCAGGCAAACGCTGCCCGTTCTGGCCAATTTCCTGGTTGAGGCCGTCGATGAGGGATTGCGGATCACCGGTACGGACATGGAAGTCGAGGTCGTCGCCCGGGCGCAGGCCGAGGTGGCCCAGACAGGCTCGATCACGGTTCCGGCCCGCAAGCTGGTGGATATCTGCCGTGCCTTGCCCGAGGGCGTGCAGATCAACGTACAGCTCAACGACGACAAGCTGGCCGTCCACGCTGGACGCAGTCGCTTCAGCCTGGCGACGCTGCCGGCGAGCGAGTTTCCTTCCAGTGACCAGGCCGAGACCTTGCAGACCTACGAGGTCAACCAGGGGCGTTTGCGCTGGCTGCTGGAAAAGACCTCCTTCGCAATGGCCCAGCAGGACGTCCGCCACTACCTCAACGGCCTGCTGCTTGAGTTCCGCGAGGGCCAGCTGCGCGCCGTCGCCACCGACGGTCATCGCCTGGCGCTGGCCGAAACGGAAGCCGGGATCGATGGTGAGATGCGCAGCGTGATCGTGCCCCGGAAGGGGGTCATGGAGCTCAACCGGATCCTCGAGGACATCGACGAGCCGCTCAAGATCATGCTCGGCCAGGGCTTCCTGCGGGTCGATCGGGAGCGCATCGTGATGACGACCAAACTGATCGACGGGCGCTTCCCCGACTACGAGGCGGTGATCCCGCTGCTTTCCGAGGATCCGATGAAGGTGGATCGAAACGAGTTCACCCACGCGTTGCAGCGTGCCGCGATCCTGTCGAACGAGAAGTACCGGGGCGTGCGCCTGGAGATGCTGCCGGATACGCTGCGCATCGTCGCGCACAACCCGCAGCAGGAAGAAGCCACTGAAGAGGTCGAGGCGGAGCACGACTTCGAAAAGCTCAAGGTGGGATTCAACGTGAACTATCTGCTCGACGCCCTGGGATCGATGGAAGGCGAAAAGGTGGCCATCTCGCTCAAGGACGCCAACAGTTCCTGCCTGGTGACCGATCCGGACAGCGAGTCGGTTCGGCAGGTGGTCATGCCGCTGAAGCTTTAGGCTCGTCGGCTGCGATGTCGGGAACCGACGGAGTCGATTCGCGGTACCCGGGCTCTTGAGCCTGGCGCATCTCTCGATTCGCGGGGTTCGCAATCTCGAACCCCTCGAGTTGGCCCCGGGGCCGGGTCTGAACTGGTTCCAGGGTCCCAATGGCGCGGGTAAGACCAGCATTCTCGAAGCCATTTTCCTGCTCGCGCGCGGCCGATCCTTCCGATCCGCCCGGATTGGTCGCGTGATCCAGAACGGCGTGCCCGCACTGACCGTGGTCGCCCGGCGCGGCGACAGTGACCACCGCCTGGGGGTGGAACGAAACGCCGAGGGCTGGCGCGGCCGCATCGACGGGCGCGATTGTCAGCGCATCAGCGAATTCGCCGCACTGCTTCCCCTGACCCTGATCGAGCCGGGTAGCCACGCCTTGATCGACGGCGGCCCCGATCGGCGGCGTCAGTTCCTCGATTGGCAATTGTTCCACGTGGAACATGGCTATCTGGCCGCATGGCAGCGCTTCGCGCGCTTGCTCAAGCAGCGCAACGCCGCGCTGAAGTCCCAGGCCCCGGACGCCGTGCTGGACGCACTCGAACCCGAGTTCCTCCGGGCGGCGGAGGTGATCGGCCGCGCCCGCCGCGCTCTGGTGGGGCGGCTGTCCGGCCACGTCGAGCGGGTGGAAGGCGAGCTGGGCTTTCGTCTGCCCGGGCCGCTGTCGCTCCGATATCGGTCGGGTCACGCCGCGGACAGTGGGCTGGCCGAAATGCTGCGCGACCAGCGCGACCGCGATCGCGAGCGCGGCTTTACCCGCCAGGGCCCGCACCGGGCCGAACTGGTGCTGAGCTGCGAGAAGCGCGCCGCCGCGGAAATGTCGCGCGGACAGCAGAAGTTGATCGCCGTCGTGCTGCTGCTGGCTCAGTATCGACTGCTGGCCGACGGGCAATCGCTGGCGCCGCTGCTGCTCGTCGACGACCCGGTGTCGGAGCTGGACGCGCCGCACCTCGACGCGCTGCTGACCTGGCTCGGACGCGAGTCGGTACAGAGCTGGATTACCGCGACGCGCGAATCCCCGGTCGCGGCGAGGATGTTCCACGTGGAACAGGGGTGGGTTTCTCCGCAGTGATATAATCCCGCGATGGAGTTCCGCGGGCTCGAGGCATCGATCCCGCGGCGTGCGCAAACCTTCCTGGAAACCGCATCCAAATGGCGCAAGACAATTACGGCTCTACCAGCATCAAGGTCCTCAAGGGCCTCGATGCCGTCCGCAAGCGACCGGGCATGTACATCGGCGACACCGATGACGGCACGGGCCTGCACCACATGGTCTTCGAGGTCGTCGACAACTCGATCGACGAAGCCCTTGCCGGCCACTGCGACCACATCCGCGTGATTCTCCACGGCGACGGCTCCGCC
>JAAAPE010000021.1 GCA_009908385.1 Gammaproteobacteria bacterium
TGGCAGGAGGACCGAATGACGCTGCAGGGAACACGCACCGATCGCCAGGGCCGCGAGATCACCGACCGCATCAGCTGGATTCCGCTCGAAGACGGCATCGTGCGCCAGCACTGGCAACAGTCCGTCGACGGGTCCGGCTTCGAGACCGTCTTCGACGGTCGCTACGTACCCGCCGACCGGGCCGAACGACCCGAAGGCTAAGCCCAGAGCCCGCCCAACCGGCGGGCCCAATCCACCTCATCCTCCACCACCCGTCTTCCGCCCACCGTCCACCGCCCAGGCTTCTGCTACAGCAACCAGAGCGAATCACCTGTGGCTTCCCGGCAAATCAATGGCAGCCTCCACCAAACGCCCCGGAATCCGGGACTCGGATCCCTTCCTTTTCCTAAACCCTGAACCCTGAAACCTGAACCCTGAAACCTATGGAATAAAAAAAGCCCGGCGGAGGGCCGCCGGGCAAGAGAGCCTGATGGAGCACAAATCCATCAGGAAGCACCTGTTGCCGCGCTCAGAATCGATGATCCGCGCGCAGGTAGAACGAGCGGCCGGTAATGTCGTAGAGCGCCTGGTCGAACCACGGCCAGCCACCGGCTGCGATTTCGGAGAACGGCGGCTCTTCTTCGAATACGTTGCGGATGCCGAGCGTCAGGCGAGTCCCCGCGTCGAACACGTAGCTCGTCTGCAGATCGACCTGCGTGTAGCCGTCCACCGAACGAACGCGCCCGCCCTCTGCGATGGTGCAGGTGCCGCCTTCCCGGCCACCGACCAGGTCCTCCGTTTCACCGACGTAGCGCACCAGCGCCGAGCTGTCCCATCGCCCCGTCTGCCAGCGCAGCTGCAGATTGGCGCGCCATTCCGGTTCGCTGGTGGTCCCGGCGTCGTCGCAGAGCGGCTGGAGCGCGCTGGTCTGGCGCAGGTACTCGAGCAGGTAGTGCGTTCGCAGATCGATACCGAAGCGGCCGATTCCGGTATCGAAGTTGTAGAGCACGCTGACATCGACACCGCTGCCCTCCTCGACCGTCAGGTTCTGCAGGTTGGAACGCACGAAGGCGTCCTGGGCCGTGAGCTGGCCGTTGACGCGGTTGACCAGGTTGGGAAAGCGCTCCTCGTTGTTGAGAATCTCCTGAACGCTCAGCGATCCGACCTTGCCCTCGACCTCGATGTTCCAGTAGTCGGCCTTGAGCACGAGGCGATCGAGCGGCTCGACGGCCAGGCCGGCCGACCAGGAGGTCGACGTCTCGGGATCGAGCTCGGGATTGCCCCCGGACAGCGAGCGGATCTCGCGCGTGCGGCAGGCCGCGTCGATTTCCTCCTGGGTCGAATCGGGGTTGTTGGTGACCTGGTTGCAGAAGGTCGTGTCGACCGCCCGGATGACGCCGAAGGACTGCCCCAGGTAAAGATTGCCCAGCGACGGCGCGCGGAAGGAGCGCATCCGTCGGCCGGTAGGATGCCGACGCCCGGTAAGTCGTTTCGCTCCCGATGTCCTTGATGTCGTCGTGCCGGGCCGCCAGGGACACCTCGAACTGTTCGAGGGGGTTGGCATTGATCTCACCGAAGAAGGACGTCGTCTGTCGATCACCGCCCCCGAAGGAACCTGCGCCGCCAGCGATGTCCCGGTCGACGGCATCACCGTCGCTGATGTCGAAGTACGACTCGTCCAGCCAGGATCCGCCTACGGCGTAACCGACCGGCATGCCGCCCAGATCGAAAGGCAGGAACCCGCTCAGCGTCGTCCCCACGGTGGTCTGGTCGCCCGTGGCCTGGCGCTGCGTGCCCACGGCCAGTCCCTCATCGATGAAGAACTGGGGGTCGTAGGTCTGCAGCGGGTCGAAGGTCCCGTCGGCCACGGCCTCCTCGATGCGCCGCTCGGAGATCTGCCCTGACACGCCGACCTGGTTGTTCTCGACTTCCGCACCCAGGGCATAGACCTGCAGATCGTGCATGCCCATGTTGTAGTCGAGCTGCGCCAGGAACGAATTGGTGGTGTTGGTGGTATCACGCGCCCTGGGCCCGGCATCGACGAATCGCCTCAGGAAGAAGGCCGGCTGGCCGGTCGGGTTGTCCTCGGGACCGAGGAAGAAGAATGCCGGCGCGGCGCCGTTACGCACCTTGATCTGTGTATTCGAGTGCCGCCACTGGAAGGTCGCCATCAGTCGCGAAGTGAAGTCGTACTGGAACTTCGAGAACAGGTTGTAGCTGCGACTGGCGGGCACGATGTCGTACAGGCGCGCGAAGTTGTAGGAACAGTCGAAACCGGTTGCCGCGACCTCGGTCGGGCGCAAGCTTGATTCGGGGCATCCTTCCTGTGGAATGGCCTCGAGGAAATCGCTGGTTTCCGGATCCACGGTGATGAAGGTTCCGGGCAGCCCGGTCGGGCTTCGCCCGTCCGTACCGTCGGGCGCGATGGCGGATTCGGCCAGCGGACGGTCCGACGCCTCGATGTCCGACTGCTTGTACCAGTCGAAAGCCACCAGAGCACGCCAGCGATCGCCCGTGGCGCCGCCGACGATCTCGGACGACAGGCGGGTCGCGTCGCCGTCGTCCGCCGTGCCGGCCTGCCCGCGAAGGTTGAGCCCCTGGAAGTCGCGCTTGGTGATCACGTTGATGACGCCGGCGATCGCGTCCGAGCCATAGATCGCCGAGGCGCCGTCGGACAGGTACTCGATACGCTCGACCGCCGCGATCGGCAGCTGGTTGATATCGGCGGCCTGCGTGCCGCCCAGGGGCGTGATCGGCAGGCGCTTGCCGTCGATCAGCACCAGCGTGTAGGCCGCGCCCAGCCCGCGCGAATCGAAGAAGGCCGAACCCTGGTACTGGCTCAGCGTCGCATTCTCGTTGAACAGGCCGGGACCGGCGAACTGCGCCTGGAACAGGAAGTCGGCAACGGTCTGCGCGCCGGTCGAATCGATGTAGTCGCGGTCGAAGATCTGGACGGGATTGGGTCCTTCGACGTCGAGACGGCGAATGCGTGAGCCGGTGACCTCGACGCGATCGAGCTGTGCCCCCTCTTCGCGCTGTTGTTCTTCTGTTTCGTTCTGATCGGCATCAGGTTCGCTCTCCTGCGCCCAGGCCAGCGCACTGGCACCGATCAGACCCGCGGCGAGACCCAGCCTGATCGCTCGAAAGAGCCGGTTACGGTTGCAATGCATCGTCTTCTCCTCGTATTCAAGGCAGTTGTAATTCCCGATCCGTCGAAGGCGGAATCGGGTGCTTGCGAGGAAAAGGTTAGATTTTGGTTAGTCCCGCGACTTGAAGAGAAAGTGAGGCCCGATGGAGTTCCTAGGGGGTTCCTAGGGGAGTGGTCTGTGCGGCTGTGCGTCTGTGCGGCCGTGCGGCCGACTACTGACTACTGACTACTGACTACTGACTACTGACGTACAGACTACTGACGTACAGACTACTGACCACTGACCACTGACGTACTGACCACTGACGTACTGACTACTGACGCACGGACGCACTGACGAATGATCACTGAAACACCTCCCCTACAACGAGCCGCCCCGAAACCTCCAGTCACCGCGTCTCGGCCTCCGCCAGCCAGGGGCAGGTTCTCCCGTCCAGCCCCGCTCGCTCGAGCAGCTCCGGGAAGCGACGATCGCCCCGGAATGCCTGTCGTTCAGACAGCCAGGGATCGACGATGAACAGGCTTCGATCCTCGAGTGCGTGTTCGGCGAGCGCGAACGCTTCGTCGAGCTGGCCCGAAAGGTCGAAGATGAACACGGCGACGCCGGCATCGATCTCCCGGTCGACCACCTGGCGCCGGATCGACTGAACAAGCCTCGATCCATTGCCTGAGCCGGTCAGACCTTCCAGCAGCAGGCGCGGCCACATCCAGAAGCGGTCGTCCCGTCGCCGCGCATTGAGTTCGTGCCAGCGCTCGATGCCCGTCTGCGACCAGCCGGCACGATGCAGCAAAAAGCACTCGAGGTTGTCGGCGAAAACTGCATCGCAGCCCAGCTGCCGGGCCATGGTCACCTGTCGCCACGCCGCATCCTCGTCGAAATGAAGGGAGATCCAGGCGTGGATCAGCCGCTCGCCGGCCCCGACCGGATTGATCTCGCAACAGCGTTTCATCGTCGCGCGTGCCTCTTCCAGACGGCCCAGGTTCCAGAGCAGTTCGGCGTAATCGTGCAGGATGAAGGCGTTGTCGTCGTCGAGCGCCATGGCGCGTTCGAATCGATCGAGCGCCGACTGCCAGCGCCAGGCATCACGGTCGAGGCTGGCGAGCACGCCCCACGCCAGCGCGCAGTGCGGGTCCAGCTCGACGGCCCGCTCGGCCGCTTCCCTCGATCGCTGACCGTGCACGGCCAGCGGCCGGTCGCAGTAGAGCTGCACCAGGCGTTCCGCGACGCCGATCATGGCGTGCGCCTCGGCCAGTCCACGGTGGTGCTCGGTTGTGTCGTGCAGGATTTCGAGCGCGGCGACGCAATCGCTCCCGTTACGCCGCGCGATCAGGTAGGCGGCCATGTCCAGCGCCTCGATGCTGCCGTCCCGCTGGGGCGCCTGGCGGCGCAGGCCCTCGGCTCCGGCCACGGTGGCGGCGTCGAGCGGACGCAGCGGCGCGATGGCCTTGTAGCCGACGTTCTGTATCGTATCGATGTAGCGGGCGTTGCTCCGCTTGTCATCCAGCGACCGGCGCAGTTCACTGACCGCACGCGTAAGCGAACTCTCGCCGGCGTCCGCCGCGGGCCAGAGTTCGTCCATCAGCTCTTCCTTGGTCCACGGCGCGTCGAGACGGCCGGCCAGAAGCACCAGCAGGCGCATGACCTTGGGCTCGATCTTTCGACGGGCGTTGCCCCGCCTGAGAAGGTTTTCCCGCGGCAGGACTTCCCATTCGCCGAACCGGAACCCGTTGGCGATTCTCAGTGAAGGCGGTGGCGACTCGCCCTGGCGCTGCATGGTCATCGCTGTCGAAAAGACTGTGCCCGATAATGCCGCA
Source organism: Gammaproteobacteria bacterium (assembly GCA_009908385.1). GTDB lineage: Bacteria > Pseudomonadota > Gammaproteobacteria > Xanthomonadales > Wenzhouxiangellaceae > Wenzhouxiangella. The sequence goes on from JAAAPE010000021.1 coordinate 4,943, forward strand.
AGTGCTTCCGAAAAGCGATCCGGTCAGTCCTTCTCTGAAGCGTATCCGCGATTCATTCCGTCACTGCCTGAACGCGTCGCGGAAGATCCGGTCGGGATCGACGATCGCACCCTGCTCGTCTCGCCCGTCCAGTTGACGCAGCCAGGCGAGCAGGTCGGCGCGAGCGCCGGCGTCGAGCGACTGCACCACGCGATGCGGCGCGGCTGCCGCGAGATCGTCGGCCGTGCTCACCACGATTTCATCCAGCGCCAGGCTGCGCCAGCTCGAAACGCTCAGCCGCTCGATCCTCACGGTATTGTCGGTACCGGCCTCGAGCGGCACGTCCTCGAACCGGAGCGGCTGCCACTCGAAATGCGTGCGCTGCTGCTCGAAGGAACGATCCTCGATGAGGTCGCCGTTGACTCGCAGCCTCAGCGTGCCGGGGCTGGCCGGCATGTGGCGCAGTTCGATCGCGCCGGCGCCCCCGCTACCGCCGTCCACGCCGTTGAAGGTCACGCTGGCCCCGTCGTCGCCGAGCTGCACCAACGCGCCGTGCGAGGAACTGTCCCAGTTGATCTCGATGAAGCCCGGAATGCTGGCGCCACCCGCCAGATCGGCGTCCTCGGCCTGGTAGGTGTTGCCGCCGGCGACGACGAAGACGTCCTCGAGCGTACGCGCCGAGCCGTCGTGGAAATACGGCGCGCCGTCCCACACGCCGAACAGCGTCGGGGTGTCGATCCCGGTCAGCGGCTGGCCGAGCCGGCTTCCCGACGAGGTCCGGATGGTTCCGACATCGTGCAGGGTGGCCGCACCCACGCTGGAGTCCGTGAATTCCTCGAGCGGATCGTGGCAGCTGCCGCAGTCTAGCGATTCGAAGACTTCGCGACCGGCCAGGGCCTGTGGCGTGACCTGACCGCTCGGCTGGCGGTAGGGACTGCGCGGAACGGACTCCCTGGCCAACGAGCTCACATAGGCGGCGAGATCGTCGAGCGCCTGGCTGCGGCCGGCGTTGGGGGTGCCGAGCGGCGGGTGGGGTGACTGTCCGGCGGGGAGGAAGCCCCTGCCGTCGAATTCATTGACGATATCAAGCACGAAATCCTGGATCTCGTCGAAATTGCCCGTCCAGTGGACGTTGCCGTGGGCCATGCCCGAGCGTCCGCGAAGGTCCGTGGTGTTACGCAGACCCTCGCCGCGCTGCGTGAAGTCCCAGACCCGCCCGTCATGCCGGCCGTCCACGTGACAGCTGGCGCAGGACATGTAGCCCTCGAAGCTCATCTCGTTGTCGCCCTCGGGATGATTGCCGGCGAAGAAGAAATGCCGCTTGCCGGCGGCGACGGGCGGCGCGAGCGGCTCGCCGGCCGCCGTGGCATGGACGCCCGTCGGAAACTGGCGGCTTCCGTCCGCGAGAAAAGCGCTCACGTCGATGCGCGAGGCGTCGCGGCTCATGAAGTTCTGCACCCACAGCACCTCGGCGGTCGCGTCGAAGGCCAGTCCGCGCGGGGCCGAGCCGGTGGCCAGACGGGCGAGCGACGTTCGCCCGCCCCCGTCCCGGATCGCCAGGTCGTCGAAGAGCATGACGAAATCGTTGCCCTGCATGGCGGAGAACACATAGTCGCCGCGAGGGCTGAACACGATCGCCGATGGCGAATCGGCGTTGTCCGCATCGATGCGGCCATTGGAAAACCCCGACACGCCGGGCTCGGCCGGCCCGCCAGCGGCATCCAGGTCGACACGGCCGAGCATCGGACGCACCGTCGAGTCGTGGGCCAGGGGCAGGTTCAGGCCCGTGCCCTGGTCGAAGAACTCGCCGCGATTGGTGTCCATCTTGATGGCCGCGTACCAGAGCCACTCCCCGTGCGGGTCGAGGGTCAGTCCGGCCACGTAGTTGGGCACGCCCGGTCCGAGCGAACCACCGCCGCTGAGCCCGCCCCGGCCGCGATCGCGCCAGAGCGGCAGGCTGTCGACCAGGGACATGCCGACGGGGTCGATCTCCCAGATCTCCCCGTGGTGCGGCCCGGAGATGAATCTCGCCACGTAGGCGCGCGAGCCGTCCCCGCTCAATGCCAGCGCGCCGGCCGCCGGGCCCAGTTCCAGACGGCCGGTCAGGTCTCGCGTGGCCCGGTCGAAACGCAACAGCTGGCCGTTGCCGGCATCGGACTGGCCGCCGGCGTGGGTGGTCACGAAGACGCTGCCGCCATCGGCCGATACGGCGACGCCGTGCGGCGCGCTGCCGTAGTCGAGCTCGATTCGCTCAATCAGCGCGCCGTCGCTGTCGAGGACCGCGACCGCGTCGCCGTCCCGAAGGGTGATCCAGACCTCGCCGTCGTCGGCAACGGCCAGGTTCCAGGGCGCCGCCCCGGATTCCGCACCGTCGGTCAGGTCGATTTCGGCCAGCCGCACGCCGCTGTCGGCGTCCATGCGGGCCACGCTGCCGTGGTCGGGGTTGACGACCCAGACCTGGCGCCGCGACTCGTCCACGGCGATGGTCGAGGACCGGGTCGGCAGCGGGCCTCCCGGCAGTGGCGCGACCGTCACGGTGCGCGTGTCGGTCACGACGGACACCGAGCCGTCGGGCCGGAGGTCCCGCACCTGTACCTTGGCTTCGAAGTGACCGGCGGAAACGTAGGTGTGGCTGACGCTGCCCGAAGACGACCATTCCGTGGTCGGCGTACCATCGCCGAATCCGAACCGGTACTCCAGCGGATCGCCGTCGGCATCGCTCGCCGTTGCCTGGATGGTGACGCTCGTTCCCGGTTCGGTCGGGGACGGGGACGCGCTGAACGACTCGATGCTCGGCGCGGCGTTGCCGCCGCCCACGCTGCCGCCGGTCGAGAAGGAGAACGAGTAGCCGGACAGGCCGTTACCCGCCGCATCCTTGATTCCGCCGTCCACCAGGACGACCTCGTAGGTCGTGTCCGGCTCGAGGTACTCGTAGGGCGTGATGGTCAGGATGCTGTCGTGGGAGAAGGACACCCAGGCGTCGACCGGCTCACCGCCGACCGGCCGCAGGATGACGGTCTCGCCGTTGACGATGGTGAACGACTCCAGCGTCTCGGCGATGACCAGGCTGACCGGCGCACCCAGTGGATAATTGGTCTGGCCGGGCCGGGGCAGGTGATAACCGACATAAGGGCCGCGCGTGTCGGGCTCGGACTGGTGGCACCAGACCCCCACCCCGTCGCGCCCGCCGAAGCTGTAGGCCCCGCTGATCAGCAGGTTGCCGATCGGCTTGAGGTACTGGCTGACGTCGAGCTGACCGCCGACACTGCCCGGCGGCCGGTTGTCGCCGACTTCGTCGAGTTCGAGTACCGGCGTGAGCGTTTCCATGTCGATCTTGTGCCGGCGCGTGAACGCGAATTCGTCCTGCACCTGCACGTAGGGCACGTTGGTGCCGGCGTCGAGCGCCGGATCGCCGTCGAGGTTCATGGTCGTGACCAGCTCGAGGTTGGTCGGATCGGAATAGTCGACCACGTAGAAGAGTTCGCGCGGCTCGCCGCCGGAGAGCAGCAGGTAGTTCTCCCACACCGTGCCGATATAGGCGCCGAACGGGCCGGAGAGCTTGTCGAGGAACTGGGGCGGGCCCGGCGGCGAGTCGAAGAGCGGACCGATGTCGTAGGACACCACGCCGAGCATCGAGCCGTCGGACACCATGAACAGGTAATTGCCGAGCAGGATAGCGTTGCCGGCGATGCCGTGGTCGGCCAGCGGCTCCCACTCGGCCAGCAGCTCGTCGCCGCGCCAGATCCGGCCCTGTCCGGGGTTCTCGCCGTACTGGATCCAGTTGAACGGCAGCGCCCAGGGGTAGTAGAGGCGATGCAGTCCGCCCCCTTCGGGACCCGGCTGGTTCTGCGGCGTGAAACCGTGTGTGATTTCCCCGGGGGCGGTGGCCGGCATACCCTGGTTGACCAGGCCGCCGATGCCGTCTCGCGCCACGCGGCAGCCCCAGGCGCCGCAGACCCAGTCGCCGACCTTGGTCGCGGCATGCGTGCCGTGATCGGTGGGCACTTGCGCGGTGCTGTCGTTGACGATCTCGAAACTGGCCGGATCATTCGTGTCGGTGAAACGCCACCAGCGCGGCGACCCGCCGCCGACGTTGCTGGTCAGGATCCAGCCGTCGTGATAGGCGATGTTGGCGATCCGCCCCAGGCCGACCTGGCGGTCGAAGAGATGACCGGGGGTGCAGGACTGGTTGGTGGGAAAGTCCGGATCGACGTCCGGGACCTGGGCCAGAACCTCCCCTGCCACCAGCGCCGCCAGAAACGGCCAGAGAATCCGATGATGCTGCGCCACCTGCCTGATCTCCCACGAATTTCAAGGCGGCCCCTTGTTTCGACGCGCCCCATGTTAGCCGGCGGGGGACGGGATCGCCATACCGCCTGCCGGAGCGATTCGTCCGCCGGTCTGGACGCAGGCGGTCCGCCGGCTGCTTGCAGTCGCAACCCGACGGCCCAACCTGCGATAATAGACGGCTGTGTTTTCAAACCCACGGATTTGCCCCATGACCGATTCCATTGTCATCGTTTCCGCCCGACGCACCGCCATCGGCTCCTTCCAGGGACAGTTCGCCCCGGTCAAGTCGCCCGACCTGGGCGCGGCCGCCGTCAAGGCGGTCCTGACCGACGCCGGCGTGGACGGCGCGGACGTTTCCGAAGTCATCATGGGCTGCGTGTTGCCCGCCGGCCTCGGCCAGGCGCCGGCCCGCCAGGCTTCGCTGGGCGCCGGTCTGCCGGTATCCACCGGCTGCACCACGATCAACAAGGTCTGCGGTTCGGGCATGAAGGCCGTCATGCAGGGGCACGACGCCCTGCTGGCCGGCTCGGCCGATATCGTGATCGCCGGCGGCATGGAGTCGATGACCAACGCGCCCTACATGGCCGAGCGCGGCCTGCGCATGGGCCACGCCAAGTTCCTCGACCACATGTTCTTCGACGGCCTGCAAAACCCCTACGACGGCCAGATGATGGGTCAGTTCGGCGAGCAGTGCGTGGCCAAGTACGGCTTTACCCGCGACGCGCAGGACGCCTTTTCGAAGGCCTCCGTCGAGCGTGCCTTGAAGGCCATCGAGGACGACGCCTTCGCCGAGGAGATCGCGCCGGTCACGGTCCGGACGCGCAAGGGTGAGATCGAAGTCGCGACCGACGAGGAACCGGCCAATTGTCCGATCGACAAGATGGCGAAGCTGCGGCCGGCCTTCGCCAAGGACGGCACGATCACCGCCGCCAGCTCATCGAAGATTTCCGACGGCGCGGCCGCCACGCTGCTCATGCGCGAAAGCGAGGCCGAGTCGCGCGGCGCCACGCCGCTCGCGCGCATCGTCGCCCACGCCACTCACTCGCAGGAACCGGAATGGTTCACGACCGCGCCGGTCGGCGCCATTAGGAAGGTCCTCGACAAGGCCGGCTGGAAATCGGAAGAAGTCGACCTGTTCGAGATCAACGAGGCTTTCGCGGCCGTCACCATGGCGGCAATGAAGGAGCTCGGCCTGCCGCACGAAAAGGTCAACGTGCACGGAGGCGCCTGCGCGCTGGGTCACCCGATCGGGGCCAGCGGCGCACGCATCCTGGTCACCCTCATCCACGCGCTGAAGGCGCACGGCGGCCGACGCGGCGTCGCCAGCCTGTGCCTGGGCGGCGGCGAGGCCACGGCAATCGCCATCGAGCTCGTCTGAGGCGATGACCGAGCATGTCACCATCGTCGAGGTCGGGCCGCGTGACGGACTGCAGAACGAACCTTACACGATCCCGACCGAAGTCAAGATCGAACTGATCGACCGTCTCGCCGATACCGGGGTGGGCGTGGTCGAAGCGACCAGCTTCGTCGCCGCCCCGGCCATTCCCCAGCTGGCCGACGCCGAAGAAGTCTTCGGTCGCATCCGGCGCAAGGAAGGCTTGCGTTACCCGGTGCTGGTGCCGAACGAGAAGGGTTATGAGCGCGCCCGAAAGGTCGGTGCCGACGAAGTGGCTGTCTTCACTGCCGCTTCGGAAGCCTTCAACCAGAAGAACATCAACTGCTCGATCGCCGAGTCGATGGAGCGCTTCGCGCCCGTTCTGGCCCGGGCCCGGGAGGACGGCGTTCGCGTTCGCGGTTACGTTTCGACGGTGCTTGGCTGTCCCTACCAGGGCGACGTTCCGATTTCCGAGGTCGTGCGCGTCGCCGAAGCGCTGCACGAGGCCGGCTGCGCGGAAATCTCCCTGGGCGATACCATCGGCGTCGGCACGCCGGCGAAGGCGCGCGCCATGCTCGAGACCGTCGCGCGCTCGGTGCCGATGGACCAGCTCGCGGTGCACTTCCACGACACCTACGGACAGGCCCTGGCCAATATCCACGCCTGCCTGGACGCCGGCGTACGCGTGGTCGACTCCTCGGTCGCGGGCCTGGGCGGCTGCCCCTACGCCCGCGGTGCGACGGGCAACGTGGCCACGGAGGATGTCGTCTACATGCTCAACGGCCTGGGCGTGGAAACCGGCGTCGACCTGATGGCCCTCGCCCGCGTCGGCGACTGGATCGCCGGCGAACTGGACCGCCCCCGCTCCCGCACCGGCCAGGCCATCCTCAAGCGGAGTTAGATGGGCCTTTAAAAAATCTTTTAAACGCAAAGACGCAAAGCAGCAAAGAACGCAAAGAAGAACAGAAAAATAGATCAAAGAGCATGCGAACGCATGGACCGAGAGAAGCTCGAACTGCTGGCGAAGGAGAGCGTCGACTGTGTTTTCAGGGTGCATCGTGCGCTTGGCCCTGGATTGCTTGAGTCGGCATATCAGGCTTGTCTGACACACGAGCTCGAGAAACGTGGACATCAGGTGGAGAGCGAAGTCCTGCTGCCCATTCACTACGACGGCCTCAAAATAGAAAAGGCCTACCGAGTCGACATGCTGATCAACGACGCCCTGCTGATCGAAAACAAGGTCACGCAGGAGCTTCTTCCAGTCCATAAATCGCAGGTCTCTACATACCTGAAGCTAAGTGAGTTGAGACTGGGGCTGCTGATCAATTGGAATACGCGGCTTATCAAGAACGGAATCTCCAGAGTTGTCAACAATTTATAGTTTTTTCTTTGCGTTCTTTGCTGCTTTGCGTCTTTGCGTTTAAAAGATTTTGCTTTTGAATTTGAATTTGATTTTCGAATAGCCAGGAGAAAGCTAATGGATACGAAGAAGATCAAGGCCGTCATTACCGGCGGCGTTTCGGGACTGGGCTTTGCCGTCGCCGAACACTTCGTCTCGCTCGGCGGCAAGGTCGCCCTGCTCGACGTCAACGAGGACAAGGCCGCGGATGCCGTCGGCAGGCTCGGTGAGAGCAACGCGAAGTTCTTCAGGACCGACGTCACCAGTGAATCCGAAGTCGAGCGCGTGCTCGGTGAAGCCAGGGACTGGCTCGGCGAGATCAACGTGGCCGTCAGCTGCGCCGGCATCCTCGGCGCCGGTCGGGTACTCGGCCGCGAGGCGCCGATGCCGCTCGAGACCTTTTCCCGAACGGTCATGGTCAACCTGGTCGGCAGCTTCAACGTGGCCAAGGCCGCGGCCAACCTCATGCAGCACAACGAGCCCAAGGACGACGGCGAACGCGGCGTGATCATCAATACGGCATCGGTGGCCGCCTATGAAGGCCAGATCGGCCAGGCCGCCTACTCCGCCTCCAAGGGCGGCGTGGTCGGCATGACCCTGCCGATGGCGCGAGAGTTCACACGTTTCGGCGTGCGCGTGATGACGATCGCCCCTGGCGTGTTCCACACCCCGATGGTCGACGTCATGCCCGAGAAGGTCCAGCAGGCACTGGGCGAGTCCATCCCCTTCCCCAAGCGCTTGGGCAAGCCCGAGGAATACGCCCGCCTGGCCGCGCATATCGTCGAGAATGCCTACTTCAACGGTACAACCCTGCGCCTCGATGGCGCCGTCCGGCTGGAACCGAAGTGAGGGCAATGGGGCGCGCTCACCGAGCAAGACTCGTGCAGGTCGGGGACGCGGCCCAGGCCTGCGCAGCCATCGCCCCAACCTTGACGCCCCCGCAACATTCTTGACGTACCCTCGTCGCCGGATCATGATTTCCGAATAACCTGAACGCAGAGAAGGGAGAACCTCATGGAAAGCCTGCAACAGTGGTACGCCAGTCTCGAGACAGCACAGATTCTGGCTATAGCCTGGAAGGTCATCGGGGCGCTACTCATATTCATCATCGGCCGCTGGATCGCCAAGGCCGTTGCATCCCTGGCGCGCAGGACGCTGACAAAGCGTCAAATGGACGCCATGCTGGTCGCCTTCCTGGGGACCATTCTCTACGCGATTCTGCTGTTGTGCGTGATCCTCGCGTCCATCAGCTACATCGGTGTCTCGGTCACGCCGCTGATCGCAGTCCTTGGTGGTGCGGCCCTGGCCATCGGCCTGGCCCTGCAGAGCAGCCTGTCGAATTTCGCCTCGGGCGTCATGCTGGTGGGCTACCGACCCTTCACCAAGGGCCACTTCGTCGAGGCCGGCGGCGTCTCGGGCACGGTCGAGAGGGTCGGCCTGTTCAACACGCAGTTGATCACGCCCGACAACCGGAGCGTGATCGTGCCCAACGGCCAGATCACCTCGAGCCCGATCACCAACTACTCGGCCTTCGATACCCGCCGCTGCGACCTGCTGATCGGCGTCGACTACGGCGATGACCTCAAGGTCGCCCGCGACACCATCTGGAAGGTCATCACCGGCCACGAAAAGGTGCTGAAGGAACCCGAGCCGGCCATCCTGGTCATGGATCTGGCGGATTCGAGCGTCAACTTCGCCGTCCGGCCCTGGGTCAACGCCGCGGACTACTGGGTGGTCAGGAGCGAGCTGCTCGAGCAGATCAAGACCGAACTCGAGGCCGCCGGCTGCTCCATCCCGTTCCCCCAGCGAACGGTGCACCACATCAAGGAGAGTGGTGGCGGCAGCGAATAAACCCGAGAAACCACCGAACACACCGAATTCACCGAATTCACCGAATAGAGCTCTCTTTTTCGGTGTCTTCGGTGTCTTCGGTGGTTCCCGTGTTCTTCAGTCCTCGGCCTTGATGGACTGGATGATGTAACCGCCCGACTTCTCGTCGGGCTTCAGGTCAAGCATCCCGGCCTGCTGGGCTTCCTCGAGCAGGTTGTTGAAGCTCTTGAAGCCGTGGTAGGACTCGCTGAAGCCCGGCTTGCGGCGCTTGAGTGCCTGCTTGACCATCGAGCCCCAGACCTTTTCCTCTGCGTCACGATCGGCGAACAGGGCCTCGGTCGTTTCCAGCACCAGGTCGAAGGCTTCCTGCTTCTTGTCGTCGACCGGCTTCGCGGCCGTGGTCTTCTTCTTCCTGGACGTCTTCTTCTTGCCCTGCTTCTGCGGCTTCTTCCGGATCAGGTCGTCGTAGAAGATGAACTCGTCGCAGTTGGCCATCAACAGGTCGGAAGTCGAACTCTTCACGCCGACACCGATCACCATCTTGTTGTTTTCCCGCAGCTTCGACACCAGGGGCGAGAAGTCCGAGTCGCCGCTGAGCAGCACGAAGGTATCCACGTGACCCTTGGTGTAGCAAAGATCCAGCGCATCGACGACCATGCGGATATCGGCCGAATTCTTGCCCGACATGCGCACGTGGGGGATGTCGATCAGCTCGAACGCGGCCTCGTGCATGGGTGGCTTGAATTCACGGTAGCGTCCCCAGTCGCAGTACGCCTTCTTGACCACGATGTTGCCCTTGAGCAGCAGCCGCTCGAGCACCTTCTGTATATCGAAGGCCTCGTAGCGCATGTCCCTGACGCCGAGCGCGATATTCTCGAAATCGCAGAACAGCGCCAGATTGCGCGTTGGGTTGGATGTCATGCCGTTCCCTCGGTCACCATTGGCTCAGCTCGATACTTTGGGGCATGGCAGACCAAAAGGCAAAGGTTGCGGACCGATCGTCACCCAACCGCCTGATCCGGGCATGTGCGGTATGCCCCCTCGGCGGCATTGTCAGGATCGAATCCACAGCAATCGCGAAGACCATGCTTCGAATTCTCATCCTGGCCGGGACCCTTGCGGTCCCCATGACCGCGACCGCGGCCGTCTTCTGCGTCGGCTCCACCGCCGAATTCCAGGCCGCACTGGACAGCGCCGCCGGCAACGGAGAGCCGGACGAAATCCGCGTCAAGACCGGGTCCTACTCGCTGGCCGCGCAGGGCCAGCCGCTTATCTATGTCCAGCAGGTGCCCGAAGATCTCGTCGTGTCCGGTGGCTGGTCGGATTTCCAGACCATCCAGTGCCTGTTGCAGGATGGCGGCCCGCTGGATACATCCTTGAACACCAGCCTCGAACACGAGCTGTTCCGGATCCTCGTCCCGACCGCTTCGGCCGCTACCGGCACGCCGAACCGGTTCGAAATCCGCAACCTGTCGTTCGTCGGCGGCACCCAATCGCTTCTCAACAGCTCGGCGGTGCTCGTCTATGATCTCTCGGACTCCGCGGACATCCTGATCGATCGGGTGTTCTTCGGCGCAAACTCGGGCTTTTTCGGCGCCGCCCTGTCGCTGCAGGGCCTTTCCACCGTCATGATCCGCAACTCGGTGTTTCACGCCAATGAAGCCATCGAGGACAATGGCAGCATCCTGATCGGCCCCGGAGGAGAGAGCCGCGGTATCTACTTTCTCAACAACACGGTCGTCAACAACCAGGTCGACACGCCTGAATCCGGGGCTTGCGGCGGACTCTGCATCGAAGAACCGGACGATGGAAACAGCGACTATCGCGCGCTGATCGCCAACAATGTGCTGTGGAACAACGCCTACACGGACTTGCGCGTGGGCGCCGCGGTCGTCAGCTTCTACTTCAACAGCGTGGTCGCTGAGGCCGTCATCGATCCCGAACAGCAAGCGGGCGTCATCGACACCGACCCGCTGCTGTCCCAGCAGTTTCTCGACTTCACCCCGACGTCCACCTCGCCGCTGATCGACGCCGGACTCCGCGAGCCCGCCCCGGTGCCCGATCCGCCCTTTGAGCAGGACTGGTCCCTCGGCACGCTCGATTTCTACGGCGGCTTGATCGGTCGCATTCACGCTGACGGCGTGGACATCGGAGCGGTCGAGTCCCCGTACAGCAACACCTTGTTCCGGGACCGTTTCGAAACCCCTTGAGCCCGCGTTCGATCGCTTGCGGACGAAGTCGAACGGCCGATATCGGCTGGCCGTGGCGGCTTCCCTGAACGCTTGCCATCACGACAGATCGCATTCGTCGCCATCGCCCGGGCCGCAGCAAGCATCGCACTCGGGGCAATGGGTCATTCATCCACCAATGCGCGTGCGGATTTCGTATCCGGATGATCCGGACCGAGCGCCGATTCGTGGCGGGCGACGAGATCCTCGACATCCATCGAGCGCCATCTCTGCAGGTCATACTGCTTCAAGCTGGCCGCGCGATGGCGCTCGACCAGCAGGGCGAAGGGATGCTCGGGACCGAGCCGCGACCGAAGTTCACCCAATGCCCTCTCCTGGAGATCGATCGCTTCGCGCCCGCGCCCCAGGCCACCAAGGGCCACGGCCAGGTTATCCATGGTCAACAGCGTGAACACATGGGTCTCGCCCAGGGCCCGTCGCTTTTTCTCCAGCGTGGTCGATGCATGCTCCCGCGCCTCTTCGAAACGCTCCTGCTGATTCAGCAACTCGGCGAGGTTGTACTCGAGCTTGAGCACGTTGACGTGCTCGGGGCTCCACAATTCGGCCGCCCGACCGATCGACTCGCGAATCATCGCCTCGCCGCGGCCCTGCTCGCCCGTGGCGTTGAGCACGTTGGCCAGGTTCATCGACACCGCCAGCTGCTGTTCGGCCGGAATCGCGTCGGGGTGCGCCTCGATCAGCTCCAGCGCCCGGGTCAGGGTCTGTCCGGCAGCGGCCAGATTGCCGGCATCGTGCTGAGTTGCTCCCAGGTTGATCAAGGCCCCAAGGTACTCTCCGGAACCAATCCCGTACATGCGCTCATGCAGGGGCAGCAGGGCCTCGAGCGCGTCGATCGACTCTGCCGGGCGCCCTGCTCTCGTCAGGCTCAGGGCCTTGTTGGTCAGGGCGTTCACGCGGCTGTTCGGCCGCTCCCTGGGGAATCGGTCGAGCCAGTCGATTGCCCGTTCCGCTGCGATGGCCGCCTCCTCGTAACGCCCCTGCAGATTCAGAAGGTTGGCCCGCGACTGCAGGATCTCGTACCCGAAATGCGTCTCGGCGGTTTCCGGCTCGGGCACCTCGCTGAAGTGTTCGTCCAGTATCACCTCGACTTGTTCGAATCGGCTCAGCGCCAGCAGATTGGTCACCATCATCTTCCGGGCCCATCGAACCTGCCAGTCCTCGTCGCCCAGCACCGCGGCATGCCGATCCGCGAAACCGGTGAGGATGGCGAGGCTCTCTTCGTTGCGGCCCTCGTTCTCGGCCGCGCGCGCGGCCTGCAGCGTCAAGCCACGCTCGATCTCAGGCATCGGAAACGGCAGGTTCGCGAGCGCTTCGCGGCCGACGGCGATCTGCTCGCGTGCGCGGTCGGACAGGCGCAGGGTATTGAACGACTCGGCAAGCACGCGGTGGACCACGACCCGCGCGGCGGGCTGGTCGGCCAGGGCCGGCGACACCTCGGCGGCGGCTCGCAGCAGCATCTGCTCGACGCTCAAGTCGCCGGCCCGGCCCGTGGTCGAGGGCGAGGCAAGGACGCGCTGGAGAAATTCGTTGACCGCGGCGGTTTTGCGCTGCTCGCGTTCCGCCTCCAGCCTGGCCTCGTTCGCCTGGTAGAAGCCGATGCTGGTCAGCGTCATGCCGAGCACGAGCAACCCGGCGATACTGGCCAGCGCGAGCTTGCGAAAGCGCCGCTGCGGCGCCTGGCGGATCACACCAACGCGTTCCAGCACCGTCCCCAGGCGCATACGATCGGCCGGATCGCGCTCCATCAGCCCGTCGATCAGCCGCGCAATGCGACGATCCAGGCCGGACCGGTCCGCCGAATGCGGCGCCCGGCCCGACTCATGGAAGGCACGCAAGGCCCCCCAGTCCTCCGCCGCGACCGGCGCGTTGCCGGTCAGCACCCGGTAAAGCGTGGCACCCAGTGCGTAAAGATCGGACTCGGGCGCTGGCGGGTCGCCGTGCACCACTTCAGGCGCCATGTACAAGGGTGTCCCGGACGTCATCGCGGGCCCGTCCTGCGCGCAGCGCTGGTCGAGGCTGGCGCCGAAATCCATCAGGATCCACTCGCCCGAGGCGTCGCGCATGATGTTCGACGGCTTGACGTCGCCGTGCACCAGACCGGCGGCATGAACGGCCTGCAAGGCCAGGGCGAGCGACTCGACGAGCTCCAGCACCGAATCGAGCCGTCCGAGGGACTCGAGGTAGCGCTCGTCGTGGGCGGCGTGACCGTCGATCAAGTCCGTCCACAGGCCCGGACGACCCTCGTGGACCGCGGCACCGTGCACCGCCAGTACGTTGCGGTGGCGCACCAGGGCGAGCTGCCGCGCCTCGTGAATGAAAAGCTGGGACTGAAACGGCCGGTCGCGGTCGGTCTTGAGCAGCTTGAGCGCGACTTCCCGGTCGAGCGTGCGATCGTAGGCGCTGAAGACCTCACCGAAGCTGCCCTCGCCCAGCCGCGACAGCACCTGCAAGTGCCCCCACTCGAACAGCACGTCCGCGGCATCGGGGCCGTGCCCGTCGTCGCGTTCTCCGCCGTGGAGCAGGAACAACTGCTCAATCTGCCTCAGCCGCTCGGCGACCCGCGACTCGTCGAGGCGTGCTCCGGATTCGTCCAGTGGTTCGCTCGAGCCGGTCAGCCGCTCGAGGATGCGACGGGCGCGGCTGCCGGCCGGATCCTTGTCACGGCTCACTTCATCGCCTCTGCCAGCTGCACCAGGGACCGCGACACCAGCATCCGGGCGCTGTTGGCCGAAGGCGTGTCGGTCGCCATCGCGATCTCTGGAAACGAGTAACCGAATTCGACCCTGAGCATCACGGCCTCCCGGGCCTTGTCCGTCAGAGTCATCAATGCCGCCTCGTAGCGTTCGAGCACATCCAGACCGATCACCTCGCTCAGGATGGACGCTTCGGGATCGGCCGGCTCGTGCTCGGCGTCCTGCAGGCCGTGGCGGTTGCGCCGCGTCACGCGGCGTATCTCCATGCGGATGCTGTTGAGCAGAATCTTGCGCAGGTAGGCCAGGAAGGCGCCCTCGCGCAGGGCCTCGAAGTCATCGACGCGATCAAGCGCGCTGAGCAACGCGGTCTGGACGAGATCCTGCGTCTCGGAGAGGTCACGCGCGTATTCGGGCAGGCGCCCGTGCGCCCAGCGCGTGAGAATCGGCAGGAAATGCCGACACAGCCGCTCCCGCGCCTGCTCGTCGCCGGCGGACACTTGCCTCAAAAGGGTAGCCGTGGACTCCAGGGTCTCGTTCATCGAACCGCCGGACTGTTTGGCAAGCACCAGAGTATAGACGCCACCGACAGGCGTGACATCTTCGAATCCCCGAACCGGAACCCCTTGTTCTCCTGAAACCTGAACCCTGAAACCCGAACCCTTTCTTGAATTACCAACCCCCTCCGCCACCGCCGCCGCCACCGCCGCCGGAGGAGCCGCCACCACCGCCGCCCGAACTCGATCCCGGTGCCGTGGACGCAGAGGCGGTCGCGCTGGCCAGGCTCGAGCCCAGCGCCGAACCCAATCCTGCCGCCGTGAATCGGCCGTTACTGATCGTCGCCGGATACCAGTGCCGCGATTGTGCGCTGCCCGACCGGGCCGCCGCCTCGATTTCGGCGGCGAAGCGCTCCGCCCAGGTATCAGCGGCATCCAGGGCGACGGCGTAGGGCAGCAGTCTCTCGAATTCCTCAAAGGTCTGCGGGGGCGCATCGCCATGGCGCCGCTCGATCTCCTCGCGCTCGGCGACGGTCAGGTACAGGCGCATGCCCTCGATGCGGTCGAGCAGCTTGCGCCCGTGCAGGGTCGGCGCGCGCATCAGGCTCCAGAACAGGCCGTTGACGACAGCGAGCACCACAACAATCGAGGCGGGAAGCCAGCCGATCATGTAGCCGAAGACACCCAGAACGATGACGCTGGCGGCGGCGAAAGGCAGGCTGAAGGCGGTCAGGACGACGGCACCCATGAGGCCGGTAATGCCCTCGAGGTCGCGCCAGCTCCGATACACCCGCATCATCAGGACGGCGGTGCCGATGTTCCAGAAGCTCTGGTGCACGGCCAGGAAGATCGCGATGAACTTCTCTTCCCCGGGCAGACTCAGAACCATGGCCAGCAGGATGATCGCGGACAGGACCAGGCCGGGCACGACCCACCAGCGATTGAGTTTGAAATAGCGGCCCTCCATTCGTCCCGAAAGCGCCTTCTCGTGTGCCTTGAGCGCTCCGCCGACCCTGGCGTGGTTGCTCTGCTCGAACGCGAGTTGCTCTCCTTGCCGGTCGACGAGCTTCATCAGCAGCTTGCGCTCGGTTGCCGATTCGGTCTCGCCGTCGAGCCGCTCGACCACGTAATCGTCGTCGTGCTTGTCGAGCTTGATGGCACCCTTGACCGCCAGGCTCACCAGGGCGGCGGCCAGGCAGGTCTTGTCGTAGCCCATCTTCCAGACGTAGCGCAGCATGCCCGGCGAATAGCCCTCGGGGGGGTCGTACTGCGGGTAGATCGCACCGCCTTCGGGATCGCGTCCGACGCGCGACCAGGCGAACAGGTACCAGAGCACCACGACGAGGGTCCCGACAGCGCCGATGATCGCCGGGCGATGATCGCGCAGGAACATCGCCCGTTTCTCGGCCGCCGTCGGCTCGCGCACCAGCCCCTTGGGGAAACCGACCGCGATCGTCAGCCCTGCGCCGGGGCCCAGCCGTCGCGTCGTCTCGAAGCGGACCCGGCTGCCGCTGATCACCTCGCCGACGGCGTCCGTACCCTGCTCGCCCTGCTGTCCGGTATAGGCATCCAGGCGAAGCTCCCCCGGCGAGGCGCCGGGCGGAAGGTTCACGGTCGCGCTGGCCCGCTCGATCGGAAAACCCCAGGCGTTGCCGGTGACGTTCCAGTAGAGTTCGTCGAATTCATCGAAGAAGCCGACCTGGCGAGAGGTCCGATAGGTCAGGTCGTAGGTGTGACGGCCGTGCTCGAGCAACCGGTCCGAGCTGCCGAAGTAGACCCGCACACCGTTGCTGATCGACTCGGTATGCCAGTCCTCGCGTTCGCCGTTGCGTTCGACCCCCACGACCTCGAACGGCACCGTCACGCGCCGGCCGCTGCGGTCCTCGTAGACGGTGGGAAAGTCTCGATAGATACCCCGCCGGATTTCGCGCCCTTCGGCCACCACCGTGATCGTTTCGTTGACCAGGAGCTCGCGGGAGGGCTGCACCTCGATATCGCTCGCGAACTCGACGATGCGTTCCTGGGCGGCCAGCGCCAGGGACCACAGCGACATCAGGACCAGCAACAAACCTCGTTTCATCGGATTCCACCTCGTTGCTTCGTGTGCTTCGTCAGTCGCCGCTCCCCAGCAGCCGGGCCACCTCGGGCGCCGAGCGCGCCTCGATCTCGGCGCTGAAGAAGGTGGCTTCCTCGAATCCCGTCAGGCGCGCGACGAGCAGGTCCGGGAACTGCTGGATACGGGTATTGAGTTCGCGAACCGCGCCGTTGTAGAAACGACGGGCGTGCGACAGCAGGTCCTCGGTCTCGACCAGCTCGCGGGTGAGCTGCTGGAAGTTCTGTGTGGCCTTCAGGTCCGGGTAGTCCTCGGCCAGCAGGAGCAGCCGTCCCAGCCCGGCCGCCAGCGCCACCTCCGCCCCGGCCATGGCCTGAGCCTGTCCCTTCCCTTCGACCTCCCTGGCCCTCGAGCGCAACGCGGTGACTTCCTCGAGCACCCGCTGCTCGTGCCCGCTGTAGGCTCGGACCGCCTCGACGAGCTGCGGTACCAGGTCATGTCGGCGCTGCAGCTGGACATCGATGTCGGCGAAACCGTTACGAACCAGGTTGCGCGAACGCACCAGGCGATTGAAGACGACCACGCCCCAGACCAGCAGGACGACGAGCACGACAATCAGGATTCCCTCGATCATGAATCGATTCTAAGCTAATCTCCCGGGTCAGGCGACACAGGAAAATCGGTTAGCCGCGAAGACGCGAATAACGCAAAGAGAAAGAAAGGAACCACCGAAGACACTGAAGACACCGAATAACGGAAAAACTGAAGGGTCTTTTCTTCGCTGAGTTCGGTGTTTTCGGTGGTTACTCGATTTTCTTTCTTTTCCTCTTCGCGTTCCTGGCGTCTTCGCGGTTAAAGCGCTTGACGCTTTTCCCCTTCCCAAGGCTTGGCAGTAGCCCGCCGCGGTGCAACAATTCCGCGCATGCACGAAGCAAAGAGAACAGTCATTTTCAGCCACGGCCATGTTTCCGGGCCGCGGAGCATGAAGATCGTCGAGCTGGAACCCATTGCCAGGCAGGCCGGTTTCGAGACCCTCGCCATCGACTATCGTGATCTGCAGGACGAACCGGTGGCGCGCGCCGAACGGCTCATCGACACCGTCCGCGAACAGGCCGGATCAGTCGTCCTCGCCGGCTCTTCCATGGGCGGCTGGGTTTCGATGCACGCCGCGGAGAACGTCGAGGTGGCCGGCCTCTTCCTCATGGCGCCGGCTTTGTACCTGGAGGACCGCGTGCCCGAGGGCGTGGTGCCCGAGCGCTACACCCCGAAGTCGAAGCGGGTGGCCGTCGTCCACGGCTGGAACGACGACATCATCCCCTGGCAGCACAGCCTCCGCTTCGCCGAAGCCAGCAACGCCGCCCTGCACCTACTCGACAGCGACCACCGCCTCGAATCCGCCCTGCCCGAACTCAAGGCCATCTTTCAGAGGTTCATCAACGCGGTGGAATGAGTTGGAGCCGGACAATCAAGATCTTTGAAACGCAAAGACGCAAAGCGGCAAAGAACGC
>JAAAPE010000025.1 GCA_009908385.1 Gammaproteobacteria bacterium
CGTGGTCAGCCACGGCCGCGACCTGCGCGCCGGCGAGGCCTGGGCGCGCGGGCCGGTGGTGCTGTCGATGGCCGACGTCATGGACTCCGCCCAGGGCCAGGGCTTCGACGTGGTGGTTCACGAACTCGCCCACCAGATCGACCAGCTCAACGGCGACATGGACGGCTTCCCGCCCCTGCACCCGGGCATGGACCCCAGCGACTGGACCCGCACGTTCTCCGATGCATTCCAGCGAATCAACACCGCACTCGATCGCGATGAAGAACCGCCCATCGATCCCTACGCTGCCGAATCACCCGCGGAATACTTCGCCGTCACCAGCGAGTATTACTTCGACGCCCCCGAGTGGCTCGAGCGGCACGAGCCGCAGGTTTTCGAATTGCTGCGGGTGTTCTATCAAGGGGATGGATCGAAACCCGAGTAGGTCGTGGTCGCCTTGCCGAGCGGCAAGTTTGGGGCGGGCTCGTATCGTGCTGGAACGTGGTTCTGATAATCGGAACCACCGTAGATGCGTGGAGGGCTCGACAAGTCAAAGGCGTTCCGGCCGGCCTGCTTCGCAGGCTCTTGCGCCGGGTACCTTTTTTCCAGAGCGAAAAAAGGCACGAAAAATCGCTCTTAAAGGACGCCGTCTGGCGTTTCGGAAATCGGGCTGTGTGGGGGCTCCAAAACTCCGATTACGACTTTGCTCGAACCCGGCTGGATTCGCCGGGACTTCGGCCGAGGCCGGAAGTGGCCCTGGTCCGGCTTTTGGGCTTTCGGATGACACGCCACCGCGCGCTTCGCGCGCGCAGGCTTCCGGGTGGGCAAAGCCCCTTAGCCGAGAGGTCGTGGCTCCGCCACGCGAAGTCGTTTCATCTAGGTCGTGCTGTTCTCGTGCGGTGTACGCCAAGGTTTTGCTACTGCCACCGGAGAATCAGACCGGTTCCGAACAACGCCGCAGTCGGGATTCTGGAGCCACCATCATCCCGACTCCTGCGGCCCATCCGGCATCTTTTAAGAGCCCTTTTGCTTACTTTTTTGGTAATTGAAAAAAGTAAGTCGCCGCAAGACCCCGCGAAGCGGGCCCGGGCGAAATCGCAGTTGACGTGTCGAGACCACCACAGCGACCGGCGTCGCAAACCCTCGATCTACGGGCCGGGAGCAATAAGCCGAGACACTGCCATTCGGAGAAAAGGTCCCGGATCTCCGCTTCGCTCCGTCCGGGACTACAGTGGAGTGAGCTCCATAGTTCACGCGGCGCAGCCGCCCCGCAACGCCAACCGGATGCCGAACCAAAAAACGAAAGACCGCCGCGCCAGCGGCTAACCCGGCCCCCAGAGCATCCGGTCGAGCGCCCGCTCGGGGCTGAAGCGCTCCAGGTCGATACTGCCGCCCTCGAACTCGACGCCCTCCTCTTCCAGGCGACGGCGCTGCTCGGCGGCCTTGCGGCTGTCCTCGGGGAAGCTGATCCTGCCCTGGGCATTGACGACACGGTGCCACGGCAGCGCCAGCTTCTTCGGCGCACGTCCGAGCGCACGGCCGACCAGGCGTGCCTTGCCCGGCAGGCCGGCCCTTCGGGCGACTTCACCGTAGTTGAGCACGCAGCCAGCCGGAATCCCGGCAACCGCCTCCCAGATGCGCTGGTAGCGGTCGTCGTCGCCGGCTGGATCAGCGATCCGCTTCGTCTTTTCGCTCACGGACGATTCCGAGGGTGTGCGACACGATTCCGTTGAGGATGTTGAGTTCGTTCTCGTCCGGCCGGGCGCGCAGGCAGAGGCGGCGCAGGCGTTGCATCAGGCGCTTGGGCTGGCGCGGGTTGAGGAAACGGATCGCCAGCAACGACTCCTCCAGGCGCTCGAAGAAGAACTCGAGGCGCTCGGGTTCGACCGGATCCCAGTCCGAGGGCGGAATCTCGCCCGCCCCCCCGCCGATCATGGCCAGGTGGATCTCGTAAGTCAGGATCTGGACCGCCTGGGCCAGGTTGAGCGAGCCGTAGTCTTCGCTGGTCGGAATACTGACGAGCGCGTGGCAGTGCTTGATCTCGTCGACGTGCAGGCCGGTCTTCTCGCGTCCGAACACCAGCGCGACCTCGTGATTCCCGGCCTCGGCGACCGCTTTTGCCGCCGCGGTGCGCGGATCGATCGCCGGCTGCGGCAAGGACCAGAGCTTGCCCGAGGTGCCCAGCACGAGCGGGCAGCCGGCAATCGCCTGCATGAAGTCGTCGACGACCACCGCGCGGGCCAGGATGTCGTCGGCATGCGACGCCCGGGCCGTGGCTTCCCCGGAAGGGAACCCGGATGGCGAGACCAGGTGGAGCCGATCGAGCCCCATCACCTTCATCGCCCGCGCTGTCGCGCCGATGTTGCCCGGATGCGTCGTACCGACCAACACGACCCGGATATTGCTCGCTGGATTCGTCATGACATCGATTTTACCCGCTTCGATTCAGCCTCCCGGGAAAAACTCGGCTCGCGCCACGGCACCCTGGCGTGAACCTGTTCCTGCCCGGCGCTCGCTGCGGCACAGGAACGGATAATCCTTTATCCTTACTGGTTTGGCCCCGAAGCTGCTCCCTGATGACCAACGCCCACGTCAACATCGCCGCCGAGGCCGCGCATCGCGCCGGTCAGCTGGCGGTCAAGTACCGCTCACGCCTGGAGAGCATTCCGGTCGAG
Organism: Gammaproteobacteria bacterium; assembly: GCA_009908385.1. Classification (GTDB taxonomy): domain Bacteria; phylum Pseudomonadota; class Gammaproteobacteria; order Xanthomonadales; family Wenzhouxiangellaceae; genus Wenzhouxiangella. The sequence goes on from JAAAPE010000025.1 coordinate 2,655, forward strand.
CGAAAGGCCCGGCACGACTACGTCAGCGACGTCGACCGGGCCTGCGAGCAGGTCATTCGCGACTACATCGGCAAGCACCACCGCGACCACGCCATCCTGGGCGAGGAATGCGGCCGAACGGGCGACAGCGACCACGTCTGGATCGTCGATCCGATCGACGGGACGAGCAACTACCTGCGCGGGATTCCCCATTTCGCCATTTCCATCGGACTGCAGATCAAGGGGCGTCTCGAAGCGGGGGTGGTCTACGATCCGGTGCGCGAGGAGATGTTCACCGCCAGCCGCGGCCAGGGCGCTTTCCTGAACAGCCAGCGCATGCGGGTATCTGGGCGCAAGGAACTGGCCGCCGCCGTGGTCGCCACGGCCTTCCCGTTTCGCAAGCGGCGCCTGCTCCCCGCCTACCGGGACATGTTCGACGCCATGTTCGAGAAGGTCGAGGATTTCCGACGTGCGGGCACCGCCTCGCTCGACCTGGCCTACGTGGCCTGCGGCCGTCTCGACGGGTACTGGGAGCTGGGCCTCAAGCCCTGGGACATGGCTGCCGGCGCGCTGCTCGTGCAGGAGGCCGGCGGCGTCGTCATGGACGTGACCGGCGGAGACCAGTGGCTCGACTCCGGCCACATCCTGGCCGCCCCCTTCAAGCTGGTCACACCGATGCGTGCCGCGATCGAACCGCACGTATCCGAAGCGATGCGGGCACGCGTCGGCCGAAAACCGGATACCGCCGACGGCTGAAGGCGGTGCTGGCCGCATCGTCCGGTGAACCCGGGCGCGCCCTGGCCCTTGACGGCTCGGCAACGCGGCTTCCGCGCGGCTGACACGCCGGGTGCCTGATCGCGGGCAGCCCGTCGTCACGTCTTTCCCGCTCGGCCGATCCGGCAACGCCGAAAGGCCTCATACCGCCTCGCCGGCCGCGTGGCCGGACGCCCAGGCCCACTGGAAATTGTGGCCGCCGAGATGACCCGTCACGTCCACCACTTCGCCGATGAAGAAGACTCCGGGATGGTCCCGGCATTCCATCGTCTTCGAGGAGAGGCATTCGGTGTCCACCCCGCCGATGGTGACCTCGGCCGTCCGATAGCCTTCGGTTCCGGCGGGCCAGACGCGCCAGGGCTTGAGATGACGATGCGCCTGCTCGATGTCGGCGTCCGACACTTCGGCCATCGCTTTGTCCGACAGCCACAGTTCGCACCAGCGCTCGGCCACCCGCCTCGGCAGCAGCTCCGCCAGGGCGTTCTTCAGGCTCAGCCTGGGTCGGGACTGGCGCAAGCCGCGGAGATGGCCATCGAGGTCGAGACCGGGCAGCAGGTCGATCGACACCGGCTGCCCCGGCTGCCAGTAGGAAGAGGTTTGCAACATCGCCGGGCCGCTCAGGCCCAGGTGGGTAAACAGGATATTCTCGCGAAAACTCGTACCGCCGGCTTCACTGTAGGTGTCGAGCGACACGCCGGCCAGGTCGCGAATCTGATCGAGCTTCCGGCCTTCGAACACGAACGGCACGAGCGCCGCTCGAGTGGGCTGGACTCTCAGGCCCAGGTCGCGCGCGAAGTCGAACCCGAATCCCGTCGCGCCCATGCGCGGAATGGAGTAACCGCCGGTGGCGATCACCAGCGACTCGCAGCGAATCGCTTTCGCCGAGTGGGTCAGCCGGTGCGGCGGGCCGAGTTGCTCGATGCTGACCGGCGAGTGGGTACGCACCTCGGCGCCCACCGCCTCGCACTCGGCCAGCAGCAGCCCCACGATGTCCTTCGACGAGCGGTCGCAGAAGAGCTGACCGAGCTTCTTCTCGTGCCACGGCACCTCGTGCCTGTCGACGAGAGCGATGAAGTCCCAGGGCGTGTAACGGCTGAGCGCGGACTTGCAGAAATGCGGGTTGGCCGACAGGAAGTTGTCGGGCGTGGAATGCATGTTGGTGAAATTGCAGCGACCGCCGCCGGACATCAGGATCTTCTTGCCGACCTTGTTGGCGTGGTCCGCCACCAGCACCCTGCGCCCGCGCCTGCCGGCGGCGATCGCGCACATCAGGCCGGCCGCGCCGGCGCCGATGATGACGACGTCGAACGTTGGGTCGGAAGTCGGCATCTGCAAAGTCTTCCGGGAAGCCGTCTC
>JAAAPE010000064.1 GCA_009908385.1 Gammaproteobacteria bacterium
ATCGTCCGGCGGGTGCGCGAGGCCGACCACAAGTACCCGATTCTCATCCTGACCGCCCGTTCGGATTGGCAGGACAAGGTCGAGGCGCTCGAGCTCGGTGCGGACGATTACGTCACCAAGCCGTTCCGGATCGAGGAGCTCATGGCGCGCGTCCACGCCCTGCTCAGGCGTTCGGCCGGGCATGCCGCACCCGAGGTGCGCACGGGGCCCCTGAGCGTCAACCTGTCCAGCCAGGAAGCCCGCCTCGACGGCGAGAGCCTCGAGCTGACCAGTTTCGAGTACAAGGTGCTGGAGTACTTCATGCTCCACCCCGGCCAGGTGGTATCGAAGCTGGAACTCAACGAGCACCTCTACGACGAGGACGCCGACCCCGACAGCAACGTCATCGAGGTGATCATCGGGCGATTGCGCAAGAAGCTCGACCCGGCTGGCGACTGGCAGCCCATCGAAACCCTGCGCGGGCGCGGCTACCGCTTTCGCCAGGATGACGACTGACCGGCCCGCCCGCCTTGCGTCCGCTCGGCTCGCCTTCCCTGCTGGTTCGCCTGCTCGTCGGGGCCGGCCTGGCCCTGCTGATCGCGCTGGCGGCGGTCGGCGGCGCGCTCGACCGCGTCTTCACCAACGCCGCCGAAGAGAGCATGCGCGAGCGCCTCGAATCGGTCGTCTACCTGATTCTGTCGACCGTCGAGGTCGACGCCGACGGGCTGCCGATCGTTCCCGAATCGCTGGCCGAACCGCGGCTCAACCGCCCGGGATCAAGCCTGCACGGCGGCGCCATGACACCGGCCGGTGAATGGCGCTCGCCCTCGCTGGTCGGGGTCGTGCCCCAGCCCAACGCGCGCCTGATCGAGCGCGGCAGCGAGCTGTTCCGGGGGCTGGAGGTGCAGGGCAACTGGAACGTGTTCGCCCTCGGGCTCGGCTGGGAGATGCCCGACGGCGACATCATCGATCTGACGATCTGGGCGGCGGAGGATCCCAACCGCCTGCAGATGGAGCTGTTCCGGTTTCGCGCCGACCTGTGGCGCTGGCTGGGACTGGCCGGAGCCCTGATCATCGCCGGGCAGGTCGTGCTGCTGATTCTCGTGCTGCGGCCGCTGCGCCGCGTGGCCGGTGAAGTGGCCCGGATCGAGTCCGGGCGGCTCGAGCGGCTCGAAGGCAGCTATCCGCGCGAGCTCAGGCCGCTGACCGACAATCTCAACGCGCTGCTGGCGGCCGAGCGCGACAACGCCCGCCGTTATTCCGAGGCCCTGGCCGACCTGGCCCACGCGCTCAAGACGCCGGTGGCGGTGCTGCGCGCTCGCATCGAGGCCGACTCGCCGGCGAGTCCGGCCGATCTGGCCGGCCACATCGACGACATGGAGCAGATCATCCGCCGACAGCTCGAGCGCGCCCAGCGCTCCACGCGCCGGGCCCTCCCCCGTGCGGTGACGGTCCGGCCGATCCTCGACCGGACCGCCGACTCCCTCGAGCGCCTCCACCGCGATACCGGGCTGGTGGCGGAGGTCGAGGGGGACCCCGGGCTGGTCGCCTACATCGACGAGCGCGATTTGTGGGAAATCTGCGGCAACCTGATGGAGAACGCCGTCAAGTACGGCAACGGCCGGATTCGCGCGTGCGTGCGCGCCGGCGAGCCCGGCCGCCGGCGCGACGGCGTCGTCATCGAGATCGAAGACGATGGTCCCGGCATCGAAGCGGAGCAGTTCGACCGGCTCGTCGAGCGCGGACAGCGGGGCGACGAAAGGCGGGAAGGGCAGGGGCTGGGACTGTCCATCGTCAACGAACTGGTCGAGGCCGGCGGCGGCCGCCTCGAGGCCGCCAGGTCGGGGATCGGCGGCGCAGTGTTCCGGGTTATCCTGCCACCCTCATGAGCGAACAGACCCCCATAGAGCGCCTGTTGGGCATCATGGCGCGGTTGCGCGACCCCGAACGCGGCTGCCCCTGGGACGTCCAGCAGGACTTCCGGACCATCGCGCCCTATACCATCGAGGAAGCGCACGAGGTGGCCGACGCCATCGAGCGTGGCGACCTCGACGACCTGCGCGACGAACTGGGCGACCTGCTGTTCCAGGTGGTCTTCCATGCGCGCATGGCCGAAGAGCGCGCGGCGTTCGCTTTCGACGACGTGGTCGAGGCCATCGCCGACAAGCTCGTGCGCCGGCATCCGCACGTGTTCGGCGACGCCCGTTTCGCCGATGCCGAGGAGCAGACCGCGAACTGGGAGGCCATCAAGGCCGCCGAGCGGGCGCAGAAAGGCGAATCCGACTCCAGCGTCCTGGCCGGCGTCTCGCGCGGGCTGCCGGCGCTGAGACGGTCGGTCAAGCTGCAGAAACGCGCCGCCCGAGTCGGTTTCGACTGGCCCGAGGCAAGCCCCGTTTTCGACAAGATCCGCGAGGAAGCCGAAGAGCTCGAGCAGGCCGTCGCGGCCGATGATCCCGACAACATCGAGGAAGAGGTCGGCGACCTGCTGTTCGCCGTGACCAATCTCGCCCGCAAGCTGGCGGTCGACCCCGGCTCGGCGCTGCGCCGGGCCAACCACAAGTTCGAGCGGCGTTTCCGCGGCATGGAAGCGCTCGCCGCCGAACGGGACATCGACCTGGCCGCGGCGGATCACGACACGGTCGAAGCCCTCTACGTCGAATCCAAGCGCCGCCTCGGGCAGGCCTGAGCTCTGGTCCGGCTGGTCCTCATGCTGCTGGTGACCGCCTGTCTTGCCAGCCCCGTCGTTTCCGCCGCCGAGCCGGGTCAGGCGCAGGGCCGGATCGATCGGGTCCAGCTGCTGCGGGTCTCCGAGCACGGCGGCGAGGACATCCTGCTGCTGTCGCTGCGCGACGGTCGCAGCTTCCGCCTGCCAGGTCAACGCCGCCTGGCGGCCGGACCGGGCGTCGAGGTGTCGCTGCGCTACCTGCCGGCCGGCGAAGCCGGCGAGATTCCGGTTGCCTGCCGAATCCGGGTGACGGCCGTGCCGATCGAGCGCGACGGCCGCACGCGGCTGAAGCGGGCCGACCGACCCTTCGTCGTCTATCGCAACAGCCGATCCGAACACGACTGTTGAGCCCCGGGCGCGGCGGGGGTATCATACGCGGCTTGATTTTCGGGCCGTTAGCTCAATGGTAGAGCAGTAGGCTTTTAACCTATTGGTTGAAGGTTCGAGTCCTTCACGGCCCACCATCCTCCTTCCAAGGCCATGCCCCATGGCTGAATCGCGCCTTCCCCGGACCTCGCAGCACGGACCGCACCGGCGGCTCGACGAGACGGTCGTGCGCCACCTGCGCCATCCATGGCGCTCGCCGGTCCGGGACTACAGCCGCCGCGCGTTCGACGAACTGGCCGCTTCCATGGATTCCGGCTCCCCGCTGGTGCTGGACTCGGGCTGCGGCACCGGCGCGTCCACCGCCGTGCTGGCGGCCGCTCATCCGGAGTGCGTGGTGATCGGCATCGACAAGAGCGCCGAGCGCCTCGCCCGGGCGCCCCGGCTACCCGGCAACGCCCGCCTGGTCCGCGCCGAACTCTCCGATATCTGGCGACTCCTGCGCGAGTCCGGCCGGACGTTGGCCAGGCACTACCTGCTCTACCCCAATCCATGGCCGAAGCCCGGTCATCTCAAGCGGCGCTGGCACGGTCATCCCGCCTTTCCCGAACTGCTCGCGCTGGGCGGACGGCTGGAGCTCAGAAGCAATTTCGAACTGTACGTCGACGAATTCGCCCGGGCCCTGATGCTGGCGGGAGTCGTTGACGTGAAAGTGGTATCTTTCGGGGCTGACGAGCCGATCAGTCCGTTCGAGCGCAAGTACGCGCTCAGCGGACATCGACTGTTCCAACTCACCGCAACCGTGGAGTGACCACAATGAAAGCACTGCGTGCAGGCTCTCTCGCGATCTCGGCCCTGATTCTGGCCGGACCGGCCCTGGCCGACGAAAAGCTCAGGGGCGTGATCGACCATCCGGAACGTCCGTCGGCGGAAGCCGCGCGTGATGTCCACCGGCATCCCTACGAAACGCTGACGTTCTTCGGTGTCGAGCCGGACATGGCCGTCGTGGAAATCTCGCCCGGCGCCGGCTGGTACACCGAGATTCTGGGTCCCTACCTTGCGGAGGAGGGCCGGCTGATCGCGGCGCACTGGAACATGGAACAGGACGAACTGCCGAGCTACTACGAGCGGGGCATGACGGCCTACAAGGAGCGCATCGCCGCCGAACGTTTCGGCAACGTGGAGATCATCGCCTTCGATCCGCCCGGGATGACCTCCCTCGGTGACCCCGGGTCGGCCGACATGGTGCTCACCTTCCGCAATGTGCACAGCTACGCCGGCGACGACACCTTCCGCGATGTCGCCGAGGCGGCCTTCGAAGTGCTCGAACCGGGCGGTGTCTTCGGTGTGGTGGGTCATCGCCTTCCCGAGGATCGCGAGCAGGATCCGTCCACGGGTTACGTCAGGCAGAGCTGGGTCGTGGGCATCGCCGAGTCTTCCGGTTTCGTGCTCGAGGCGGCCTCGGAGATCAACGCCAATCCGGATGACAGCGCCGACCATCCCAACGGCGTGTGGACCCTCCCCCCGAGCCTGCGCGTGCCCGAGGGCGAGGACGAGGAGCAGTATCGCGAAATCGGCGAGAGCGATCGTTTCACCCTGAAGTTCGTGAAGCGCTAAGACGCTCGCTACGCGAGCGTCTTAAAGTCCCGGCCGTAGCGAGGCGAAGAGCCGGGATCTTTCTCGGGAAGCGATTCCGGTCGATCCAGCCGGGACGGGGGACAGCCCCGTTCCGGAACTTCGCGACGAAGCGGCGCGGGTTCATCGAAGCCGGCCGCATCAAGCGAAGGGCCGTCGGGACAACTCGCTTGTGCCGCCTTCACCTGCCACCGACCCACGACTCCTTACCCTTTCGGACAACTGCAAACGCTGCACAGGGGAAGCGACCATGCCGGATCTGATCGAGCTCGTCTATGCCAGCCGATCCAATGTCACTGGCAATCCGGGCGGTGCCGGGGTCGAGCCGGAAGTCGGCCGCATCCTCTACCAGTCCAGGCGCAACAATGCTCGGCTTGGTATCGGCGGCGTGCTCTGTTTCGGCAATGACACCTTCTTCCAGTGCCTGGAAGGAGAACGCGAAGCGGTCGAGAAAATCTACAACAGGCTCCACGACGACCCGCGTCACCGTGAAGTGACCCTGCTGCGCAAGAGTCCGATCGCGTCTCGCCGTTTCAGGCTGTGGGCGATGAAATACCTCACGCTCGATCGTCGCCTTCGCGACAAGCTCAAGCGTCACGGCTACGTCCCTTTTGATCCGTTCGGATTCGACGACGCCAACATTGAAGAGGTGCTGGAGCTTCTGCGCGAATCGACTGAAGCGCCCCTGCCCCGGGACGATCGTCCGCAGCCCGGATCACCGCGCGAGCCCGCCCAGGTCAAGGCCTACACGGCCGCCGCGGGCACCGCGATGGCGACCTTCGCCGCGATCGGCTGGTTGATTCTCTAGCGCAACCCGCGCCCTAGCCGACTGCTGTGGCAAGGTCGCCCATCTTCGGCGACAATTCCCGGCCATGAGCGAAATCAAACCCGTTTCCGGCGACTTCGAACAACAACCCCTGCGCACCTACGCCGAGCGCGCCTACCTCGACTACGCCATGTACGTGGTGCTCGACCGCGCCCTGCCGCACGTGGGCGACGGGCTCAAGCCCGTGCAGCGGCGTATCGTCTACGCGATGAGCGAGCTGGGCCTGTCGGCCGCCTCCAAGCACAAGAAATCGGCCCGCACGGTGGGGGACGTGATCGGCAAGTTCCACCCACACGGCGACTCGGCCTGCTACGAGGCCATGGTGCTGATGGCCCAGCCCTTCTCCTATCGCTACCCGCTGGTTGACGGGCAGGGCAATTTCGGCTCGCCCGACGATCCCAAGTCCTTCGCGGCCATGCGCTACACCGAATCGCGCCTGGCGCCGTACGCGAAGACCCTGCTGGCCGAGCTGGGGCAGGGTACGGTGGAGTGGGTGCCCAACTTCGACGGCACCCTCAAGGAGCCCAAGCTGCTGCCGGCGCGCCTGCCCAACGTACTGCTCAACGGCGGGCAGGGCATCGCGGTGGGCATGGCCACCGACATCCCGCCGCACAACCTGCGTGAAGTAGTCTCGGCCTGCATCCGCCTGCTCGAGGCGCCGAAAAAGACCACCGTGGCCGAGCTGTGCGAGCACATCCCGGCCCCGGATTTCCCCGGCGGACCCGAGATCGTCAGTTCGAGGGAGGAATTGCTCCATCTCTACGAAACCGGTTCCGGCGGCATCCGCCAGCGGGCGAAGTGGGAGAAGGAAGGCGAGGAAATCATCGTCACCGCGCTGCCGCACCAGGTCTCGCCGGCCAAGGTGCTCGAGCAGATCGCCGGCCAGATGCAGGCCAAGAAGCTGCCCTGGGTGACCGACCTCCGGGACGAGTCCGATCACGAGCACCCGACACGCCTGGTGATCGTGCCGCGTTCGAACCGCGTGGACGTCGAGCAGCTGATGGATCACCTGTTCGCGACCACGGATCTGGAAAAGAGCGCGCGCATGAACCTCAACGTCATCGGGCTGGACGGCCGGCCGGGCGTGCGCAACCTCAAGGACCTGCTCGTCGAGTGGCTGGAGTTCCGTCGGCAGACCGTCACGAGGCGCCTGGAATTCCGGCTCGACCAGGTGGTCGATCGCCTGCATATTCTCGACGGCCTGCTGATCGCTTACCTCAATATCGACGAGGTGATCCACATCATCCGCACCGAGGACGAGCCCAAGCCGGTGCTGATGGAGCGTTTCGGCCTGACCGGCACCCAGGCCGAGGCCATCCTGGAGCTCAAGCTGCGCCACCTGGCGAAGCTCGAGGAGATGAAGATCCAGGGCGAGAAGGACGAGCTCGAGGCCGAGCGCAAGCAGATCGAAGCGATCCTCGACTCGCCGAAGAAACTCACGCGCCTGATCCGCGACGAACTGCTCGAGGACGCCGAGAAGTACGGCGACGAGAGACGCTCGCAACTGGTCGAGCGTTCGGCCGCGCAAGCCCTGAAGGAAATCGACCTGGTCCCGTCCGAGCCGGTCACCGTGGTGCTCAGCGAAAACGGCTGGGTACGCGCGGCCAAGGGGCACGACATCAAGCCCGAGGAGCTCAGCTACCGGGCCGGCGACGCCTACCTGGCCGCCGCTCGCGGCCGAAGCACGCAGATGGCCTGTTTCCTGGACTCCAGCGGTCGCAGCTACTCGCTCGTGGCCCACGAGCTGCCATCGGCACGCAGCCTGGGCGAGCCGCTGACCGGACGGTTCAGCCCGAAGGCCGATGCCGTCTTTCGCAGCGTGGCCGTCGGCGCGCCCGAGGCCCGGGTGCTGCTGGCCTCGGATGCCGGCTACGGCTTCATCACGCAGCTCGAGAACCTGCACACCCGCCAGAAAGCCGGCAAGCAGATGCTCACCGTGCCGGCCGGTTCGGATGTCCTGCCGATCGCGCCGGTGACCGAAGACGAGGAAGCGGTCATCGTCTGCGCCACCAGCGAGGGTTACCTGCTGGCCTACTACCTGACCGAACTGCCCGAGCTGTCCAAGGGCAAGGGCAACAAGCTTATCAATATCCCGCCCAAGGCGAAGAAGGCCGGCGAGAAGATGGCCGGCGCCATCGTCATCGCCGCCGGCGAGGACTGCCTGGTCTGGGCGGGGCAGCGTTACCTGCGTCTGAGCTGGGCCGACACGGAGAACTACTGGGGCGAACGCGCCCAGCGCGGCCGCAAGCTGCCGAGGGGGTTCCAGAAGGTCACCCGCCTGTCGCTCGCCGAGTAGCTTCGTCGAGGGAGCGGGTCTTCAGGAGCAGCTCAGCTGCTCGAGGTCCCGTGAGAAATCGGCCAGGTTGTCCCGTAGCCGGTCGATCTGGCGCTCGGGCGCGATGCCGTGTATGGCCGCAATAGTCTCGATGGTCCGGTCGCGGTTGGTCTCGCGCCGCCGCTCCAGCGCCTCGTTGGTGAACCGGCCGGGTTCGAGAAGCGCGGCGATGGCCGCTTCGAATCGCCGGGGCTCGTGGCGCATCCGCAGCGCCCCGGCGAATTCGGCCTGCCAGCGGAGCCGTTGTTGCAACGCCATTTCGGCGGTCGGGTCGAGCGCCCCGGCCCACTGGCGCAGGCGAGCTCGCTGCGTATCGGTCAGGCGGCCGGAGAAGCGGCGCATGCCCTTTTCCATGTTTTCGGCGCGCGCTTCGACGGCGCTCGCCTCGGCGTAGGATTCGGCCTCCTCCCGCAATTCCCGGTTGCGTTCCTCGAAACTGTCGAGCAAGCGGGTCACCTGCTCGTCGTCCAGGCTGGCCAGCAGGTCGATCACGGTGGGGCGGATGTGCGCCAGCAGCCGACGGCCGAAGTCCGTGACCTGCGTTTGGTACCGTTCGAGGGTTTCTTCGTCGATTCGTCCCGCCACGACGTCTCGGTCGACCTGCCGCAGAAAGGCGGCGTAGGCCGGCAGTTCGCTGGCGCAGTGCCACGCGAGGTGTTCGTCGAGCGAAGCGCGCAGCATTTTGTCCTGTTCGGCCGTCAGGTCGACCCGGTCTTCGACCCAGCGCATCACCAGCCAGTCGGCGTTGTTGTAGACCGTCTTGACGCCGCAGCCGCCCAGCAGGGCGACCAGCATCAGCAGCGTGACGAGTCGAAGCGAATGGCGCATTGAAGGAATGTAGACGCGGGGGCGAGAACGGCGTGTCGACGCCGTCTCAGGGCGGCGACGAGGGGCGGTCGGTAGAATCGCCGCCCTGCCGGATGACGGCCCGGCGAAAATCCTCCAGCCACGACAGCACCGAAGCCCGGTGCGCCGGACCCATGCGGATCAGCAGCTTGTGTCCCCAGGACTGATCCTGCAGCGACTCGTCCGCGAAATGCAGGCGTCCCTCGTAGGGCAGGACCTCGAAAGGCAGTCCGACCTCTGGCGTCGCCAGCAGGTGGTCGACGACGTCGATGAGGCGGTCATTGAACCAGGGTTCGGCCTCGCCCAGTTCCTCCCAGGCCTGCTGGAAGAGCGGATGGTAGCGGGCGTAGATGGCCGCAGCCCGCCGCGCCTGGAGGGCCTCGAGGGTTTCGACCAGCTCGTCGTAACGGTCGGCGTTGGCCGCCGTCCAGAGGCGGGCGTCGCTAGCGGCCGACCCGATCGCGACCGGGTCGGTGTCCAGGGCCTGCAGAGGCCGGGTCCTGAGCGCCGGGGCAGGTCCGTCGAGGCTGTGGACCACCGCGACGGCTCGCGGGATGACGAAGTCGGGCTTGACCCAGCGTTCCACGAAGGGGGCGCCGAGCAGCTCGGAAAGGGTCGCCAGCGCCGCCTCGTCGCTGTTGGTCAGCGCGGGAAGAGGGGTGGCCTCTTCCAGCTCTGCATCGGGCGGCGTGTCGGCTTCGGCGACGGCCTCGACGTCGTCCCCGGCCGGCTCGATGGCCCCGGATACCTCCGGCTCCCGCTCCGGCGAGGGCAGGGGATAGCGAGGCGCCGGCTGCAAGGGCCGCTCTTCGGCGGCCGGGTCGGGCCGGGGGACGAGTTCCGCCTGACGGCGCTGCTCGAACCACCACAGACCGGCCACCAGGGCCAGGGCCAGGATGATGCTGATGATCCATCGCATTGCCGCTCTCCGCGCGGGTCGTACTGATTGTGACCGCGGACGGACCCGCGGGTTCTGAGGGTGCGCGCCGGGCGGGCGACCGGGGCATCGCCGGTTTGTTGCACGCTGTCGCCTGTGGAACAATGCCGCCAGGTTAGAGAACGGAGCCAGTCGCATGGGAGCGGGACGGGACGATACCCTGCAAGCGCTCTACGCGGCCGCCATGGGCACCGGCTCCTGGCCGGACGCACTCGAAGCGCTGGCCGGCTTCGCCGACAGCCGTGTCGTGACCCTCGACACCTACGACCTCGACGCACATGCCGGCCGCGTGCTGGCTGCCAATGTCGTGCCCGATCCGTCGATCGAGGACTACAACCGGGAGTTCGGGCGTGACAACTTCCAGATCGAGGCCGGCGCGCGCTTCTACCGGCCCGGCAAGGTCATGCGGACCAGCGACTTCATCGCCCAGGACGAACTCCTCGGAAGCGGCATCTACAACCACGTCTATCGTCCCTTGGGCATTCGCTGGGGAACGGGCGTCGGCCTGGAAGTGGATGAAAGCCGCATCACCGAATTCACCTTCATGCGGGCGCTCGACGCGGACGATCACTCCGAGCGCGACCTCGAGCGCATCCGCTCGCTGGCCCCGCACCTGTTGCAGGCCTGGCAGGGCTACCAGCATCTCGCCCGCGTGGAGGACTCGCTCGAATCGGTCACCCGACTGTGGGATCGTTTCGACCATGCGGTCGTCGCCATCGACGGCAAGCGCCGCATTCGCTTCGCGAACCGCCTCGCCGAACGTTTTCTCGAGGCCGGGCAGGCCTGGGTCAGCCGCGCCGGCCGGCTGCACATGCGGCGGCTGCCCGATGATGAGCTTCTGGGTGAACAGCTGCGGGGCGTTCTGGCCAGCGAGGCCGGCATGCTGCGCTTTTCGGCGGGTGCCTTCGGCAACACACTCGTATCGTCGCTCGTCCGGCTCGACGAGTATTGCGTCGCGCTGATCGTCACAGACCCGGCCCGCAACGATACGGATTGGCGGCCCGGCCTGATGATGCGCTTCCATCTCACCCCGGCCGAGGCCGAGACGGTCAACGCGGTCGTGGAGGGTGAGCCGCTCCGGCGCTTCGCCGAGCGCAGGGCGGTGTCCTACGAAACGGTCCGGTCGCAGCTCAAGGCCGCCATGCGCAAGAACGGCTGGCGGCGACAGGCCGACATGGTGGCCGGGGTGCTCAAAGCGCTGTTGCCGGCGGAACTTTTCCGGGGCTGAGGGGCGGGCGGGTACAGAGAGCGAAATCCGAGCGTAGTCAGGCAGGCCTCACCCAATTGGGGGATGTGTCGTCTGGAGCGGGTTGCTAATCTGTGCCTTCGTTCAGAGGGGCTGATGTTGGCAGCCCGGGGGACGCACGTCCGGGCGAGGGCGCGGGAGGCCGGGGAGACCCTCCTGACGCCCGTCGTCTCTTCCAGCTTTCGCGGGATGGGGTTACCGGTCTTCAGCGGCGGGCCTTGGCGAAGGCTTCGGCCAGCGCGCCGCCCGGCGCCTCGCTCCGGCCCCGCTTCTGTTTCTTCTTGCGCTGGCCCCGAGGCTCGGACGGCTTTTCACGGCGGCCGGAAGAGGACTGATCGGCATCCGGCAGCGGATCGTCCAGCCGGAGGCTCAGTGCGATGCGCTTGCGGTCGAGATCGACGTTCATCACCTTGACCTTCACGACCTCGCCGGCCTTGACCACCGTGCGCGGGTCCTTGACGAACTTGTCGCTCATGGCGCTGATGTGGACCAGACCGTCCTGGTGCACGCCCAGGTCCACGAAGGCTCCGAATGCGGCCACGTTGCTGACCGTGCCCTCCAGGATCATGCCGGGTCGCAGGTCCTTGATGGTTTCCACGCCTTCGGCGAATTTCGCGGTCCGGAACTCCGGACGCGGATCGCGACCCGGCTTTTCCAGCTCCTGGAGGATGTCCCGGACGGTCGGCAGGCCGAAGCGCTCGTCGGTGAAGCGACTGGCGTCGAGCGAGCGCAGGGTCTTCGCGTCGCCGATGAGCGCGGTGACCGGCCGGGCCAGGTCGTCGAGGATGCGTTTGACCACGGGGTAGGCTTCGGGATGGACGGCCGAGGCGTCCAGCGGGTCGTCGCCGTCGGCGATGCGCAGGAAGCCGGCGGCCTGCTCGAAGGTCTTGGCGCCCACGCGCGGCACCTTCAGCAGGTCCTTGCGTCGCCGGAAGGGTCCGTTGTCGTCGCGGTGGGCGACGATGTTGTCGGCGACCGTCGCGTTGAGCCCGGCCACGCGGGACAGCAGGGCGCTGGAGGCGGTATCGACGTGCACGCCCACGGCATTGACGCAGTCCTCGACCCGAGCGTCGAGCGCCCGGGCCAGCTTGTACTGGTCGACGTCGTGCTGGTACTGGCCGACACCGATCGCCCTGGGCTCGATCTTGACCAGTTCCGCCAGGGGGTCCTGCAGGCGTCGTGCGATCGAGACTGCGCCGCGCAAGCTGACGTCCAGGTTGGGGAATTCCTTCGCCGCCAGCTCCGGGGCGGAGTAGACGGAGGCGCCGGCCTCCGAGACCACCAGTTTCTGGATGCCGCGCAGGCCCAGCTGCTTCAGCGCACGGGTCACGAACTGGTCGATTTCCCGCGACGCCGTGCCGTTGCCGATCGCGATCAGTTCGACCTCGTGCTTGCGGCACAGCGCGCCCAGGGTGTCGAGGGCGTCTTCGACGCGTTTCTGCGGCGGGAGCGGATAGATCGTGGCGGTGTCGAGGAGCTGTCCCGTGGGATCGATGACGACCAGCTTGGTGCCGGTCCGAAGCCCCGGGTCCAGGCCCATGACCGTCCGTGCGCCCGCCGGTGCCGCCAGCAGCAGGTCGCCCAGGTTGTCGCCGAAGATGCGGATGGCCTCGGCCTCGGCGCGCTCGCGGGCGCCGACCATCAGTTCCACCTGCAGGTTCATCTGCACGCGGGCTTTCCAGGCCGGGCGTGCGCCCATCATCAGCCAGGCGTCGGCCGGCCGGTTCCGATCCTGGATACCCAGGTGGCCCGCCACGCGCGCGATGGCATGATCGTGGCCCGATTCGGGATCCTCGCCCGGCTCGAGCTCCATGCTCAGGATGCCTTCGTTGCGGCCCCGCAGCATCGCCAGCACGCGGTGCGACGGCGCCTTCGCCAGCGGTTCCGAGTATGCGAAATAGTCGCGGTACTTGGCCCCCTCGTGTTCCTTGCCGTCGATCACGCGCGAGACCAGGCGGGCGCAGCCGGCATACCAGTCGCGCAGCTCGCCGAGCAGGTCGGCGTGCTCGCCGGCACGCTCGATCAGGATCTGACGGGCGCCGTCCAGCGCCGCGTCGACGTCTTCGATCTTGTGCCCGGCGTTCAGATAAGCGGCCGCGACCGTCTGCGGGTCCTGCGCGGGATCGGCCAGCAGGTCGTCGAGCAGCGGCTCCAGTCCGGCCTCGCGCGCGATCTGGGCACGCGTGCGGCGTCTGGGCTTGTAGGGCAGGTAGAGGTCTTCCAGGCGCGCCTTGGTGTCGGCGGCCTCGATGGCCTCCTTCAGTTCGCCGGTGAGCTTGCCCTGCTCGTCGATGGTGGCCAGCACCGTGGCGCGGCGATCCTCGAGCTCGCGCAGATAGGCCAGCCGCGTTTCCAGATTGCGTAGCTGGGTGTCGTCCAGCCCGCCGGTGGCTTCCTTGCGGTAGCGGGCGACGAACGGCACGGTGGCGCCTTCGTCGAGCAGCTTGACGGCAGCGGAAACCTGCCCGGCGCGGGCACCGATTTCCTCGGCGATGCGAAGCGCGATGCGCTCGGCTGTGGCGTGTTTCATGGGCGGTCGATCAGGCCTGGTGCGAAGTGAAGCGGGCGATTATCCACGAATGGCGGAGTCGCAACCATCTTGACATTGCAGCCGAGCGGACAGGGTGCCCTGGTTGCTAGAATCCCGGCAGGCAGTCAGAAGAAGGAGTGTTGGAGGATGAGTTTGTCGATGGGCACGTTGCTGGGGCAGATGGTCTTCGTCCTGGTCGCGTTGGTGTTGACGGTCGTATTGATGATCGCTGCCATCCGCTTCCTGTTCGCGGCGACGCGGTGGATGAATCGCAAGGCGGATTTGCTCGAGCTCGAGCACGCAGCGTCAAGGCGAGGCAAGCCGGAAGCCAGATAGGATTCTCCGGCTGCGTCTGGGTTCAAGTGGACTCGATTTCGAGCAGGAACGCGTCGGCCTCGACGACATCTTCATGCCCGACGCCGATCTGCGAGACCTGGCCGTCCATCGGCGCCTTGATGGCTAGTTCCATCTTCATCGCCTCCATGATCAGCAGGGTCTCGCCCTCGCTGACCGACTGGCCGGCCTCGGCGCGGATCTCGAGGATCTTGCCCGGCATGGGGGCGAGCAGGCGGCCGTCACCGGTGCCGGCTTCGACGGCGGCCTCGAAACGCGCGTGGCGGCTGACCGGCCAGCGGCGGTTGTCGAGGCAGACTTCGAGGCGATGCTCGTCGGCGACGTGAATCTGCAGCCGGCGGCCCTGGCCATCGAGGTTCAGGCTGAACTCGCTCTCGCCGAGTCGCCGGACCCGCGCGGCGTGGGTTTCGCCGTCGATCAGCAGCCGGTAGTCGCCGTCGAAGCCGCTGGCTTCGACGCTGAGGCGCAGGCTGCCGGATTCGATATCGAGGCTGCGGGTGGCCGGAGCACCCAGGCGCCAGCTGTCGCAGCTGTCCCAGGGCGTCCGGTCTGTCACGTCGGCCTCCTGCATCAGCAACCAGCGACCGGCTGCCGCGGCGAGCACCTCGAGCGGCGGTTCGCCGGCGTCCAGAATGGCCGAGAGGTCGCGATCGAGCAATCCGGTATCGATGGCGGCCTCGGCGAACACCGGAGCGCCAGCCAGTGCCTGGAGAAAGCCGAGGTTGGTGGTCGGGCCGGCCACGAAGCTGGCCGCCAGGGCCTGCTTCAGGCGCGCCAGGCAGGCTTCCCGCGTGGCGTCGTGCACGACCAGCTTGGCGATCATCGGGTCGTAGTGCATGCTGACCTCGTCGCCCGTCTCGACGCCCGAGTCGATGCGCACCCGCTCGCTTCCCGGCAGCACAAGCGCGTCGATCCGCCCGGTCGACGGCACGAAGCCATGGTCGGGATCCTCGGCGTAGATGCGCGCTTCCATCGCGTGGCCGGTGGCCCGGATCTCGTCCTGCCCGAGCGGCAGCCTTTCTCCCGAGGCGACGCGCAGCTGCCACTCCACCAGGTCCAGGCCCGTGATGCACTCGGTCACCGGGTGTTCGACCTGCAGGCGCGTGTTCATTTCCAGGAAGAAGAACTCCTGGCCGTCGACCAGGAATTCCACGGTGCCCGCGCCGACGTAGTCCACCGCTTCGGCCGCGCGAACGGCTGCCTTCAAGAGCGCCTGGCGCACCTCGTCATCCAGATGGGCGGCGGGCGCTTCCTCGATGATCTTCTGGTGACGACGCTGGCTGGAACAGTCGCGCTCGAACAGGTGCACGGTGTTGCCTTGGGTGTCGGCGAAGACCTGTGCTTCGATGTGGCGCGGGGTTTCCAGGTAGCGCTCGAGAATCATCCGATCGTCGCCGAAGGCGCCCGAGGCTTCGCGTCTCGCGGCCTTTAGCGCCTCTTCGAAATCGTCTTTCGAGTGCACGACCCGCATGCCCTTGCCGCCGCCACCGGCCGCGGCCTTGAGCATCAGCGGGAAGCCGACGCGTTCGGCCTCGCGGAGGAGCGTGTCGTCTTCCTGGTCGTCGCCGTGGTAGCCGGGAATCAGGGGTACCTCGGCGGCTTCCATCTTCGCCTTGGCGGCGGCCTTGGAGCCCATCAGGTCCATCGTCTCGGGCGAGGGGCCGATCAGGGTCAGGCCGGCATCAAGCAGGGCCCGGGCGAAACCGGCATTTTCGGCCAGGAAGCCGTAGCCGGGATGAATCGCCTGCGCGCCGGTGTCTTTCGCGGCCTGGATGATGCGATCGATGTCCAGGTAGGACTCGCGCGCCGGCGCGGCGCCGATGTGCACGGCCCGGTCGGCCAGGCGAACGTGGCGGGCGCCGGCATCGGCATCGGAATAGACGGCCACGGTCTCCACGCCCAGGAGGCGACAGGTGGCGATGATGCGGCAGGCGATTTCACCGCGGTTGGCAATCAGGACGCTTGTAAACATGGCCGCAAGTTTACCGTATCGCCCGGTCGGGATTGCTGCTCCGGTGGTGTGTGGACGCAAGAACGAAGCGGTCAGTCCGGTTCGATGAAGGCGTCCCGGAACAGCGAATCGCCGCTGACTTCGATCGTGCGTTCGACGGGGTCGGCGGGCAGCCAGTTCGAAGTGCCGGGTTGCTCCGCCCGGATCACGATCGGTCCGGGTACGCCGTCGAGTGTGAGGACATCGCCGTCGAGCGTGGCCGGGCCCGAGACCAGGACGAAGGCCACCGCCAGCCCCGAGCTCGCGCTGCCCTCCAGCTGGATGGGGGGCTGTTGGGGGTGTAGCGTGGCCGGCGGCTCGAACGCGATGGATTGCTCGGCCGGCGCGACGACCAGGGTGCCGCTGGACTGCCCGCTCCAGCCGGATTGCTCGATGCTGGCCACGACCGTGTAGCTGCCGGCATCGACCGGGGCACTGGCCTGACCGTCGTAGCTGATCGAATGGACCAGCCCGGGCGGCACGGTAGCGGCCGCTACCTGCGCCGGCGTGCCGTCGTAGGTCTGTGCGAGGCCGGTCAGCTCGATGTCGGCTTCCCCGTCCATGCGCGCGGCCAGGAACTGGTCGACCAGGTTCTGGACGATGACTTCGTAGCCCTCGGGCTTGAGATGGAAGCAGTCGATGGCCAGTCCCCACAGGCGCTCGCGCATCGCCGCGACCGGGCTGGGCTGCGATATGTCGCCGGGTGGCTCGATGCTGCCCGGCGGAATGCCGTCGTCGGGCCAGCCGTAGTGGTTCTGCATCAGGCCGAAGTGATCGACGTAGTGCACGCGCGATTGCTGCGCGGCGATGGCGGCAATCGACTCGATCAGTCCGACAGCCGCCTCGTTGAGTTGCAGCGGCGTGGGCTGGCCCATGTCCTGCCAGCGCGGTTCGCAGGCGAACCAGCCGCCCAATCCACCGAGCGTGTCGCGGAAGTTCGGGTAGTCGTAGAGACTCAGCAGGATTTCGATGCCGGGATCGCGGTCGAGGATATAGTCGATGATCAGGCCTAGGTCGAACAGGATGGCTTCGGTCAGGGTTTCGATCTCGGCTGGCGTCATGCCGGTATGCCACACGTCGAGAAAGTCGTTGCCGCCGACGGTCAGTTGGACGGTATCGATGTCGGGGTGGTTTTCGAGCGCGGCGTCGATCAACTGCAGATTCGTCGCCTGCTTCCAGTCGAAGGCGGTCGAGCCGCTCTCGGTGGTGGAATCGCCGTAGATGCCGTAGTCGGAAAGCCCGTTCTGGGCGAAGACGATGGCATGCGAACCGTCTTGCCACTGTTCCTCGGCCCAGCTGTCGCCGACGATCAGCAGCCTCGTGGTCGACTGTGCCTCGGCGCTTGCGGCGATCAGCCACAACAGGCCGATGCAAAGCGGCAGAACCTTGCTCATGCTTGTGTCCCCGCGGGCTTTCTTGTGTTGTTCTTGCGTACTGGGTCAGGCTTTTCCCCAGAAGTCTAGCATGCGGCGACTGGCTCGCTCTTTGGCGCCGGGCGACGGCAGGCGATATCGCCTCGGTTGGCAATCAGGACAGTCTTGAACATGGTCACTTGGACATTGAAACCACGGAAGACACGGAATCGCACGGGAAAAGAAGTTCGATCTCTAAGGAAAGTAGTCTTTGCTTCCGAGTCGTTTCGTGATTTCCGTGGTTCCTGGTTTTCAGGAATCGCCCGCAATCCAGGACGGCTTGCGCTTATCGAGGAAGGCGTTGAGGCCTTCCTGCCCTTCACGCGAGACGCGCAGCGCGGCGATCAGCTCGGAGGTGCGGCGGTCGGTTTCGGCCTCGTCGTGGCGGCCGCCGGCGATCGTGTGGATCAGTTCCTTGCAGTGCGCCTGGGCGTGCGGGCCGCCGGCGAGCAGCAGCTCGACCAGGTCGCCGACGTGGCCGTCGAGCTGGCCGGTGGGCACGGTGTCGCTGACCAGGCCGATGCGCACGGCCCGCTCGGCGTCGATGCGCTCGCCGGTCAGCATGTAATGGCGGGCGTTGTTGACGCCGATGCGCGGAATCACGAAGGGCGCGATGGTCGCCGGCGCCAGTCCCAGTCGCACTTCGGTGAGCCCGAATTTCGCGGTCTCCAGTGCCACGGCCAGGTCGCAGCAGGCGATCAGCCCGACGCCGCCGCCGAAGGCGTGGCCGTTGACTCGGGCGATGGTCGGGCAGGGCAACTGGTCGAGCTTGCGCAGCATGGCGGCCAGGCGCTTGGCGTCCTCGCGGTTCTCGGACTCCGACCCCTCGGCCATGGCGCGCATCCAGTTGAGGTCCGCCCCGGCGGAGAAGCTGTGCCCCTCACCGGTCAGGATCATTGCCCGCGCCGCTTCGTTGGCCACCTTGTCGAAAGTCTCCGACAGCTCGGCGACCAGTTCGGCATTGAAGGCGTTGTGTACCTCGGGCCGGTTGAGCGTCACCGTGGCCACGCTGCGATCGTCGATGTTGAGTTTCAGTAGTTCAGTCATAAGAAAACAAGGTTTCAGGTTTCAGTGTTCAGGTTTCAGGGGGAGGCTTCGATCGGGTTTTCCTCAACCCTGAAACCTGAACCCTGAAACCTTCCAATTACATTCGGAACACACCGAAGCGCTCGCGCTCGATCGGCGCGTTGGCCGAGGCGGCGATGGCCAGGCCCAGCACTCGGCGCGTGTCGGTCGGGTCGATAATACCGTCGTCCCACAGCCGCGCGCTGGCGTAGTAGGGGTGTCCCTGGTGCTCGTACTGGTCGCGGATCGGCGCCTTGAATGCTTCTTCTTCGGATTCCGGCCATTCCTCCTCGCGGCTCTCCAGTGCATCGCGCTTGACGGTGGCCAGCACGCTGGCGGCCTGATCGCCGCCCATCACCGAGATACGCGCGTTCGGCCACATCCACAGGAATCTCGGCTGGTAAGCCCGGCCGCACATGGCGTAGTTGCCGGCGCCGAAGGAGCCGCCGATGACCACCGTGAACTTCGGCACGTGCGAGCAGGCCACGGCGGTGACCATCTTGGCCCCGTCGCGGGCAATGCCCGACTGCTCGTATTTCTTACCCACCATGAAGCCGGTGATGTTCTGCAGGAACACCAGCGGGATGTTGCGCTGGTTGCACAGTTCGATGAAGTGGGCACCCTTGAGCGCCGACTCGGAAAACAGGATGCCGTTGTTGGCGACGATGCCCACCTTGTAGCCGTGAATCGAGGCGAAACCGCAGACCAGTGTCGTGCCGTAGCGCGCCTTGAACTCGCTGAACTCCGAGCCGTCGACGATGCGTGCGATGATCTCGCGCACCTCGAATGGATAGCGCGTGTCGTCGGGCAGGATGCCGTAGAGGTCCTCGGCCGGGTATACCGGCTCGCGTGGTTCATGTTCGGGGTCGAAGGCCGCTTTCGGGCGGTTCAGGTTGCCGACCAGCTCGCGTGCGATGGCCACGGCATGGGTGTCGTTCTCGGCAAAGTGGTCGGCCACGCCGGACAGGCGCGTGTGGACGTCCGCGCCGCCGAGGGTCTCGGCGTCGACCTCCTCGCCGGTGGCGGCCTTTACCAGCGGCGGACCGCCGAGAAAGATCGTGCCCTGTTCACGCACGATGATCGCTTCGTCGCACATCGCCGGAACGTAGGCGCCGCCGGCGGTGCACGAGCCCATTACCACCGCGATCTGCGGAATGTTCTTCGCCGACAGTCGGGCCTGGTTGTAGAAGATTCGCCCGAAATGATCCCGGTCGGGAAACACCTCGTCCTGCAGCGGTAGGAAAGCGCCGCCGGAGTCCACCAGGTAGATACAGGGCAGGTTGTTCTCCAGCGCGATCTCCTGCGCGCGCAGGTGCTTTTTCACGGTGATGGGGTAGTAGGTGCCGCCCTTCACCGTGGCGTCGTTGGCCACGACCATGCACTCGATGCCGTTGACCCGGCCGACGCCGGCGATCACGCCCGCGCCGGGCGCTGCGTCATCGTACATGCCGTTGGCCGCCAGCGGCGCGACTTCCAGGAAGGGGCTGCCGGGATCTAACAGCGAGCGCACGCGCTCCCTGGGGAGCAGCTTGCCGCGGGCCTCGTGCTTCTTGCGCGACTTCTCCGGCCCGCCCAGCGCCGTCTTCTCGAGTTTCTCACGCAGGTCGGCGGCCAGTTTCCGGTGGTGCTGGTCGCGGGCGACGAAATCGGCATCCTTGCGATTGACGTGGCTGTCCAGGCGGGGCATGCGCGCTCCAGTCGGTCAAAGCGCTTCATTGTAGCCTGTTGGTTCGTTGGTTCGTTGGTTCGTTGGTTCGTTGGTTCGTTGGTTCGTTGGCTGGTTGGCTGGTTGGCTGGTTGGCTGGTGCGTCAGTGGTCAGTGGTCAGTGGTCAGTGGTCAGTGAGCGGACGCACAGACGCACGGACGAACAGACGCACAGAGGCACAGACGCACAGACGCACAGACGCACAGACGCCCGGCCGGATTTCGCAGAGTAAAACCGCTTGCGACCTCCTTTCCGAGACGGTTATAATGCTGGGCTTGGTGAAAAACCGGCGATCGGGGCTTTTGCACAAAGCCCGGCCTGGGGTCGGCCCAGGGGGTTTTCTGGAAAAGCCCGGTCGCCCAACATATTGATTTTGGAGATTATTGAAAGATGACTCTGACCGCTGAAAAAAAGAGCCAGGTTGTCAAGGATTACCAGCTCTCCGAGGGTGATACGGGTTCCCCGGAAGTGCAGGTTGCGCTGCTGACCGCGCGCATCCAGCATCTGACCGGGCATTTCGAGCATCACAAGAAGGACCATCACTCCCGTCGAGGCCTGCTCAAGCTGGTCAATCAGCGTCGCTCGCTGCTGGATTACGTCAAGAAAAAGGACGTCCAGCGCTACCGCGACCTGATCGAGCGCCTTGGCCTGCGCCGCTAAGTCGCGGTTCCGGCCCGATTGAATATGACACCCCGGCGGCTCCCGAGCTGTTCCGGGGTGTTTTCTATTGCAAGCGTAAAAGTGGAGTGAGATAAGTGAAGAAGTTCAGTAAAACGTTCAAATTCGGCGAGCACGACGTCACGCTCGAAACGGGGCATGTCGCGCGCCAGGCCGACGGGGCCGTGCTGGTCACGATGGCCGACACCGTGGTTCTGGTCACTGCCGTGGCCCGCAAGGAGGCCAAGCCGGGTCAGGCGTTCTTCCCCCTGACCGTCAACTACCAGGAAAAATTCTATTCCGCCGGCCGCATTCCCGGCGGCTTCTTCAAGCGTGAAGGGCGTCCGACCGAAAAGGAAACCCTGACCTCGCGCCTGATCGATCGGCCCATCCGGCCGCTGTTCCCCAAGGGTTTCTTGAACGAAACCCAGGTGATCGCGACGGTGATGTCGTCGAATCCGGAAGTCGATGCCGACATTCCGGCCATGATCGGTGCTTCTGCCGCGCTGTCGCTGTCCGGCGCCCCCTTCCAGGGGCCGATCGGCGGCGCCCGCGTCGGTTTCGTCGATGGTGACTACGTGATCAACCCGACCGCCACCCAGCTCGAGGAATCGCGACTGAACCTGGTGGTTGCCGGCACTTCCGAGGCCGTGCTGATGGTCGAGTCCGAAGCCGACCAGCTCTCTGAAGAGCAGATGCTGGGCGCGGTGACCTTCGGACACGAACAGATGCAGGTGGCGATCAAGGCCATCGAGGAACTGACCGCCGAAGCCGGCAAGCCCAAGTGGGACTGGCAGGCGCCGGAGCGCCCGGCCGGCCTGGACCAGAAGGTTGCCGAGCTGGCTTCAGAAAGCCTGGCCAAGGCCTACGAGAATACCGACAAGACCGTTCGTCGCGAGGCCATCAGCGAGCTGCGCGCCAGCGTGGTGGAGAAGCTTTGCCCGGAAGGCGACGAAGACGCTCCGAGCGAGGACGACGTCAAGGACGAATTCGCCGCACTCGAAAAGAAGTACGTGCGCAACCAGATTCTCGACGGCAAGCCGCGGATCGACGGTCGCGACCTGACTACCGTGCGTCCGCTCGACATGCAGGTCGGCGTGTTCCCGCGTACCCACGGCTCGGCCATCTTCACCCGCGGTGAAACCCAGGCCATGTGCGTCATTACACTGGGCACCGGCCGAGACGCGCAGATCATCGACGCCATCGAGGGAGAGTACAAGGAGCAGTTCATGCTCCACTACAATTTCCCCCCGTTCTGCGTGGGCGAGACCAGTTTCATGCTCGGTCCCAAGCGCCGCGAGATCGGCCACGGCAAGCTGGCCAAGCGTGCGCTCGGCGCGGTCGTGCCCAAGGGCGAGGAATTTCCCTACGTGCTGCGCATCGTCTCGGAAGTGACCGAATCCAACGGTTCGAGCTCCATGGCGACCGTGTGTGGTTCTTCGCTGGCGATGATGGATGCCGGTGTGCCGATCAAGGCGCCGGTGGCCGGTATCGCCATGGGACTGATCAAGGACGGCGACCGCTTCGCGGTGCTCACCGACATCCTCGGTGACGAAGACCACCTGGGCGACATGGACTTCAAGGTGGCCGGTTCCTCCGAGGGCGTGACTGCCCTGCAGATGGACATCAAGATCACCGGCATCACCAAGGAGATCATGGAAGTCGCGCTCAAGCAGGCCAACGCCGGCCGCGGCCACATCCTCGAGCAGATGAACCAGGTCATCGGCAAGCCGCGCGAGGAAATGAGCGAGTACGCGCCGCGCCTGTTCACCATGAAGGTGCATCCGGACAAGATCCGCGACGTGATCGGCAAGGGTGGCTCCACCATCCGCCAGATCACCGAGGAAACCGGCACCACGATCGACATCCAGGACGACGGCACGGTCACGATCGCCTCGGTCAACCAGGCGGCCGCCGACGACGCGCGCAAGCGCATCGAGCAGATCACCGCCGATGTCGAAGTGGGCGCGGTTTACGAGGGCACGGTCACCAAGATCATGAACTTCGGTGCCTTCGTGACGATCCTTCCGGGCAAGGACGGCCTCGTCCATATCTCCCAGATCTCCGACGAGCGCGTCGAGAACGTCACCGACGAGCTCCAGGAAGGCCAGAAGGTCAAGGTCAAGGTGCTCGAGGTCGACAAGCAGGGTCGTATCCGCCTGAGCATGAAGGCGCTCAAGGAAGAAGAGACGGAATCCTGATCTGAAACCTGGCGGCTGCCCGGACTCCGGGCAGCCGTCCGTTTCGAAAGCGACCAGCCGCAAAGAGCGCCAGGAACGCGAAGTGAGGACATCGAACGAAGGTTCATTCACTTTGCGAGCTTCGCGTCTTTGCGGTTTTTCTTTACCTGTCATCCAAGCTTCCGGCGTGCTGGCCGAGGATGTCGCATGGAACTGTTGATTCCCGTCTCACCGGGTGAACTGCTGGACAAGCTCACCATCCTCGAGATCAAGCTCGACCGGATCGCCGATGAGGCCAAGCTGGTCAACATCCGGCGCGAGCATGAACTGCTGATGCGCGTCTGGCGGGACGCGGCGCTGGACGGGGACGGCATCGCGGCGCTGCGCGCGCAGCTGCGCGACGTCAACGAAGCGCTGTGGGAGATCGAGGATGGCATTCGCGACGAGGAGCGCGAGAAGCGATTCGGCGAGCGTTTCGTGACGCTGGCCCGTTTGGTCTACCAGCGAAATGACGAGCGTGCCGCGCTGAAACGGCGCATCAACGAGCTGCTCGGCTCGGCAATCCTCGAAGAGAAGTCCTACCGGGACTACCGCTAGCAAGGCCTGTGGCCAACCTGGATCGGCGCGGCCTTTCCTTGGCCGCTGATCCGACCGGGTTGGCGGTTTGACTGTCCTTGTGGCCGAGGTCCTCGACCGCTCGTCCCGCCTTTCGGATTTCGTGGCCTTGTCGCGAACAAGAGAGTAGAATGCCCCTGTTTTTCAACGCTTAGTGCAGGGGCCTGCGATGCTTCGCAAACTGATTCTCTCCGTCCTGCTCGCCCAGGGTCTGATCACCGTCGCCGTCGCCCAGGACGAGGGCGCGACCGCTGCCGGTCAGGCCGGTACCCCGACCTTCCACTTCATTGGTGATCGCTACCGTGTCGGGATCGGTCTCGACAGCGAGTTCGACGTCATCGGCGAGTTCCAGGCGGCCCTGTTCGAGAGCGAGCGCTCGAGCTTCATCGGCGACGGCTGGCTGGGCAGCGAGGGTGCCGGGGGCGTCAAGCTCAACTACCACTGGCTGATCAACGCGACCTCCGAGGAAGGCCCCGACGGCCCCGTGTACACGGACGGCAACGTCGCCAAGCTCTTCATGGCGGCCGACCAGAACCAGTTCGAGGACCGCAAGCTGACCTTCGGCGGTGGCTGGGAAGGCCGCCGCTGGGCCTTTTCGGGCTACGGCATGACGGCCCTGTCCGATGAGCGCCTGGTCGACCGCACGACCAGCATCGAGGAGCAGCTGGTCACCGGCCAGATCGACGGCCGGAATTTCTCGCGCGTGGACACCATCGAGACGGTCACCGAGTTGTTCGAGGAACCCTACGAGTGGGGCCTGGGTGCCCGCGCCGAGCGGTTCTTCGAGGACCCCCTGGTTCGCCTGCGTGCCGGGCTCGACTACGAGGAAGGCGACTTCAGCTCCTCGCAGCTGACCGCGTCCCTGTCGCTCGACAAGCATTTTCACAATTCGCCCCACAGCCTGAGCTTCCGCACCAGCTATGCCCACAAGGATGGCGATTTCGTGCTCGACGACAGCGACCTGCGCGGCAGCGTGGTCTACAGCTTCAGCTTCGGCGCGGCAAGCAATTCCTTCCGTCCGTCGCGCCGTTATCGCGACATCGAAGTCGAAGTGGCCGGTGAGCCGCGGAGCGAGGAACGGGTGGTGGTCAACGAGGTCACGCTGACCGATCGCACCACCTTCGATTTCGACAGCTCCGTCCTCAAGCCGGCGGCCGAGAACACGCTCGACGAGATTCTCGCCATGGTCGACGACGGTGGCCTGGTCGGCGACATCCAGATCGTCGGCCATACCTGCGACATCGGCACCGAGGCCTACAACCAGGGGCTGAGCGAGCGCCGTGCCCGTTCGGTGGTCGACTACCTGACCGCCCGCGGTGTCGAGTCCGGCCGCATCGACTGGCGCGGCGAAGGCGAGACCGAGCCGCGCTTCCCCAACGACGGCGAGGAGAACCGCAGCCGCAATCGCCGCGTCGAGATCAGCTTCGTGACCGAACGCTCGAGTAGCGAGACGGTGACCGTCGGCCCCGATGAGCCGGCGACGGAAATCCGCCAGGTCGAGGTGCCCGTCGAGGCGCCCTGGATTCGCCGCGCCCTGCGCAACCCGGTGCAGCACAAGCGCATCGTCGACTACTACCGCTACCAGGAGAGCACCACCAGCGTGACCGAGGGCGAGATCGAGTTCGAGAACGAAGCGCCCCAGGCCGCCGACGATCAGTTCTCGGTCGACGTCGATTCGGCCGACAACCTGCTCGACGTGCTGGCCAACGACAGCGACGCCGACGGCGACGTACTCACCATCATCGGCGTGACGGCGCCGGGCAACGGCTCGGCCAGCGTCAGCGGAGACGCGATCAGCTACACGCCGGCCGGCGGTTTCGTGGGCACCGACTCGTTCAGCTACACGGTCGAAGACGGTTTCGGCGGCGAATCGACCGCTACCGTGACGGTCACCGTAGACTCGCCCAACCAGGCGCCGAGCGTCGAGAATCTCTCGGTGTCGACCCTGCTCAACGAGCCCGTCGACGTCGATGTGCTCGCGGCGGCGACCGATCCCGACGGCGATCCGATCGACATCGCGTCTTTCGGCCAGCCGGCCAACGGCACCGTGACGCGGGTCGGTGACGTCCTGCGCTATCAGCCCGCCGCCGATTTCGTGGGCGAGGACAGCTTCAGCTTCACCATCGCCGACGACCGGGGCGGCGAGACCACGGGCAGCGTGGCCGTCGAAGTGGTCGCGGAGAACCGGGCGCCGGTCGCCAATCCGGACACCGCGACGACCACGGTCGGCGAGCCGGTGACCGTCGATGTGCTGGCCAACGATTTCGATCCCGACGGCGATCCGCTCGAGGTGATCGAGATCGTGCAGTGGTACGGCGTGCCGGCCGAGATCACCGACAACGGCGACGGCACGATCACGTTCCGGGTCAGCGACACCTGCAACGGCCGCAACGAATTCCGCTACACGATCACCGACCCGCAGGGCCTGACGGCCACGGCCAATGTGTCGGTCACCCGGGTCAGCGGCGGGGACACCGAAGACGCGTCCCTGGAGTGCCTGCACTACTGATCAGCGCCGGTACAGCAGCGGCTCCAGTCGCTCGATGACCATCTCCGGCGTGATGAGCGCCATCACGCCGGGGATTTCCAGGCGCTTGCCCCAGCGCAGCTGCTCGGGGGCCTTGCCCGCAAAGCGGCGGGCCGCGTCGGGGAAACGGTCGACGCAGTGCTCCAGGCTCCCCAGCGGTCCCGACCGGCGCGCCCAGGTGGCTGCGTAGAGGCCGACCACCGGCGTGCCCATCGCGTCGGCGAAATGGGCCGGACCGGAGTCGGGCGAAACGACACAGGCGGCGCGCTCGAACATCGCCAGCGCCTGCTTGATCGTATCCCGGCCGATCAGGTTGACCGGCCGATGCTTCATCCGGCTTTCGATCGCCCGCCCCAGTTCGGCTTCTTCTTCCGAGCGCCCGCCCATGAGGATGACCGGCCGGCCGGTCCGTTCGATGATCCAGTCGGCCACTTCCGCGTAACCGGGCGCGTGCCAGTTACGGCCCGGGGTGCTCGACGCCGGACTGATGATGACGGCCCGTCCCGCTTCGGGCTGGTGCTGCAGGGCGTGCTCGCGAGCCGCTTCGGGAACCGGCAGTCGCCGGTCGATGCCCTCGGTGTCGACGCCGAGATGGCGCGCGAATTCGAGCAGGGCTTCGGCCTGGTGCTGGAAGGGCACGGCCGCGATGCGCTCGTTGACGGCCAGCCCGTGGCCCGGCCTCGAGCGCTGCCGGTCGAAACCGACGCGCCGGTCGGCCCGCACCAGGGCGGCGGTCAGGGTGGAGCGCTGCGACACCTGCGCCAGAAGGAGGATATCGAACCTCCGGCCGGCCAGGCGTCGCCGGACCGCGGGCAGGCCCGAAAGTGCGGCCCGCTTGTCGACTACAATGAACTCGGCACCCGGCAGGTCTTCGACCAGCCGCAGTTCCGACTTGCCGATCACCCAGGTGAGGGCGGTCTTCGGCCAGGCACGCTGAAGCGCGCGGACGAGCGGAACGGTATTGCAGACATCCCCGCGCGCGGAAAGTCGCAGGATGCAGATGGAGCGCGGCGGCTCGTTAGATGGGGATGCGGACACGGCTTGAACGGAAGAGACCAACGGCGGCGGCAAGACATGCCCGAAGCGCAGCTACGAGCAGGCAACACGCGTATTCTATACGACCCCGCGGCGCTCGACGTCGTCAGCCCGGAGTGGCTGCTGCCGGCGTTCTGGCGAACCCGGGGCGCGGTGCTGGCGGAATTCGGCGGTCGGGGCCAGGCCCTGGCCGTGGCGACCGACGCCGGCCCGGCGGTCCTCAGGCGCTATTTTCGCGGCGGCATGATCGCCCGCGTCGTTCGCGAGCACTACCTGTTCACCGCCTACGACCGCAGTCGCGGCTTTCGCGAATGGCGGCTGCTCGCCCGGCTGCACGGCATGGGCCTGCCGGTACCGCAGCCGCTGATGGCCAGCTGCGAGCGGCGCGGCCCCGTGTATCGCTGCGCCCTGCTGACCCGACTAGTGGAGAACACGATCAGCCTGCCGCAGGCGGCCGACATCCTGGAACCCGAACACTGGCAGCGCCTGGGCCGGGTGCTCGGCCGCTTTTTCCGCGCCGGCGTGGTGCATCCCGACCTCAACGCCAACAACCTGCTGATCGACGGCAACGGCCACTGGTCGGTCATCGACTTCGATCGCGCGCATATTCGCGACGCTGCCGTCGACCCGGAGCGGATGCTGCGGCGGCTCGAGCGATCGCTCGACAAGCTGGGCATCGGCGGGGAACGCTCGATTCTCCGGCAGGCCGCCCGTTCCGGCGAGTAGGCACGGATGCTGAAACTTTTCCGGCCCCGCTTGTAGAAAAGGGGTAGAACCATTCCGGAGCAAGCGCTGATGAACCCTGTGAAATCCCGTCGACTGCTGGTCGGTCTCCTCGTCGCCCTCTCCCTGGCGCTGGTCGGTTGCGAACTCGACCGGCCGCCCCGGGCCGACACATCGGCCGAGGAGGCGTCGGTGCTGCGCGTGCACGACGTCTCGGACCTCCAGGTGGAAGGGCTCGAGGGCAAGCTCAACGAGCTGCTCTCGCGCGAGGACCTGCCGCTTCGCGGGCGGGTGGAGCTGCTCGACGACGGCCGCCTGGCGGTCAACGCCTCGCGCCACCTGCAGGACGAAATCGCCGGCATGATCGAGCAGCTGCGCGAGTCGGTGCCTGCCGATATCGTCGAGCGCCCGTTCCGCATCGAGTTCTGGTTCCTGCGCCTGGCGCCGGGCGAGTCGAGCGGCGACCTGCCGGCCTACCTGGCCGACGAGCTTGCGCCCCTGGTGGCGCAGTACGAGGACTACGGCCTGTCGATCCAGGACTACCTCGAGAGCCACCATTCCAGCGCTTCCTCGATGAGGAGCATTTACTCCGGAAGCGGAGCCCTGGTCCGTTTCAGGCGCGTCGTGCCCACCGAGCAGGGTATCTTGCTGAACGCAAGCACCCAGTCGGATTCAGCGGCGGGTCGCCGTTCGATCATCTACGAAATCGATCACGTCCTGCAGCCGGGAAAATCGCTCGTGCTGGGACGTGCTCACGACGGCGGCGACGCCGGCAAGGCGTCCTACCAGCTCCTGGTCGCGCGGGCCGAATGGACCGACGAAGCCGACTGAGCCGGCCGGATGCTGTCCAGACCTGCCCTGGAGGCGGCCTACCTGCGGCTGGAGAAACCGCTCTACAACTATCTCTATCGC
The DNA here is from genome assembly GCA_009908385.1 of Gammaproteobacteria bacterium. Taxonomy (GTDB): domain Bacteria; phylum Pseudomonadota; class Gammaproteobacteria; order Xanthomonadales; family Wenzhouxiangellaceae; genus Wenzhouxiangella. Next base: position 28,560 of record JAAAPE010000064.1, read on the forward strand.
TGGTTCTGGGACCCGGAAACCTGCCGGGATCTCATACACGACGCCTTCGAGCGCATCTGGCGCAAGCGCGAGCGCGTCGACGAAGCGGGCGTCGAGGCGCTCGCCTGGACGGTCGTGATCAACCTGGCGCGCAACCACCACCGGCGCGCGCGGCTGGTCGAGTGGATCGGTCTGCCCCTGGGGCTGAGCGGGGGACGCGGGCCCGACGCCGAGGCCGAGCTCGGCGAGCGCGATCGGCGCCTGCGCGACGCCCTCGAGGCGCTCCCGGCATCGGCGCGCGAGATCCTGCTGCTCGATATCTTCGCCGGTGTGCCGCGGCAGCGCCTGGCCGGCATGCTGGGCATCCCGGCCGGCACCCTGGCCTCGCGCAAGCACGCGGCGGTGAATCGACTCAAGGAATTGCTCGACGATGAAGATTGAACGCTACTTTCCCGAGATCGACCCGCCCCCGGGCGGACTGCAGCGCCTGCAGGTGCGCATCGACCGGCGCGAGGCGAGGCGCGCACGAGCGCCGCTGCGGGCTACGGCAGCCCTGGTGATGCTCGCCGCTCTGGCCGCGGCGCCCTGGCTCTACGACCTGGCCAGGACACAGGGCCAGGCGGCCTCGCAGCTCGACGAGCTTCGACGCACCCTCGCCGAGCACCGCCTGGACGAGCTGTCGATCGACGGCCGGCGGCCGCGGGCCGTTGCGCTGGGCTCGGATCGCCTCGAGGTCTTCCTGGTGGCCGGGGATCCCGGGCCGGACGGCTCCTGAGCTCAGCCTCTGGCCGCCGCTCTGGCCTTGGCCAGCACCGAATCCTCGCTGAATCCGCCGTCCTTCCAGCTGCCGGCGGGCTTGCCGGTGAGCAGCTCCAGAGTTTCGTGAATGCTCGCCGCGGGGTAGACGCGGAACTGATCGTTGGTGCACGCCCTCACGACGTTCTTGTCGAGCATGAGACGGTCGCGGGAGGCGGCGGGAATGATGACGCCCTGCTGCCCGTTGAGGCCGGCCCCGCTGCAGGCCTGGAAAAAACCCTCGACACGCTCGTTGACCTGCTCGACGTGACCGATCTGGCCGCGTGCGTCGATGCTGCCGATGACCGCGAAATCCTGCCGAACCGACAGGCCGGCCAGGGCGCACAGCAGACCGCTGACCTGTCCCAGCAGTGAGGCGGCGGCGTCCTCGGCGTCCAGAGCCGGGTCGATGGTGAGCGCGGCGTGCAGCGCGGGCATCGTGTCGAGCTGGAGCAGCTCGGCGATGACGGGCCAGAGAAACTGACGGGAAGGCAGCGCTTCGCTGCCGCTCTCGAGCGTCAGCGAAGCCGCCGGCGCGTGCGCCAGGGCGACGCTCAGACGTGCGGGCAGGCCGAACACCTCGTCGGCGATGCGCATGCGCGTAACGATGTTGACCTGCGAAGCAGTGCGGCCGCGCAGGCGAATGGCGCCGTTATCGACTTCGCGCCGCATCCTGCTCAGCCAGGGCAAGCCGGCACGACGCCGGATGCGCTCGAAGGCCAGCTCGACGTGCTCGCGGCCGACTTCGCGCTCCTCGTCTTCCTCGGCGAGGAATGCTGCCTCGCGCGTGATCTCGCTGAGCCGCCCGATTTCCGTCGTCAGTCTTTCAGGCTGGTCGGTCAGGCGGCTGCTGATCTCGACCAGCGCCGCAAGCGCCGAGCGGGTCAGCGGCGCGAGGCCTTCCTGCTGGACGACCGCCGAAATGAAACGGCAGCTGTAGTCGATGCCTTCGCGATCACGCGCGATGGAGGTGTCGAGGTCTGCCAGCAATCGAAATCGCCGGGAAAACTCGCTACTGAGTGATTCGAGCCGCCGGTAGGCGTGTTCGTCACCGACCAGGATGACGCCCACGTCGACCGGCACGGCCTCGGGACGCAGTGACTGGGCCGCCTGGCTCCAGTCGGATGTCGGCGCCGTGATGGCGACCTCGCCGGTGCGCAGGATGCGCAGCAGCTGGCGGAAAACATCGGGTTCGCTGGCCAGGTCTTCGGCGTCGAGCACCAGGAAACCGCCGTCGGCCTGGATCAGGGTGCCGGAACGGATGCCCAGGAAGGAGGCGACCGCGCGTTGTCCGCTGCGCCAGGCCGGGTCGACGGTGCCGAACAGGCTGGCGGCGGAGACGGCGTTGGTCGTCACGATCGGGGCGCCTTCCTCGGAGCCGCCCATGTTGAGCACGTTGACGCCGTACAGAACCGTCGGGTCGGCGAGCTGGCTGGTCTCGTGGCCGATCCGTTTTTCCAGCACGTCGTCGATGGTCTCGCGCAGGTAGGTGTCGATGCCCGGCGCCTTGAAGCGCTGCGCGACCTCGGCGGTCATTTCACCCAGGATGCGCGCCGTCTCCGTGACGTCGATCTGCTCGATGTGCTTCTGGGCCTGCTGCCACTTCTGCCGGATCTGGCGCGCGACTTTGTGGAGTTCGTCTTCGTAGGAGCGGATCCGCTGCTCGATCTGTTTGCGATCTTCCTCGGTCGCCTGCTTGCGAGCGACCATGTTGCGGAACTCCTCCTGCGACACGGGCTTGCCCATGATCTTGACGGCGACCTGCAGGCGCGCGTTCGGCCCGGCCTGGCTCCGGATCAGGGCCAGGCCTTCCTCATCGAGCTTCTTTTCCAGCGGACGCAGGAGTACCCGCACGTCTCGCTCGGCGGCTTCGCGCCTGGCTTCGCGGCGGCCGCGAATGGGATCGTTGGCCAGGATTTCCGGCAGTCGCTCGCGGATGAACAGGGCGATGCGGTGCATCTGCTTCTGGAACGGCCGGCCCTCACCCCGCGGCAGGAGGATCAGCCGCGGCCGGTCTGGATTGGAAAAATTGTGAACGAAGCAGAAGTCCCTGGACTGCCTGGCCTGCGGTCGTATGGAACTGAACATGCTGTCGACCAGGCGGCGCCGACCGCTGCCCCGCGGGCCGCGCAGGAACACATGCTGGTTGTGACCCGGGCTGGCGATGCCGTAGTGCAGCGCTTCGGCGGCCGCGTCCTGCCCGAGCGTGCCGTCGAGCACGGGAATGTCGCGCGTGGAATCGCCGGGAATGGCCTCGAGTTCGGCCTGCCAGCGCAGCTTTTCGGATGGAATCGCGTGGCGCGCCATGTCACGACCCCCGTTCTTGGATATTCATGATGCCTCCCTGGAAGAATTCTTCCCCCGCAGGCTTCAATTTACTACACCTGCCTGTTTGGAGGCGAATCGTCGGCGCGGGCCAGCGACTCGGCAAAGCTGATCCAGGATTCCGCCACGGTCCGCGGTCGTTCGATCATGGGCAGGTGACCTGTGTCGGGCAGGAGCAGCTTGCGTGCCGAAGGCATGCGCTCGGCCAGGATGTCGAGGCCCTCCGGATGCAATACCTGGTCGGCCTGACCCCAAACGATCAGCGCCGGAACCGCCAGGCCCTCGGCCAGTTGCTCGAGCGGCGTGGAACGGAACCGGATGTCGTCGAAAATAGCCTGCGCGCGGGAGGCGTTGCGCCCCGCGCGGTCGGCCAGCTCGCGCGCCAGCGGGCCGGGCAGCCAGGGCGGGCGGACAAAGCAGTAGTCCATCAGGCGGACGAAGTCGCTGCGGTCGCGTACGACCAGCGCGTTGTGGCCGCCCTGGTCGACGATCTCGAACAGCGGAGAGAGGGCCGCGGTTTGCAGCCCGCCCGGGTCGAGCAGCCACAGGGCACGAACCCGCCCGGGCGCCAGGCGGGCCAGAGCGCAGGCGACATAGCCGCCCATGGAGCTTCCGCCGAGATAGAAGCGATCGATGCCCAACTCGTCTAGCAGGTCGAGCACGCGCCGCGCCTGAGATTCCACGTCGAACTCGAGCTCCGAATCGAATCTGGTCTGGCCGAAGCCCGGGAGGTCGGGCGCGATCACGCGAAAGTGCTTGCCCAGCGCCCGTGAAACCCGGGCGAAATGGTAGGCGTCGCCATTGAAACCGTGCAGCAGGACCAGCGGTTCGCCGTGACCGCCTTCCAGGAGATGCCATTCGATCCCGTCGTGTTCGAAGCGTCTGGTGCGCAGCCCCCCGCGACGTCGTTCGGCGGCCATGAAAAGCCGGGCCAGGGGGGCTGGCCAGGCGAGCCAGAAGAGGGCGCATGCCGCGAGGATTACCAGCAGGGCGATCAGCCAGGTCGTCATGGAAGCTCGTCTTTACGGTCTCGACACTCCAGCGAGGATACCGCAACTGTGTGGCGCGGGTCGGTCGCTGCCAGCTGACCGGCGTCGGCTCCCTAGGAATTCCTGAGGATGGCAGCGCGCGCGAGAGGGTAGAATCACGCTCCCGACGGATCGAGCGCGCCGAGTCATCATGCTCTTGCTGGTTGCCGCCATGGTGCTGGTTGTCGCCAGCGCCAACTATCTCGTGCAGTTTCCGGTCAACGACTGGTTGACCTGGGGTGCGCTGACCTATCCAGTGTCCTATTTCGTCACCGACCTCACCAACCGGCTGCATGGTGCGGTCGCTGCGCGCCGCGTGGTCTACATCGGATTCGTGCTGGCAGTCGTCGCCTCGATCTGGCTGGCGAGTCCGCGCATCGCGATCGCTTCGGGTACGGCCTTCCTCGTTTCCCAGCTCATGGACGTGGCCATCTTCAACCGGCTGCGAAAACGAGCCTGGTGGCAGCCGCCCCTGTTCTCGAGCGTGATCGGGTCGGCGGTGGATACGGCGCTGTTCTTCGCCCTGGCCTTCGCCGGTACCGCCATGCCCTGGGTCACGCTGGCCGTCGGGGACTACGCCGTCAAGGTGGGAATCGCGCTGGCGCTTCTGGTCCCGTGGCGCGTGGTGGCCCGCCGTGGGTGAGTTCTTTTCCGTTGCCTGCGCGGCCTGCTGGGCGCTCGCGGTCGTTCTGTTCCGGCGCTCCGGTGAGAGCCTGCCGGCATTCGAGCTCAACCTGTTCAAGAACGTGCTCGCTTCGGCCCTGATGGTGCCGACCATCCTGCTGGTCGAAGGAATCAGCTGGCCGGGCTATTCGTCGATGGAATGGGTCGTGGTGATCGTTTCGGGCCTGATCGGCATTGCCGTGGCCGACACCTGGTACCTGCGCGCGCTCAACCTGATGGGCGCCTCGCGCACGGGGGTCGTCGCCAGCCTTTACTCGCCGTTCGTCATCGTGATGTCGATCCTGTTTCTCGGCGAGGTGCTGATCTGGTGGCAGTACTTCGGTTTCGTGCTGGTGCTCGGCGGCATCCTGCTGGTCACCTGGCGGCAGAACCGGCGGGACGTATCGCTTCGCGCCATTCGCCTCGGTGTGGCCTTCGGAGCCGGGGCGGTCCTGATGATGGCCGCCGGCATCGTCATGGTCAAACCGGTCCTCGAGACCGAGTCGTTCATGTGGACCATGGGCGTACGCCTGGCCGCGGGAACGACCGGCATGTGCCTGTTCCTCTACATGACGCGAGGCTGGTCGCGCGCCATGCTCCACTACCGGTCGAGTCAGCCCTGGACGATCATCGTCATCGGCAGCCTGCTCGGCAGCTACGTCTCGATGATGTTGTGGCTGGCCGGCTACAAGCTCACCCAGGCCTCGGTCGCGTCCGTCCTGAACGAGACGGCCGCAGCCTTCATCGTGCTCTTCGCCTGGCTGTTCCTCAAGGAGGAGATGAACTGGCGGCGCGTGGCGGGCATCGGCCTGACGTTTTCGGGCGTTGGATTGATGGTGGCGTTCTAAGAAAGGGGTCAGGGTTCAGGGTTCAGGCAAACCCTGAACGCCTGTGCCGGAAATCACTGTTGCTCGGGCTGGGCGACGCCCATGTCGACCAGGTGCTTGCGCGCGCGTTCTCCGGCCGGGGTCTGGGACTGCGCCGCGACCTTGTAATGCTCGATGGCCTGGCCGCGGTTTCCGGTGGCGCGTTCGACGTTGCCGAGGTGCAGGTGGCCGTCGGCGGTCTGAAGCCTTTCCAGGCTGGCCTGCAGGTCGGCGCGGGCGCCGGCCCATTCGCTGCGCTCCTCGCGCACCATGCCGCGGCGCAGGTGATGGTAGAACCAGCTCGGATCGCGCTCCAGCGCCTCGCTGAAGGCTGTCTCGGCCGCGCTGAAATCGCCACGGGTGGCCAGCGCATCGCCTCTGAGAGCGTGGAAGAGGGCTTCGTCGTCTTCCCTGGCGAGCGCCTCGTCCGCCTTGGCCAGGGCCCGGTCGGTGTCGCCTTCCTGCAGCGCCTTGCGGCCCTCGTCGTGCGCTTCGTAGGCCGGCTTGAGCTCCTGCAGGTAGGCCATTTGCGACTGGTATTCGTCCTGGCCGATGCGGCCGCCCCGGCCCAGCTCGTTGGCGGTCTCGCGGTTGCGTTCGACGCGCTCCTGCGACGGCGGGTGCGATGCGAACAGGCCGTCGAGCCAGCCGGTGCGGCGGTTCTCCGACAGACGGACGAAAGTTTCCTGCAGATCGACCGCGGCGGCCGGGTCGTAGCCGGCGCGCTTCATGTAGTGCATGCCGTAGTAGTCGGACTCGCGCTCGGCGTCGCGCGAGTAGCGCTGCTGTATGAGCTGGGCCCCGATCATGCCGCCGAGGAGGGCGACCTGCGTGTAGTTCTCGTTCTCGGTGGTCGCGCCCACGGCGGCGCTTCCCAGAATCACCGCCCCCTGTGCCAGCGCCGCCCGGGAAGCGGACTGAGCGCTGTGGCGGGCTGCGGCGTGGACCACTTCGTGGCCGAGCACCGCGGCCAGCTCGGCTTCCGATCCGAGTTCGGTGAGCAGCCCCCGGTTGATGGCGATCTTGCCGGCCGGAAGCGCCCAGGCGTTGGGGACCGAGCTGTTGATCACCTGGAACTCGTAGGGCAGTTCCCGGTCGGCGTACTGCGCCACGCGCTGGCCCACCGACTGGACGTAGTCGACCACGGAGCGGTCGATGGCCAAGTCGCCGCCCTGGGCCTGTCGCATGGGCGCGTACTGCTGCTCACCGACCTGGCGTTCCCAGCCCTCACCGTACAGGCTGAGCTCGCGTTCGCCCGTCACCGGGTTGGTGGCGCAGCCGGCGAGAAGGAGAAGAACGGCCATGATGCTGGCGAGACGGTGCATCGGAATCTCCGCGGTGGGTGTGGGGTCGATTATACGGGTGCGACGGCGGCTCGGTGCGTCGGGGGTCTGTGCGTCTGTGCGTCAGTAGTCAGTGCGTCCTCGGTCAGTGGTCAGTTGGTTTGCGTCAGAGGCACAGACCACGGACCACCGACAACAGCCCCTTACGCACAGCCCAGATTCAGCATCCGTCCAGCGGCAAGTCAGTGCTCAGTAGCCGGATATCGAGCTTGTCCTTCCCGTCTTCCTGCCGGAGGATGCGCACTGGCATCCAGTGGAAGTCGGAGGCGTGCCAGCTCAGGTTGTGCTTGTCCGATCCGGGATTTTCGATGCGGCGGATGCGCACGGTTTCGAAGCATCCGGCCGGGAGTTCGAGCGTCTCCTCGCCGTCGAAGGTGTATTGCTTTTGCTTGACCTCGTCGCGGTCGAGCAGGGTGAACTCCTGCGTGTCGCGGCGACGGGATTCGTCGGCGAGATTGACCGCCAGCTGCAGGCGCAGGCTCAGCGGATCGACCATGTTGTCGACCAGCTCGATGATCTGCGTGCCCTTTTCGGTCCTGACTTCGGTGGTGCCCGCGTCCCAGTCCGTCCGGTGCTGGAAATAGCGATTGTTGGCCGGTGCGTGCTGGGCGTGATGGTAGGTCAGCATCACGATCCGGTCGCCGCGCCACGTGAAGTGTGCGGCCTCCTCGGCCGACATGTTCAGCGCGCGAACCCACCAGGCGGTCGCGTGCGTGTCGGAGCGGTAGTGCCAGACGCCGTTGTCGAGCTGTTCGAGGCTGACCGTCAATTCGCCGACCTTCTTGCCGTGCCGGAGCACCTCGTAGCTCGCCTCGTGCGGCGGCAGCGGCGCCGGCTCAGCCGCCATCGCGGCGAGCGAGCAGACGGCCGTCAGAAGACAGATCACGTTCGAACTCCAGAGGCGTCTCGAGCGGGTACTCGTCGATGTATATCGTTTCATGGCGTAATTCGACCTGGTGTGTCAGCAAAAGTGCCAGTGTCGCGGGATACAGCCGGTGTTCGAGCGGCAGCAGGCGGTCGGCGAGACGATCGGGATCGTCGTCGGTGGCGACATCGAACTGTACCCGGCTGATCACGGGACCGGCGTCCAGCGCCGGGGTGACGAAATGGACACTGGCGCCGTGTTCGCCCTCTCCCGCTTCGAGGACGCGTCGGTGCGTGTCGAGGCCGCGATGACGGGGCAGCAGCGATGGGTGGATGTTGACGAGCCGTCCCATGTGGCGGTTGACGAATCGGTCGCCGAGCACCCGCATGAAGCCGGCCAGCACGATATAGCGCGGCTCGAATCCGGCGATCGCCGTCTCGAGGGCGTGTTCGTAGGCCGCTCGGTCGGGAAAGCGGGTCCGTTCCAGGCTCACCGTATCGATCCCGGCCTGCTCGGCCAGCGCCAGCCCGTCCGCGCCCGGGCGGTCCGATATCACGGCGGCGATGCGGGCCTCGAGCCGACCGCCCTCGATGGCGTCCTGAATCGCGCGGAAATTGCTGCCGCGGCCAGACAGCAACACCACCAGGCGCGGAAGCTCGCCGGCCGACACGTCAGCGGTAGCGAATGCGGTGGCCGTCGTCGTGAGGCACGACCCGGCCGATGATCGGTGCCGGCTCGCCGAGCGCCTCGATCACCGATTCGGCCGCCTCCCGCGGGACGATCAGTGCGAAGCCGATGCCGAGGTTGAAGGTCCGCCGCATTTCGGCATCCTCGATGCCGCCGGCTTCCTGGAGCCAGTCGAAAACGGCCGGTCGACGCCACGCGCCGGTGTCGATCTCCAGGCCGCAGCCTTCAGGCAGGACGCGCACGATGTTTTCCGTGAGACCACCGCCGGTGATGTGCGCCATGCCCCGGATGTCGTGGCGTCCCAGCAGCGCGTGGACCTGGGGCACGTAAATGCGCGTCGGGGCGAGCAGCGCTTCGCCCAGCGTCCTGCCCTCGAGCGGGCGATCGAGCGATTCGCCCCCCACCTCCAGCACCCGTCGGATCAGCGAATAGCCATTGCTGTGCGGACCGGTCGACGCCAGGCCGATCACGACGCAATCGGTGTCGATGGCGCTGCCGTCGATCATGCCGTCGCGCTCGACCGCGCCCACGGCGAATCCGGCCAGGTCGTACTCCCCGTCGCCGTACATGCCCGGCATTTCCGCGGTTTCGCCGCCGATCAGCGCGCAGCCGGCCTGCTTGCAGCCTTCTGCGATGCCGGCGACCACGTCCGAGGCCGCGTCGACGTCCAGCTTGCCGCAGGCGAAGTAGTCGAGAAAGAAGAGTGGCTCGGCCCCGCAGACCAGGATGTCGTTGATGCACATGGCGACCAGATCGATGCCGATCGTGTCGTGGCGGTCGAGCTGGCGGGCCAGCAGCAGCTTCGTGCCGACGCCGTCCGTTCCCGAAACGAGAACCGGGTCGCGGTACTTGTCGCCCAGGTGGAACAGGCCGCCGAAGCCGCCCAGGCCGCCGAGCACTTCGGGGCGCGAAGTCGCCGCGACCAGGGGCTTGATGCGGTCGACCAGAGCGTTGCCGGCGTCGATGTCGACGCCCGCGTCGCGGTAACTCAAGGACGGGGATTTGCGCTCGCTCATGGCGTGCTGCCGGGTTGATTGGATGACGCTGCGTATTATGACGGATATGGGCGCGGGCCGAAACGCGCGGAACGGGCCACGTTGAGCCATCGAGGCAGATGCGCTAGGGTTGCCCGGCTGGCGGAAGAGGGAGAGCGCTCCGCCGGCCGCCATTCAGCGGAGAACAAGCATTGAATACGAGAGCTGAGCCCGTGGTCCGCCATGGACCTTACCCCGAGTTGACCGTCACGGCCGTACTGGTCGGTTACTTCCTCGGCGCGATCATCGCCGTGTCCATCGGTTACGCCGCCCTGATCCTCGGCTTTTCCATCGAGGGTTCGGAGCTGGCGGCCATACTCGGCTTCGCCATCCTGCGCGGCCTGCTGCGGCGCAATTCCATCATCGAGAACAACATCGTCCAGACGGTCGCCAGCGCGGTCAACGGCGCCGCCTCCGGCCTGATGTTCTCGGTGCCGGCCTTCTTCATACTCGGAGAGACGAACTTCGACCCGCTGCTGCTGACCTTCGGCTGCATTGCGGGTGCCTTCCTGGGGATTGCCTTCATCATTCCGCTGCGCAAGCAGATGATCGATTACGAGCGCCTGACCTATCCGGGCGGCGTGGCCGTGGCCACCATCCTCAAGTCGCCGGGCGCGGGCATGAAGAAGGCCATGTACCTGATCGGTGCGGCCCTGTTCGCCGCCGCCGTCCACGTCGTCGTGCAGCTCAGCGGCACCAGCTACTACGACCTCGGCAGCCGCATCGGCATGCCCGACTACATGAACGGCGTGTGGTACCTGTCGCTGCTGACCGTGGGCGTGGCCTACATCGCCGGAAAGGGTGGCGTGGCCTTCATCATCGGCGGATTCCTGTGCTACTGGATCCTCGCGCCCTTTCTCGATGTCAGCGGTCTGATGCCGGCCAATCCGGAAACCGGGCAGGCGCTGAGCGACCCCGGCAACCTGCAGGGCATGCTCTACCGCCCGGTGGGCATCGGCATGCTCATCGGCGGCGCCGTGGCCGGCGTGCTGATGGCGCTGCCGCTGATCGTCACCGCTATCCGCAGCATGCAGAACGCGGCGAAGAGCGAGGCCGCGCTGGCGCGCGACGAGATGCCGATCAAACTGCTGTATTTCGCCATCGGCGGCGCGGCGCTTCTGCTGGTCTTCATGGCGGTGACCTCGACCGAGCAGACCGGCTGGTTACGCGGCATCACCATGGGCGTGGTCGGCACGCTCTGGATCTGGATCGCCGGGGTCATCCTCGCGGAGGCCATCGGCCGCACCAACTGGTCGCCGCTGTCGGGCATGACCCTGATCGCTGTGACGATACTGATCTTCATCGCCCGCGGGATGGACGACTCGGCCGCGATCATCGCCGCGATCATGGTGGGCGCGGCGGTCTGCGTGGCCATGAGCCAGGCCACCGACCTGATGCTCGATCTCAAGACGGGCTACCTGATCGGCGCCACGCCCCGCGTACAGCAGATGGGGCAGTTCCTCGGCGCCTGGCTGGGTCCGATCCTGATCGTGTCGCTGATCTTTATCCTGCACGAGGCTTACGGCCTGGGCAGCGACAAGCTTCCCGCGCCGCAGGGCCAGGCTCTGGCGAGCATGGTGTCGGGCATCCTCGGCGGTGACGTGCCGATCGACAAGTACCTCGCCGGGGCCGGCCTCGGGGCGCTGCTGAGCGTCGCCCAGCCCGGCCTGGGCATCACCGTCGGGTTGGGCTTCTACCTGCCCTTCGCCATCGTCCTGACCTATGCCATCGGTACGCTCGTGCGCGTGATCAGCGACTGGCGCCTCGGTCACCGTTTCGCCGACGAGGTGGGTATTCCCGTCGCCGCCGGCCTGATTGTCGGCGAGGCACTGGTCGGGGTGGGCTTCGCGCTGGCCAAGATCTACCAGGGGATGGGCTGATGAAAGCACTTGCAATCGTTCTGATCATGGCCGGCTTCCTGCTCGGCGCCCTGTTCGCCGTGCTTTCGGTCGAGACCGTCGACTGGTTGCCGTACGGGCTGGCGCTGTTCATGGGATTCGCCGGCATCGTGCTTCTCCGCCGAACGCAATTCGCCGGCGCGAGCGACGAACATCATGTGGCCGGCAGCATCGGTACGCTCGAAACGGCGCTGGACAATATCTGCCGCAATCTCGACGACCTGGTCGGCCGCCGCGACAGGGTTCCGCCGCACGAATTCCGTTTCGAGATCGATCGGCACTTCCGCGAGGATCTGACCGCCTTCGCCGACTCGCGCGAGTCGATGCGGCACGCCTTCGGCCTGCAGGCCTATGCCGACATCATGAGCGCGTTCGCTGCCGGCGAGCGATACATCAACCGCGTGTGGACGGCCTCGGCTGACGGCTACATCGATGAAGTCATGGCCTACCTTGAAAAGGCGCAGAGGCAGTTCGCCGAGGCGCGCGAAGCCTTCGCGCAACAGCGCCGATGATTCGTTCCGTGCCTGTGCTATCTTTGCGGCGTGATGCCCCGACGACTGCTTTTCCTCGCGTTTTCCTGGCTGCTGCTGTGCACGTCCGCTGCGGCCGCTGAGCTGTATACCGGTGAAGTGCCGGTCGAGCCCGATTCGCGCACCAGCGCGTCCGAACAACTCGACGCGCTCGACCAGGTGCTCGGGAGACTGACCGGGCGATTCGACACCTCGCTGGTGGCCGAGCTGGGGCTCGGCGCCGGCGATCTCGGCAGCCTGGTGCTGTCTCAGCAGCTCGTGCGCCGCGACACCGTCTCCGAAGAAGGTGAGCCTGAAGAGTCGCTGCGCCTGCAGGTCGATTTCGACGAACCGTCGATCAACGATCTGCTCGACGCCAATGACCTGCCGCGCTGGGGACGCGAGCGGCCGGCGGTGCTGCTCTGGGCCGTGATCGAGGATGAAGCGGGCACGCGATTCGTCGAGGCCCCGCGGCTGGAGTACTTGATCCGCAACCAGGCGCGCCGGCTGGGTCTGGACGTGGTGCGCCCGCTCGGCGACGTGCTCGATCTGACCGAGATTTCCCTGCAGGACGTGCGCGGCGGCTTCCTCGGCTCCGCGGCGGCCAGCGCGCGTCGCTACGGCGCTGGCGTGATCGCCATGCTCGACCTGAGGCTGGAAGATGCCGAAGCCGATCCGCCGCTGTGGACGGCTCGCTGGCGCTGGCGCGTCGAGGGCCAGGACTCGGGTCTCGACCACAGCGGTGAAGTGCCAGAGGCCCTGTTGCGCGACGGCCTCGAGCGCGTCGCCGCTTCCCTGGCCGCGCGCTACGCGGTCGTCGACGTCGACGGCGAGCCCGGCCGCTGGCGCGTCAGCGTGCACGGTATCGTCGACGAGGTCCAGTACGCGGAAGTGCTCGGCTACATCGCCAACCTGAGCGTGGTCGAGGACGTGCGCGTGATGGGCGCGAATCGGCGCCGGATCGATTTCGAGCTGATCTCCGGCGGCCAGGACCTCGAGACCTTTCTCGCGCTCGGCGGACTGCTCGAACTCGAGCGTCGCGGCGCCGATCGGCAACTGCATTTCAGGTTGGCGCGTTGAATCTGAGTTTCATACCCAACCTGCTGACGATCGGCCGCATGGTGGTCGTGCCGCCCCTGGTATGGCTCCTGCTGATCGGCCAGTTCCAGTGGGCGCTGGCGCTGGCGGTCTTCGCGGGCGTATCCGACCTGCTCGACGGCTGGCTGGCGCGCCGCTTCTCCTGGCAGTCGCGCTGGGGCGGCATTTTCGACCCGCTGGCCGACAAGCTGCTGATGGTGGCCGGTTACCTGACACTGGGCTGGCTCGGCGAACTGCCCTGGTGGCTGATCGGGCTGGTCATCCTGCGCGACCTGGTGATCGTCGCGGGTGGGTACATCTACTACACGCGCTTCGAGCGCTTCAACGCCGAACCCACACAGCTGTCGCGTTTCAACACCTTCTGCCAGGTCTTCCTGATGTGGTTCGTCCTCGTCCGCCTGGCCGGGTTGCCCCTGCCGCGCGAAGCCCAGATCGGCCTGGTCTGGCTGGTCGCCGTCATGGCAATGCTGACGCTCGTCCAGTACGTCTGGATCTGGACCGGCCGGGCGGTCCGAGTGACTCGCTCGCGCCGGAAAGGCGATCAAGACTCGACATCCTGAGGCCGCTGCCGTGAGTCGTGCCCAGCTTCCACTGGCGCTGAAGCCGCCGCGCCGACCCCGCTTCGACAATTTCGTCGTCGGCCCGAACCAGCCGGTCGTGGCGACGCTGTCCCAGGGGGTCGAACCCGGCGGCTGGTATTTCCTGGCCGGTCCCGCGGGCTCGGGTCGCTCCCACCTGGTGTCCGCCTTCTTCGCCGATCGTTGCCGCCGAGGCGAAAGCGCGCATTTCATCGCCCTGGGCAAGCCCGAGCAGCGGCGGCTGCTCGAGCACGCGGACGGCGACTGGGTGGTGATCGACGATGTCGACCTGCTGGCCGGCGACGAGGCCGGCGAAATGGCGCTGTTCAACGCACTCAACCGCTGGCGCGCCGGGCACGCGGGCGTCGTCATGAGCGGGGCCGGGCGCGACGATTTCGAGCTGCCCGATCTGCGTTCGCGCCTGGGCCAGGCCACGCGATTGACGCTCAGGCCCCTGGAGGAGGCGGAGCTGGCCGAACTGGTGCGCAGCCTGGCGGCCGAGCACGAGGTCCTGCTGGGCCGGGGCGCGGTCGACTACATTCTCAGCCGTGCGCCGCGCAACGCGGCACGCATCGCCGAGCTGGTCGTGGCCGGTGCGCATCGTGCCCTGACCGAGCGGCGCACGCTTTCGCTACCGTTGGTGAGAGAGGTTCTAAGTGGTGTGTCAACGAGGGGAGGGGAGGACACATAGCAAGCGCCAGATTCCAAGTGCCAAATTGTAAGCACCAATTCTCAAACAAATTCCAATTTTCAATTTTCGAATGACCGAAACGGGCGCCGGCTTCGAGCGGAAAGGCTGGGCGCCGGCCCGTTTTAATCATTGATTGCCAAGCTAATAGCTCTCCCGATGCACACCCTTCACCGCCCTTCCCGAAGGATCGGCCGCGTCGGCAAAGTTGACGTCCCAGGCCAGGGCTTCGGGCGTGGAGCAGGCCACGGAGGGTCCGCCGGGGACGGTCGCGGCCGCGGCCGGCGACGGGAAGTGGCGTTCGAACAGGCGGCGGTAGAGGCAGGCTTCCTTGGTAGCCGGGGCGTTGATCGGGAAGCGGCGCGGCGCCTCGGCCAGTTCGCGGTCGCTCACCTGGTGTTCGGCAAATGCTTTCAGGGCGTCGATCCAGCCGTATCCCACGCCGTCGGAGAACTGTTCCTTCTGCCGCCACAGGATTTCGTCGGGCAGCAGGCCGGCGCCGGCTTCGCGCAGGATGGACTTTTCGGGCCGCTCGGGGCCGGCCATCTTGGCGGCCGGGTCGATCGACATCGCCGTATCCATGAATTCCAGGTCCAGGAAGGGCACCCGCGCTTCGACGCCCCAGGCGGCCATGGATTTGTTGGCGCGCAGGCAGTCGAACTGGTGCAGCTTGTCGAGCTTGCGCACGGTCTCCTCGTGGAAGGCGCGCGCGTTGGGCGCCTTGTGGAAATACAGGTAGCCGCCGAAGATCTCGTCGGCGCCCTCGCCGGAAAGCACCATCTTGATGCCCATGGCCTTGATTCGCCGTGCCAGCAGGAACATCGGTGTGGAGGCGCGCACCGTCGTCACGTCGTAGGTCTCGATGTGGGCGATGACGTCGTCGAGGGCGTCGAGACCTTCCTGGATCGTGTAGTGGAATTCGTGGTGCTGTGTTCCGATCGCTCGAGCAGCGACGCGGGCCGCGGCCAGATCCGGGGAACCTTCCAGGCCGATGGCGAAGGAATGCAGGCGCGGCCACCATGCTTCCTCGGTGTCGTCGGACTCGACCCGGTGGTCGGCGTAGCGTTTGGCGATGGCCGCGATGAGTGAGGAATCCAGTCCGCCGGAAAGCAGGACACCATAGGGGACGTCGCCCATCATCTGGCGATGTACGGCGTCTTCCAGGGCCTGGCGTATTCGCGCCGCGTCGGCGGGCCGGTCGGCGTTGTCGAATTCGCGCCAGGCCGGCTCGTACCAGCGGCGAACGACGCCTTCGTGCGAATCGAGCAGGTGTCCGGGCGGGAAGATCTCGACCTGGCGGCACCAGGGTTCGATCGCCTTCATCTCCGAAGCGATCCAGAGCATGCCGTCCTCGTCGCGACCGTGATAAAGCGGCATCACTCCGAAGGGATCGCGGGCGACAAGGTAGCGGTCCGCCGCTTCGTCGTAGAGCACGAAGGCGAAGATGCCGCTGAGCCGGTGGAGAAAGTCCGCGCCGTGCTGACGATAGAGGGCGAGGATCACCTCGCAGTCCGAGCCGGTACGGAACTCGTAGTCGCCGCATTCGGCGCGCAGTTGCCGATGGTTGTAGATTTCGCCGTTGACGCCGAGCACCTGTCGGGCATCCGGCGACAGCAGGGGCTGGGCGCCGGATTCGATATCGACGATGGCCAGGCGCTCATGGGCGATGATCGCCCGGTCATGGACGTAGATGCCGCTCCAGTCCGGCCCGCGGTGGCGCTGCTGGCGCGAAGCCTCCAGGGCAAGACCCCGCAGGCCGCGTCGGCCTGCGGGGATCTCGAATAGGCCCAGGATCGAGCACATGTGCGCTAGCGGATCACTGGTCCGCCAGGGTCATTACGCTCCTGAGTTCGATGCCCCGATCGGACAGGTAGATGCCCATGTGCGAGTAATCGTAGAGTTCCGCCAGGGCCGACATCGTTTGCGAAGGATCGGCGGTGCCTTCCTCGCCGAGCGCTTCGAGCTGCTGCTGCATGCCCGAGAACAGTCCTTCCATGGCCTGTGCGTAGCCGGCGAAGTCGATGCCGTAGGTCAGCATGGCATTGCCTCCCTCACCGGGTTCGAGCGCGCCGGCCAGCTGGTCGCGCTGGCTTTCGCCCACGGCCAGGCCCAGGCCGCCCTCGCCGAGGCCGATGAACGCCTGGATACCCGCCGGAAGGTTGGGAATCACGCCGGCAGGAACGGGCTGGGGCTCGCCACCCGGTTCGAGCTGCAGGGACGCGAGCTCGGGCGAGAACATCTGCGCCATGCCCAGCATCATCTGCGGGTTGCGCATGAACATCGCCAACGTGGCCTCGGCCGACTCGACGCTGCTGCCTTCGCCCATCTCGATACTGTCGACGCTCAGGCGAAGGCCGTGAAAGTTGGTGACCACCGGCGGGATGGGCTGGTTGAGCGCCATCTGCCAGTCGGCCGCGTTCTCGCGGATGGCTTTGAACATCTCGCACTGCGGCGGGTTCTCGACCCAGCCGGCGACCAGTTCGCGGCCGAAGTCGCGCGCTCCGACGATGTTGATCGCCAGTCCGAAGTCGAACACGCCGCCGCGCGTATCGCCCAGCTCGACCGGAGTGTCGACCAGCGCCTGCAGTCGTTCGGCGAATTCAGCGTTGGTCTCGACCGTCATCATCGAAACCATCGAGCTGTCGCTGATTTCCGTATAGCCCAGGCTGGTGCGCGGGAAGAGGTCGACCAGGGCGCCGAGCTCTTTGCGGCAGGCGGCGTTCCCGGCGATTTCACCCAGCGGGCTGGATTCACGCGCGGCGGCCAGCATTTCCTCGTCGCCGTCGAGCAGCTGGTCGACGATGCGGCCGAATTCGATGAAACCGGCTCCGTAGGGAGTGAAGCCGCGGCTGTTGCTGAAATCGGCCAGCTCGGACGCATCGTAGGCCCGGGCGGGCTGGTCCAGGTTGGCCACGCGCCTCAGCAGGGCGGCATTGTCGGGAATCAGGGCTACAGTGGCGAATTGCTCGTCATAGGCGATGGCGACGCCGAAGCCCTCTTCCATGGCTACCCAGAGTACCTGGGCGTCCTCGATGTCGCGCCAGCTCACTTCCTCGCCGGCGTCGGCGGTGACGCGGTCGAGCATGGCCCGGAAATCCTCGGCATCGGACAGCTGCCAGTGCGCGAAGGGGTAGAGCGCGACCGAATGGAACGCCCAGTGGCCGTTGGGATGCAGGCCCCGCTCTGCGAACGCTTCGCGGCTGTCGATCTGGGCGAATTCACGCAGCAACGCGGCCGCCACGGGCGACTCGTCGAGATCCTCGGCGAGATCGTTGTAGGTCGTGCTGTTGAAATCCGCCATGGACTGAAGGGGTGCCCAGAGCTCCTCGCTGAGATCCTCCGGCACCGGCTCGAGGTTGGCGATCAGGAAAGCCGGCTCCGCATCGATGCGCGTGAACAGCGCGCTCGAGACGTCGGCCTGGCCGGCGCTTGAGTCGGCCTGCGCCGGCGCCGTGGTTTCCTCCTCGTCCCGGCCGCAGCCGGTGACGAGCAGAGCGCAGAAACCGATTAAGGCAATCTTGCGAATCATGATTCAGTTCCCTCCCGGGATGTACGGTCAGTTTGTGGTAATAGTGTTATACAACACCAACACACTTGTCAAGTGAAGCCGGTCTTGTCGCATCCTGATGCTTCGTTCACGGAGGGGGTCAAGGCATGTCGCCCCGGCCTATCCTCGAGGCAAATGGGCCTGCTCTCCTACTGTGCCGAACCCCGCCCACGTGTGGCCGATTCTAGCCTTTCGCGGCCGGCGCGATCAATTGAAGTGAGACCGGATGGTGCCGTTTGCAACCCCGTCGTCATCGGTATGACTTAGAATTCGGCCCATGACAGCAAGCACTTCTTTCCGACTCTTTTTGATCCTTGCCGCCGTGCTGATGATCGTTCCGGTCGCCGCCGAAGAGACGCCGGCGCGCTGGTACGAAGCGGGCAAGACCTTGATCAGCGAGCGCCGGGCGGCACTGGAATCGCCCGGCCAGGCCCGCAACGTCATCCTGTTCGTGGGCGACGGGCTGAGCCTGGCAACGGTGGCGGCTGCGAGGATTCTCGAAGGCCAGCTACGCGGTGAGAGCGGCGAGGAAAACCTGCTCCATTTCGAGCGGTTTCGCCATACCGGCCTGTCGAAAACGTACAACACCAACCGCCAGACGCCCGACTCGGCCGGGACCATGACCGCCATGGCAACCGGCGTGAAGAGCTACGCCGGGGCGATATCCGTCGATGCGAAGGCCATACGCGGCGATTGCGCTTCCATGGCCGGCAACGAGCGCGTCTCGCTGCTGGATCTCGCCGAGCTGGGCGGACTCAGGACGGGCATCGTGACGACCACGCGCATCACTCACGCCACGCCGGCGACGCTGTTCTCGCGCGCGGTCGATCGCGAGTGGGAAACCGACCGCGGTATCCCGCCGTCCCAGCGTGACGACGGCTGTCGGGACATCGCGCGCCAGCTGATCGAATACCGACCGGGCACGATCGAAGTGGTCTTCGGCGGCGGCCGCCGCGCCTTCCTGCCCACGGGCGAGACCGATCCGGAAGATCCGGATCAGCGCGGTCACCGCGGTGACGGTCGCAACCTCATCGCGGAATGGCAGGCGATGCACGAAACCGGCCGCTACGTGTGGAGCCGTGAGGGATTCGATGCGCTGCCGGATTCCGTCGACGGGCCGGTGCTGGGCCTTTTCGAACCCAGCCACATGAATTACGAGCACGATCGGCCGAACGACGTGGCCGGCGAGCCGTCGCTGGCCGAGATGACGGCCAAGAGCATCGAGTTGCTCGACGCGGCCGATGCCGGTTTCTTCATGCTCGTCGAAGGCGGCCGGATCGACCATGCCCATCACGCCAACAATGCCTGGCGAGCACTGACCGACGCCATCGCGTTCGCCGAGGCGGTCGAGCGGGCCGACAAAATGACCGGCGAGGATACGCTGATCATCGTCACCGCAGACCACGGCCACGCGCTGACCTTCGGCGGCTACGGCCGTCGGGGCAATCCCATCGCGGGACTCGCCGAGCTGCCGCGGGAGGACGGCAGGGGAGGTGGGTTGATGCGCGACGAGAACGATCGGCCCATGACCGTGCTCGGTTACGCGAACGGGCCCGGCTACCGGGACGGTCGGCGGCCCGATTTCCAAGAGGTCGACCCGCAGGATCCCGACTACTTGCAGGAATCCGCCGTCGGCCTGTGGTCGGCGACGCACTCCGGCGAGGACGTGCCCGTTTATGCCCAGGGCCCGGGCGCGGCCGCGCTCTACGGTGTCTTCGAGCAGAACGTGCTGTTCCACGCCATCGTGCAGGCCGTCGGTCCCATGCGCGAGACGGCCGATTCCCTGGCCGGAGAGGATGGGTTGCCCGATTTCGGAAGACTGATCTGCCGCGTTCAGGAATCACCCGCGAAGGACTGCTGAGCCTCGGCGAGCCGCTGCGGCGTGCCGATGTCCGCCCATCGCCCGCTGTAGTGCTCGCCGGCGACCCGGCCTTCCAGGATCGCCTGTTCCAGTACCGGCCGCAGGGCGCGCCGGCCCGGCGACAGGCCGGCGAAGAGCGCCGGATCGAACACCGCGATGCCGCTGAAGGTCAGGCAATCGGCGCCCTCCCTCCGAACCCTTCCCGAATCCAGCGCGAAATCACCGCCGGGGTGATGCGCCGGGTTGTCGACCAGCACCAGGTGGGCGGCGCCGGTGACCTCGCATTGCATGGCCCGCTCGAACGGGTAATCGGTCAGCACGTCGGCGCTGACCGCCAGGAACGGGGCGTCACCGAGCAGGGAGAGTGCATGGACGATGCCGCCGGCGGTCTCAAGCGCGCCGGGCGGCTCCTGCGAGTACTGGATATGCAGGCCAAAGGCCTCGCCTTGCCCGAGATGGTCGACGATCCTCTCGCCCAGCCAGCCCAGGTTGATCACGACTTCCTCGAAACCTGAATCGGCCAGGCGCTCCAGGTGACGGGCAATCAGCGATTTGCCGCCGACCTCGATCAGCGGCTTGGGCTTGTGGTCGGTCAGCGGCTTGAGCCGCTCTCCGCGGCCGGCCGCCAGGATCATGGCGCGCATGGTCACTGGCTCCGACGCTGTCGCCAGCTGTTCAGAAGCGAACCAAGCTCACCCAGATCCGGGTTGCGCTCGATGGCCTGCTCCAGGTATCCAAAGAAGCGCGGCGCGTCTTCCAGGTATTTCGGCTTGCCGTCGCGATAGCGAATTCGGGCGAATATGCCGATGACCTTGAGATGGCGTTGCACGCCCATGAAGTCGCAGGTCCGGCGCCAGAGATCGGGATCCTCGGACGCCGGCAGGCCAGCGTCGAGGGCCCGGCGACGGTAGTCTTCCAGCCAGCCGTCGATGCGTTCGGGCGCCCAGCTTAGGAAGGCGTCGCGGTAGAGGCAGACCGGGTCGTAGCTGATCGGGCCGCGTAGGGCGTCCTGGAAGTCGATGATGCCGGGATTGGGGTCGGCGACCATCAGGTTGCGCGGCATGTAGTCGCGGTGACAGAAGACCTGCGGCTGATCCAGCGCCCAGCGGAGGAGCGTCGCGCAGACCAGGTCCCAGGCGTCCAGTTCGCCGTCGGTGGCTTCGACCCGCCAGTGCCGGGCCAGGAACCAGTCGGGGAACAGCGCGAGTTCGCGCATCAGAAGCGCGGGGTCGTAGTCGGACAGGCCGTCGATTCGGGCGTCGCACTGGAAGCGGATCAGGGCCTCGACGGCGTCGCTGAACAGCGCGTCGGCGTTGTCGTCTTCGAGCACGTGATGGTACGGACGCGATCCGAGGTCCTCGAGCAGCACCAGGCCCTGGCGAGGATCGTGGGCCAGGATTTCGGGTACGTGGACACCGCTTCCGCCGAGCCGGCTCGCGACATCGACGAAGGTCTGCGTGTTCTCGCGTTCCGGTGGCGCGTCCATGACCACGCGGGTGTCCTTGCCCCGGCGCAGGCGGAAATATCGCCGAAAGCTGGCGTCGCTGGAAATCGCTTCGCTGTCCCAGTTCGACCAGCCCAGCTCCCCGGCCGCCCAGGCTTCCGACAGCCGTCTTCGTTCGTCCGCTTCGTTCAAGCCCGGTCCTCCAGGACGTTATCGATTCCGGCCGAGCGGCAGTAGTACCAGCTCGCCGCCCAGTCGGGCAGGGCGGCCGAATAGTCCGCCAGGAAAGCAGGCAGGTTTCGTGCGATTTCGTCGAGCCGTTGCTGGTCGCTACCATCGACTCGCCCGTGCCTGGCGAGGACACGCTCGAAGTCGCGGTCCAGCCAGGGCGGTGGCTCGAGCGCTTCGCGCACCGCGGCGACCCGCTCGATGAACTGCGATCGCACCTCGAGCAGCTCCTGCCGCAGTTGCCAGCCGAGTTCGTCCGGATGGGTTCGGGCCAGGGCGTCGAACGCGTCGGCCAGCAGTTCGGCGCGAGAGTTGACGTCGCCTCCCGGCAAGCTCGAGCGCAGGGTGTGAACGCGCGCCGTCAGGAAGCCGCCCCGATTGACGCCTCGCGGCTCATCGAGATCCGAGGCCTGCCAGCGTCGGGGATCGGGGCGCCTGTGGAGCAGCATGTGGGGCAGGTTGGCGTGGCAGGTGTCGGGGTGCAGGAATCCGACCAGCGCGCCGAACAACTGGTCTTCGTTGCTGCCCCGCGGCTGCGTCGGCGCCAGCAGCTCGCGGTTGTCGACGCCCGTCATCGTCGTCGTCATCAGGGCGAAGGCGGTCGTCACCTCCGGGCGGCCGGAACTGCGGGCCACGCGGCGCTGTTCGACCAGGGCGCGGTAGCGCGCTTCGCTCTCGCACAAGGGCCCGAGGTGTTCGGGCTGCTCGTGGAAGAGCCACTGGAGGCTGCGGGTCCCGGGGTCCCCCAGCGTTCCGCTGCTGGTGAGGCGAATGCGGCTGGCGCCGGAGAGCTCGGACAGGAGCTGGGGATCGACGTCGTCGAGCAGGCCGCTCGTGTCGCCTTCGCTCATCGCCACCAGGCGGGCCGGCCCCGCGCCGAGAAATTGCGCGTGAAGCGACACGGGATGCGCATCGACGCCGGTATAAGCGCCGCCGGGGAGTTCCGCGCCCGGTTCCGGGAAATGCAGCCGGGCCGACTGCCGCCGCCGTATGGCCGGTCGGGGACTGCAGTCGGGAAGCTCGAAGGCATCGATCGAGGCGTCGTCGTCGACCAGGGTGATCAGGCGCCCGGCGCCAAGCATCAGGGCGAAGTTCAGGCTGGCCCCGTAGGACGGTTCCGCGCTTTCCGGGGCGCCCTCGATGCACCACCGCAGTCGAGACGGGTCGGCACCGGCGCCCTTGGCGATGCGATCGAGGATGCTGCCCCTGTCGGCACGATCGATCAGAGTCAGCTCGGCCGGGAATCCGTCCCGATGCCGGTCGACGACCGACCTCGCGGCCTGCCTGCCCTGCGCTTCGGCATCGTCGTCGAGGACGATGACCTGTTCGAGGCCGTCCGGCCGAGCGCGTCGGCGCAGGCTCGAAAGCAGGCGATCGAGCGTTTCCGGTCGGCCGCAGGTTCGGACGAACAGGCAACTGATGGCCTGCGACTCTCGTCCCGCTGCATCGCCGGCAGGGCTCTTCAGTCGCGTCAGTACGGCCGCCTCCGTCTGCAGGAGGTTGCGACGGGTCAGCTCTTCCAGGGCCTGCCGAATGGCGCCGGTCTGCGGCGGCGGTACGCGCAGTGCCTGTGCGATCGCCCGTTCGTGCTCGTCCAGGGTGCGAAAACGGTTGCACTGGCCGAATACCTGGACGAGCTGCACGGGCAGGCGGCGGACCTGGGAGTCGCCGTGGATCAACAAGAGCGCCTGGCCCGAGTCGGCCACGCGAGCGTCGAATGGCGGTGCCAGGTAACGGGTCCTGTCGTCGGTGGTGGCCGCGCCGCTGCCGGGCGGCATCGAGAAACTGAAGCTGTCCTGGCTCACGGAGATCCCGGTGTGTCGGTTCACGTCGCCGAGTGTAGCAGTCCGTTAGGATCGCTCCGGTCAAAAAAACGCCTCGCCGGCGGGTGCTTGCGCCGAAACAATACCAATTCAGTCTTGTTTTGAAGGCCTTGCGACGCCATAATTGGGAGTGTACGCAGACAGGACCGGCACATGCTTCGAATCAGCAAACTGACCGACTACGCAACGGTCCTGCTGGCGGCCCTGGCGCACCGCCCCGGCGAGTGCGTGCCGGCCAGCCGGCTCGCGGAACTCACCAGGCTGGAGCCGCCAACGGTCGCCAAGGTGCTCAAGACGCTGGCGCGATCGGGGCTGGTGACCTCGGTGCGCGGCGTCAACGGCGGCTACCGGCTGGCCGAAGCGCCCGAGGATATCTCGGTCGCAGGCATCCTCAGCGCCATGGAAGGGCCGATCGCCCTGACGGAGTGTGGACTCGAGCCCGGCCTTTGCTCGCACGAGTCCGACTGCAGCCTTCGGGGTAACTGGCAGAAGATCGGTCAGGCCGTCGAGGGCGCGTTGGCCGGACTGAGCCTGGCCGACCTGGCCGAGCCCGCATCGCGCCGCATCGCCATCCGCGCAGAAGCCGCGGTGTCATCGCAACGGGAAATGTCATGAGTCAGACCACCGAACAGGTCCAGGAATACATCCAGCAGCGCTACAAGGCCGGCTTCTATACCGACATCGACGAGGATCGTGTACCGGCCGGCCTGAACGAAGAGATCATCGCCATGATCTCGGCGAAGAAGAACGAGCCCGAATGGTTGCTGGAGTGGCGGCTGAAGGCTTTCCAACAGTGGAAGAAAATGGTCGGCCCCAACTGGGCGCACCTGAAACTGCCGCCGATCGACTTCCAGAAGATCCACTATTACGCGGCGCCGAAACAGGAGAACCGGCCCAAGAGCCTGGACGAGGTCGACCCGAAGCTGCTCGAAACCTTCGACAAGCTGGGCGTGCCGCTGCACGAGCGCGAGCGCCTGGCCGGCGTGGCCGTCGATGCCGTGTTCGACTCGGTGTCCGTGGGTACCACGTTCCAGAAGGAACTCAAGGAAGCCGGCGTCATCTTCTGCAGCTTCTCCGAAGCGGTGCAGGAATACCCCGACCTGGTGCGCGAATACCTGGGATCGGTCGTGCCACACACCGACAATTACTTCGCCGCGCTCAACTCGGCGGTGTTCACCGACGGCTCTTTCGTCTACATCCCGAAGGACACGCGCTGCCCGATGGAGTTGTCGACCTATTTCCGGATCAACGCCCGTGACACGGGCCAGTTCGAGCGCACGCTCATCGTCGCCGAGCCGGGCAGCCATGTCAGCTACCTGGAGGGCTGCACTGCGCCGATGCGCGACGAGAACCAGTTGCACGCAGCGGTCGTGGAGCTGGTTGCGAAGGAGCGCGCTCACATCAAGTACTCGACGGTCCAGAACTGGTACCCGGGCGACGAGAACGGCAAGGGCGGGATCTACAACTTCGTGACCAAGCGCGGCGACTGCCGCGAGGACGATTCACGCATCACCTGGACGCAGGTCGAAACCGGCTCGGCCATCACCTGGAAGTATCCGTCCTGCATCCTGCGCGGCGACCGCTCTTCCGGCGAATTCTATTCGGTGGCCCTGACGCGCAACTACCAGCAGGCCGACACCGGTACCAAGATGATCCACCTGGGGAAGAACACCACCAGCAAGATCATCGCCAAGGGCATCTCGGCGGGCCACAGCAACAACAGCTATCGCGGCCTGGTCCGCATGGCGCCGCGTGCTGAGAGCGCGCGCAACTACACCCAGTGTGATTCCCTGCTTATCGGCAAGCAGTGCGGGGCCCATACCTTCCCGTATATCGAATCGTTCAATCCGACGGCAAAGGTCGAACACGAGGCCACTACCTCGCGCATCGGCGAAGACCAGCTGTTCTACTGCCGCTCGAGAGGGCTGGGCGAAGAGGACGCGGTGGCGCTGATCGTCGATGGCTTCTGCAAGGAAGTCTTCAAGGAGCTGCCGATGGAGTTCGCGGTGGAAGCCAAGGCATTGCTCGAGATCAGCCTGGAAGGTGCTGTTGGCTAGTGCCGAACGAAACCCGCGTAGGTCGGGGTCGCATCCCCGACGGACGAGTTTTCCGACTTGAACACACATAGCTACGCTTGTACAGAACCCGAATGTCGACCATCGGGGATGCGACCCCGACCTACAACGATATAGAGACGAGAACGCGATTATCATGCTCAGGATCAACAATCTCCACGTCAGTATCGACGGAAAGGAAATCCTCAAGGGCCTGAACCTCGAGATCGGCGCCGGTGAGCTGCACGCCATCATGGGGCCCAACGGTTCGGGCAAGTCGACGCTCGGCTACGTCATGGCGGGCCGGGAAGGCTACGACATCACCGAAGGCTCGATCGAGTTCGAGGGCAAGGACCTCAACGACATGGAGCCCGAGGATCGGGCCGCCGCCGGCCTGTTCCTGGCCTTCCAGTATCCGGTCGAGATTCCTGGCGTGAACAACGCTTACTTTCTGCGCTCGGCTCTCAACGCCCAGAAGAAGGCGCGCGGGGAAGAAGAGGTCGACTCGATGACGTTCCTGAAGACAGTGCGCGAGTCTCTGGGGCAGCTCAAGATGGACGACACGTTGCTCAAGCGCGCCGTCAACGAAGGCTTCTCCGGCGGTGAGAAGAAACGCAATGAGATCGTGCAGATGGCGATTCTGCAACCGAAGCTGGCCGTCCTCGACGAGACCGACTCCGGGCTGGACATCGACGCGCTCAAGCTGGTGGCCGAAGGCATCAACCGTCTCAGGAATCCCGAACGCAGCTTCATGGTGATCACCCACTACCAGCGCCTGCTCGAGCACCTCACGCCCGATCACGTGCATGTGCTGTCGGGCGGTCGCATCATCGAGTCCGGCGGCAAGGAGCTGGCCGAGCGGCTCGAGCGAGAAGGTTATTCCTACCTGCAGGCCGAAGCGGCCGAAGCTTGAGTCATGTCTGAATTGGCCGAAAAACTCGCTCCCGAATCGGCGCTCGCAGCCGACGACTTCAGCGACCTGCGCGAGGCTGCGCAGCGCGCGCTGATGCAGTACGGATTTCCCGATCTCAAGACCGAGGCCTGGAAATACACTCCGATCAAGCTGCTCGAGAAGCGCGAATTCCGTTCGGAGGCGGCTACGAGTTCCACTGTGCCCGAACTGCCGTTCGAAGCTTGCCTGTTGCATTTCGACAACGGCATCCTTGACGCCGAAACGGCTGAGCTGCCCGCTGGCGTGAAGCTCGAGCCGGCCACACGCGAGGACTTCGAAGGCATCGAGTATGGCGGGCGCGAAGACGCGTTCGCCTGGCTGAACCTGGCACGTTTCGGCCAGGCCTGGAAGATCCGCATCGAAGGCGAGCTGGCCGAGCCGCTCGTTCTGGGCACCACCACGGCCGACGATTTCGCCGCGGCTGTACACCCGAGGCTGTTCATCGAACTGGCCGACAACGCTCGCGCCACGCTGATCGAATGGCACGCTGGCGGAGGCGAAGGAATGGTCAATTGTGTCAGCAACGTCCGGGTGGGGCAGGGCGCGTCTCTCAACCACGTCACGCGGCGATCCGGCGGCGACACCGTCCGGGTGTCCCGGACCCGGGTGGATGTCGTTCGCGATGCGGAATACCGCAGCTTCGTGCTCGACACCGGTGCGCGCCTGGGACGGCAGGACCTGAACGTTTTCCTGAACGAAGCCGGCGCGCTCTGCGAGATCGACGGGACGGTCGTGCTGGATTCGAAGCAACACGTCGACTACCACACGTCCATCGACCACTGCACCGGCCATACGAACAGCCGGGAGGCGTTCCGCTTGCTCGCCGACGGCACCGGTGTGGGCGTGTTCAACGGCCGAATTCACATCCACGAGGATTCTGATGAGAGCCATTCGGACCTGAACACGGCCAGCCTGTTGCTGGGCGAAAGAGCGCGGATCAACGCCAAACCGGAACTGGAGATCTACTCCGAGGACGTCACAGCGAGCCATGGCGCCACGATCGGTCAGCTCGACGACGACGCCCTGTTCTACTTGCGCTCGCGCGGCCTGCCGACCGAGCAGGCCAATGCCCTCCTCAAGTACGGCTTCGCCGCCGCGCCGCTGGAAGGGCAGGCTGACGAGGACGTACGCGATTGGCTGCTGGATCAGTTGCAGGCCGTGCTATGAAAGTCTTTAAAAACGCAAAGACGCTAAGCAGCAAAGCACGCGAAGAGAAAAAGGTTCGGTTCCCTGCTTGGTGACGAGATCGATTCAATCGGATACGAATCGTTTTAGATGCCTTTTCGTGGAGTTGTTCATCTCTTTGCGTTCTTTGCTGCTTCGCGTCTTTGCGTCAATAAAGGTTTTAAGGGATTTCTGCTATGGAAACGGTTGAATCGAAGGTCAAGGACCAACTGGACGTGTTCGCCCTGCGCGAGCAGTTCCCCGTGCTCGCTCGCGAGGTGCACGGCAAGCCGCTGGTCTACTTCGACAACGCCGCCACGGCCCAGCGACCGCTGAAGGTCATCGAGGCGATGGACGACTTCTATCGCCGCTACAACGCCAATGTGCATCGCGGCGTACACCAGCTTTCCGTCGAGGCGTCCGAGCAGTTCGAGCTGGCGCGCGATTCCGTTCGTCGCCTGCTCAACGCGAACTCCGTGCGCGAGGTCGTATTCACCCGCGGCACGACGGAAGCGGTCAACCTGGTCGCGCAAGCCTACCTGCGTCCGCGCCTGAAGTCGGGCGACGAGATCCTGATCACGCACATGGAGCATCACTCCAATATCGTGCCCTGGCAGCTTTTGTGCGAACAGACCGGCGCGGTGCTCAAGGTCGCGCCGATCAACAAGCAGGGCGAACTGCTGGTCGACGAGCTGGCCTCCATGATCAACGAGCGTACGAAGCTGATCGGCATGGTGCACGTCTCCAACGCCCTGGGCACGATCAACCCGGTCGAGGAAGTCTGCCGGATCGCCGGAAAGCACGATGTCCCGGTGCTCGTCGACGGCGCCCAGGCCACGCCGCACATGGCCGTCGACGTCCAGGCCCTGGGCTGCGACTTCTACTGCGTCTCCGCTCACAAGATGTACGGCCCGACGGGCATCGGCGCGTTGTGGGCGAAAGAATCGGTCCTCGAAGAAATGCCTCCGTGGCAGGGCGGTGGCGAGATGATCACGCGGGTGAGCTTCGACGGCACCACTTACAACGACCTGCCGCACAAGTTCGAAGCCGGTACGCCGAACATCTCCGGCGCCATAGGTTTCGGCAAGGCCGTCGAGTTTCTCGAGGAGACCGGATACGAGGGTATCGTCTGGCAGGAAGAGCGGCTCCTCGATTACGCCACCGAGAAGATGCAGGCCATAGAAGGTCTGACGATCATCGGCACGGCGCAACACAAGGGCCCGGTCGTTTCCTTCACGCTGGAAGGCGCTCACCCCAACGACATCGGCACCATCGTCGACCACTACGGTGTGGCGATCCGAACCGGCCATCACTGCGCCATGCCGGTCATGCAGTTCTTCGACGTGCCGGCGACCGCGCGCGTCTCCTTCGCGCCCTACAACCTGCGCAACGAAATCGACATCTTCCTCGAGGCCCTGGACAAGGCCCGGAACATGCTGGCCTGAGCGATCCGCTCGGTTAGAATGCCGGGCCATGGGCCTCGATCAGCTCTATCAGCAGGTCATCCTTGACCACAACCGTTCGCCCCGTCACTACCGCCGCCTGGAAGGCGCGACCCACAGTGCCCGCGGCCGGGACGCCCTGTGCGGCGACGATATCCTCGTCGAACTGCGGCTCGTGGAGGGTCTGATCGAGGAGGCCGCTTTCTCCGGCGAAGCCTGCGCCATCACGACCGCGAGTGCGTCGATGCTGATGGACTGGCTGCCGGGCCGCTGCCCCGAAGCGGTACTGACCGCATACGAGAAATTCCGTGATTTGCTCGATGACCCGGCGTCGGCCGACTGCCCCGAACTGGGGCCGATGAACGGGCTGCGTGCAGTCAGCGGGTTTCCGGCGCGAGTTCGCAACGCCCTGTTGCCATGGCGGACGGCGATCGAGGGCCTTCAGCGCGCCCGGGGGCCGGCGGAAAGCCGGTGCGATTGATGTCGACGGCGGTCGTGGCCGGGTCTTTCCGGCCGATGTATGCTTGGTGCCACTGATTCTGCCTCGAGGTGTCGACCCGTGCGACTGCTTTTTCTGTCTCCTTTCATCGCTTTGCTGCTCGGTGGTTGCGCGACGTTCACCTACAGCGAACCGCCCACGGTCAGCGTGACTTCCCTTTCGTTCGCGCCGCAATCGGAAGCGGCGTTTCCGGCCATTCAGGTTCAGCTCCGGGTGGTCAACCCCAATCGCGCCAGCTTGCCGCTGGTCGGCATGAGCTACAGCCTGGAGATCGAGGATGCCCGAATTCTGACGGGCGCCACGGCCGACCTGCCCGAAGTGCCTGCATACGGCAGCGCCGACGTCATGGTGGAGCTGGCCCCTGATCTGATCGGCGGTGCCCGTCTGCTGACCAGCCTGATGAGCGGGCGGCACGACCAACTGGATTTTCGATTCAGTGCGCGTCTCGACGTGGGCGGCTGGCGACCGAACATCCGCATCGAGGAGACCGGGCGCCTCGAACTCGGAGGCAACGATCGGACTTTCCGATTCGATTGATCTCGTGATGGAAGTGAGTTGCGCTGGTCGGCTTACCCTGTTGTGGGGGAGGTGTCCATCCCGACCATGCCGAGCGCCCGCCGCCGGTGGCGGCGGGGCAGCAAACGTGGAGACCTTCAGCCCTGTCCGGTCTGGGGAGCACCGCCCTGCGGCGGTTCGTCCGAAGGCTCGGGCTTGGTGCCCTTCTCGCGGTCCCAGTCCATGGCCTTGGTCTTCATCTCGCCGAATTTCTTGGAGACGCTGCTGAGCTTGTCGTCCCACTCGGGATTCGGCTGCTGGCCTTCGGTGACCTTGAAGTAGACCTGCATCAGGGCGGTCATGCCGATGGGCTCGATGACGGCCTGCTTGATGCCCCATGCGAACACCAGGGCGATGACTAGGGTCAGGACGCCGGCGGTGCCCGGGAACAGGGAAACGAGGCCGGCGACCGGAAGCAGGACCACCAGGAACACGATGAACGTCAGGCCCCAGATCAAGAAGGCCAGCCAGAAGGCGTTCTTCAGGAAGGTCTTGTAGTTCTGGGCGTAGAGCACCAGCGCGGTCTGGCCCGAGCGCCAGGGATTGTCGGCCTTGGTGCGCATGTTGTGCGCCAGGATGACCTCGTCGAGGTAGGTCAGCGACAGGTTGATGACCGTGTTGATGAATTTCACCAGGCCCTGGATGCCGGGAATCGGCAGGAAGGACGTGATGGTGAAGAAGGCCCGATTGAAGGCCTTGAGCACGGCCTTGATCAGCTGGTCGATGCCGAACAGGACCGAGGACTCGACGAAGCGCTCGCGCACGATTCCCTGGGCGTAGTCGATCTGGCCCTTGCCGCCGGGCAGCTCCCTGCCTTCCAGCAACTCGACGAGCACGGCGATATGGCCGGCCTTGACCATGTAGAGCAGGTATTCCCGCAGGAAGTAGAGGATGGCCGAGGTGATGCCGAAGCCCACCAGGCCGCCCCAGACGCTGAACGCCCCGGGGTCGTCGCCGATATGGCCGAGAAAATACCCGATTCCCGCGCCGACGCCGGTCACGAGCACGTAGGCGAGCGTAATGCCGAAGTAGATCAGGAATCGAAAGATCAGAAACGGCAGCGTCTTGGCCATCAGGCCGAGCACGTCGCCGATCTTGAAGTCCATCATGGGAAAACCCTCTTTTTGCCCGGTTGGTGGTGCCTGATATTACGGGAAACCGGGAGGGATCATGTCATCCGGGGCCGGTTTCCCGGGCATTCGGGGTGTCGCCCAGCCGTCGCGCGCGGGCCGGCCGAAACGGCCGGGAGAGACTGACCAGTCGTCTCGGGTCACCTTCGGCGACCGAGCAGCAGTGCGTGCAGATGCGCTGCCAGAACGTCCGCCTCGAAGCGGGCGTTGGCGCTGGCGATGTAGACCATGATGTCGGGTTCGGTGAACCAGGAGAGGTCGGTGGCGAAGACCCGATCGCCACCGCGATGTCCGATGACCGGGCCCCAGGGGCTGTCGCGGAAATGCAGGCCGTAGCCGTAGCCGCTGCCGTCGGCTTCGGTCACGCGGGGCTGCAGCCAGCGTTCCAGCCAGGGGGCGGGCAGCCAGGCGCCACTGCGGATGGCACGAAACCACTTGATGATCGCCCGCGGCCGGGCGAGCAGGTCGCCGGCGCCCCGGAGGTTGTAACCGAGCCCGTCTTCGAGTCTCGAGCGATCGAGGTAGTGGCCCCGGTCTTCGCCGCCGGCGCGCCCGCGAACCATTTGGTTCGGCGACCAGTCGGGCTCGAGCAGGCCGATGCCCGTGATGCCGGCCGGATGCAGCAGCCTCTCCTCGAGGAAACTCTCCCAGGGCTGGCCGCTGACGCGCTCGACCACCGATGCGAGCAGGTTGTAGGTGACGTTGCTGTAGTTGTAGCCCGTTCCGGGCGCGTGGTCGGGCCGGAACCGGTTGACCCGGCGGATCAGTTCCTCGCGGTCGATCGGCTCGAAGCGTGGATCACCGTCCCAGTTGCGGTTGTGGATTTCGGCCGGCAGGCCCGCCGAGTGGGTGAGCAGGTGTTCGAGGGGGACGGCTTCCCATGCGCTGTGCAGGCCGACGAGGTGGCGGCCGACCGGATCGTCGAGGGTCAGGCGGCCGTCGGCGGCCAGGGCCAGCACCGCGCTGGCGGTAAAGGGCTTGGTCAGGGAGGCCAGCGGCATGACGGCACTGGGTGTGACAGGGCGCGGATCGTCGACACCCATCGTGCCGTAGCCCGAGAGCAGCAGCACTTCGCCCGCATGAACCACCGCGACCTGACCGACCAGGCCGTTTGCTTCCATTCGAGCCAGCTCGGCTTCGAGTCGGTCGAGGCCGGTTTCGAGTGTGTCGGAAAGCGGCAGGCTTGCGCAGGCCGCCAGCGACAGGATCAGGGACGCGAGTAGCAAGGCCCGAAGGCGCCGGCAGGTGGCGGCGAGCCACTGCGCCGGCGTCGTCGGGCCAGTCACGGCGCTACAGGTTGCGAATGTCGACGAAATCCCCGGACTCGTGGTTCTCCTTCAGGTCGTCGAGCAGGTCGAGGATGCTGTCGGCCGCCTCGCGCGGCGATGGCATGCGCTCGGTGCCGCGTGCGTCCTTGAGCTTCTGGACCGACGGAAACTCCTCGCTGTCGACTTCGCCGCACAGGTAATCCTGCATGCCGGTCTCGACCAGACCGGGCGCGAAGCTGACCAGGTGCGAGTCCGGCATTTCGGGCGCGTAAAGCCTGACGAGGTTGTTCAGTGCTGCTTTCGACAGCGAATAGCCGCCCCAGCCGTAGTTCATGTTGACCGCCGCCCCCGAGGAGATCGCCACGACCTGGTCGATCGGAATCTGACGTTCGATGAACCAGTCGAGGATGATCTTGTTGGCCCAGACGTTGACGCGCATCATGTGCTCGAGGTCGTGCACGTCGGTGTGAGAGATTTCCTGGATTCTGCCCAGCATGCCGGCGTTGAGCACCACCAGGTCGAGGCGCAGGCAGTCCGACAGCAGGCGGTCGAGGCCTTCTTCGAGGTGATTGAGGTTGCCGATGTCCTGCTTGCGGTCGCGAATCCCGTCGTCCTGGTGATCGGCCAGGGGACAGCCGCGTCGGCTCATACCCCAGACGATGGCGTCGCGATCGAGCAGCGCTTCGGTCAGCCCCAGGCCCAGGCCGCTGCTGTTACCCGTAATAAAGACGTTCATTGCTGTTTATTCCCTCCCGATGGTGCGTTCGAACAGGTTCAGGATACGCCAGTACTCGTCCCGCCAGCTATCCGGGCGGGTGAATCCGTGCCCTTCCATGGGGTACGAGGCCATTTCCCAGTGGTTCTTCTCCAGTTCAATCAGGCGCTGGGCGAGCCGCACCGAGTCCTGGTAGAAGACGTTGGAATCGAGCATGCCGTGGGCGATCAGCAGGTGCCCCGCGAGCCCTTCGGCGAACTCGATCGGCGAACTGCGCTTGTAGGATTCCGGATCGACCTGCGGCGTATTGAGGATGTTCGACGTGTAGAAATGGTTGTAGTGCGCCCAGTCGGTGACCGGCCTGAGTGCCGCGCCGGCTTCGAATACCTCGGGTGCCTTGAACATCGCCATGAAGGCCATGAATCCGCCGTAGGAGCCGCCGTAGACGCCGACGCGTTCGGGGTCGGCGTCGTGATTTTCCACCAGCCAGTCGACGCCGTCGATCAGGTCCTCGAGCTCCGGGGTGCCCATCTGCCGGTAGATGGCGGTGCGCCAGTCCCGACCGTAGCCGGCGCTGGCACGGAAGTCCATGTCGAGGACGTGGTAGCCGCGCTCGGTGAGGAGGTTGTGGAACATCTGTTCGCGGAAGTAGTTTGGATAGCGCAGCCAGGTGTTCTGCAGGTAGCCGGCGCCATGCACGAACAGCACCACGGGGTGACGGTCGCCGCCATGGGGCGGTTCGGACCGTGCCGGGTAGAACTTCGACCAGACGGGTCGGTCGACGTGGCTGGAGGGCACGCCGACGATTCGCGGCTGTTGCCATTCGACGGCCTTGTACTGCTCGGTTCGCGTGTCGGTCAGCGCTTCGAGCTCGCCCGAGTCGAGCTGGACCAGGGCGGCCTGCGGCGGCAGATAGGACCCGGAGTAGCGCACCAGGACGCGTCCGTTCCCGCCCGGCAGGACGGCGAAAGACTCAATGCCGCCATGATCGGTGATGCGTTGCAGTTCGTCGCTGCCCAGGTACAGGCGGTAGAGGTCGTATTCGGTGGGATGCGAGCGGTTGGTCAGCATCAGCACCGACTCGCCGTCGGGATCGACGACCGGATCGAAGACCTCGAAGTCGCCCCGCGTGTGCTGCCGGGAATCGCCCGAGCGCGCATCGACGGTGTGGAAATGGCCGTAGCCGGACTCCTCCGACAACAGCCAGAGGGATTCGGAGTCCGGCAGCCAGCCGAAGTCGTTGAAGTACCAGTTGATCCATGCCGGGTCGGTCAGGCGATGCCGATTGTCGAGGCCCGGCTCGTCGTCGCCCGTATCGACCACGCTCAGCCAGCGGTCCTTGTTGTCGATGGCGCGGATCTGAACCGCTGCGAGACTGCCCGAGGGGTGCCACTCGATCCCGCTGATGCTCACCTCGCGCAGCTCGTCTTCGCCCAGGGGCTCGATGTCCTGTTCTTTCTTGAGCTCGGCCAGAGGGTCGGTGTCGATGCCGGGCAGGCCATCGAAGCCGAGCTCGTGCTTCACGCGGCTTTCGAGGTCGAGCAACCAGAGTTTGCTCGGGGCGGGATGGTCGCGTCCCACCCGCGTGCGCACGTCCTCGACGTCGATGTAGCCGGACTCGGTGACGTACTCCGGCATCCGGCCGTTTTGCCCGCGTTCGTGGCCGGTCGGTCGGACGGCGACCAGCAGCCAGCGGCCGTCGGGCGAAAGCGCGGAGGTCACCGCCTCCATGCCCTTGCCAAGGTACCAGGGCGCGACCGAACGGCTGGGGTCCTCGCTGGCAGCCCTTTCCATTTCCTGGCGTGCTTCCCGCTCGTCCTCGCGCTGGTCGCGCAGGCTCTCGAACAGTCGCAGCTGCATTTCGGCCAGGTCGTCTTCTGGTTCGGCGTCGGGCGCTTCCTCGAAGCGCAGGTCGGTCGCTGGCCAGGCAATACGGTCGACCAGGTCGTATATCCACCACTGGTCGCCGCGGCGGAAGATGACGCGGTCGCCCTCCGGGCTGAAGCCCGGATCGGTGTCGGCCTCGGTATTGCGCGTCAGCTGGAGGAGCTCATCGCGTCCGGGCAGGCGGGCGAACAGGTTGCCGTCGCGCAGAAACACGATGCGCATCGTCTCGTGGTGGACGATGGGATCGGTGCCGTCGATGCCGGCCTGTGCGGCGTATTCGACGACCTCGTCGGCGCCGCTGTCGAGATCGATGCGCCGGATGTCGAACAGCTCGCTGTCTTGCCGTTCGATGCGGTAGTAGACGGCCTCACCGCCGAGTTCCCACCAGGCCGCCTCGACGGGTGGGCCGATCCACTGCGGGTCTGCCATGATCTGCTCGAGATCGGGCGTCTGGGCCAGCGTGTTGCCGGCCAGCAGCACAGAGGCTGCGAAAAGAAATCGCTTCATCGGATGTGTGCGGTGTATTGAATTCCGATTCCGGATTCTACACGGGATCGGGAGAGGCGCCCGGCATCGGAGATCGCGTCGCACAGCGAGCCGCCGCAACGGCCGGGATTCCCGGGCTTGCGCCGGATGACCGGTTAGTTACAATTCATTGACAATTCTCAACAGGAAGTGAATTCCGGGGAGAACGGGATGCAGGAGGCGGCCGGAATCTTCCAGCCGGTAGTGGACCTCGTTGCCGCATATCCTTACCTGGCGCTTTTCGTCGGACTGTTGTTGGCCGGTGAGGTGGTGCTCCTGCCCGCGCTGTACCTTGCGACCACCGGTCGACTCGACCCGCTCGTCGTCCTCGGGGTGGCCGTGACGGCCACCATGGTCTCGGATCTGGCCTGGTTCCTGCTCGGACGCCACTCGCCGAGGGGCGCCGTTGAACGAATGCGGCAGCGCCACTCCAGCCGTGTCGTCAACCGCCTGCAGGGCCTGTTTTCCAGGAATGGCCCGCGCCTCCTGTTGCTGTCGAAGTTCGTTTACGGCACCCGCATTGCCGCGCAGGTTATCGCCGGAGCTCTGAACATGCCATTCCGCACCTGGCTGGCGGTCAACTTCGCCGCGGTCGTCACGATCACGCTCGCCATGGCCGGCCTGGCCTGGGGCGTGGTCGGCACAGCGCAACGGCTCGAGGAGATGATCCAGCACGTCGAGGTGGCGTTCCTGTTGTTCCTGCTGCTGGCTGCCGCGGCCTATCTGCTCGTCGGCACGATGATGAGGAAACGATGGTTTCAGTCGTGATGGCTGCCTACAACGAGGCCGCGACCGTGGGCCGCGCCGTTGCCGATGTCACTGGACACCCGCAGGTCTCGGAAGTGATCGTGGTCGACGACGGCTCGAGCGATGACACGGCCCGGCGGGCGGCCGACGCTGGGGCGCGAGTGCTTCGGATGGGGCGGAATCGCGGCAAGGCCGCGGCACTGGAAACCGGTGTGGCGGCGGCCGGGAGCGACGTGCTGCTGTTTCTGGATGCCGATGTTACGGGTCTGACGCACGAGGCGATCTCCGCCATTGTCCGGCCCGTTGTCGAGGGTCGGGTCGACATGCACGTCGGGCTGCGTGCGCGCAAGACCCTGTGGCTCAATCGCCTGCTGCGCGTCTTTCCCATCATCGGTGGCGAGCGCGCCCTGTCACGCAGGATCTGGAACCTGGTTCCAGAGCGCCACAAACGCGGCTACCGTATCGAGGTGGCGCTCAACTACACGGCCAAGCGATTCGGTGTAGGAATGAGCTTCGACCTGGTCACCGGCGTCACGCACCGGACCAAGGAGGGCAAGTTCGGCTGGCGGCGGGGCCTGCTTCGGCGGTTGGACATGATCGGCCAGGTGATCGCGGTCACCTGGAATCTTTACATCATCGGGGGCATTCGTGATAGTCTCCCCCGCGTTCGATCGAAGCGGATCGACGACCGGAGCGGTTGACCGGCGAAGGATCGGCCGATTCCGGGCTCGGGCTTGCATTCGTTTCGGGTCGATCCTATAATTGCCAATTCGATTGCGGGGTGGAGCAGTCTGGCAGCTCGTCGGGCTCATAACCCGAAGGTCGCAGGTTCGAATCCTGCCCCCGCTACCAGGTTTTTGGAGATGAAAAAAGCCCCTGGTCAAAGGGGCTTTTTTCGTTCAGGGACGGAGTGAATCTGTCGTGGCAGTGAGCGACAAGCTGGAAGCGTTGCTGGCGCCACTGGTCGCTGATCTCGGCTACGAATTCGTCGGCATCGAGTATCAGTCGAATCCCAAGAATCGGCTCATCCGGCTCTACATCGACCGGCCGGAAGAGGGCATCGGTGTCGAGGACTGCGAGCGCGTTAGCCACGAAGTGTCCGCACTGCTCGACGTGGAGGACCCGGTCAGCGGTCAGTACACGCTGGAGGTCTCTTCGCCGGGCATCGAGCGCCCGCTGTTCACC
>JAAAPE010000106.1 GCA_009908385.1 Gammaproteobacteria bacterium
ACTGAAAAAAGTAAGTCGCCGCAAGACCCCGCGAAGCGGGCCCGGGCGAAATCGCAGTTGACTTGTCGAGACCACCACAGCGCCCGGTGGCGAAAACCCCCGATCTACGGCAGGGAGCAATAAGCCGGGACACTGCCATTCGGCAAGAAGGTCCCGGATCTCCGCTTCGCTCCGTCCGGGACTACGGTTCAGTAAGGGCAGCAGGACGCGCGGCGATTCGGCGACAAGGTCCCGGATCTGCGCTGCGCTCCGTCCGGGACTACAGTGCCGAGTGCACAAAGCGACAGCGCCCGCGGCGCAGCCGCCGCCTACCGCGCGCCCTCGGACAGGGCCCGAATACGCTCTTCGAGGGGCGGGTGACTCATGAACAGGCGCTTGAGCCCCTGCCCTACGCGGCCGCGAATGCCGAAGGCCTCGACCGACTCCGGCAACTGGGCGGGGCCATGGACCTGGCCGAGGCGCTGCAGCGCCGCGATCATGTTCTGCCGTCCGGCCAGCCGGGCACCGCCGGCGTCGGCGCGAAACTCGCGCCAGCGCGAGAAGGCCATCGTGATCATGCTGGCCAGGACGCCCAGCACGATCTGCAGCACGATCACGACCAGGAAGTAGCCCGGTCCATAGCCGCGCTCGCTGCGAAAGACCGCCCGGTCGATGATCTGCCCCAGCACCCGCGACAGCAGCAGGACGAGCGTATTGAGCACCCCCTGCAGCAGGGTCATCGTGACCATGTCGCCGTTGGCCACGTGCGACACCTCGTGGGCGAGCACCGCTTCGACTTCGTTGCGGCGCATGTGCCTGAGGAGCCCGGTGCTGACCGCCACGAGCGAATTGTTGCGCGAGGCGCCGGTGGCAAAGGCATTGGGCTCGGGTGCGTCGTAGATGGCGACGTCGGGCATACCGATACCCGCCTCCCCGGCCTGCCGGGCCACGGTGTCGAAGAGCCATTGTTCGGTCTCGTTGGCGGGTCGCTCGATCACCTTGGCACGGGTAGTCATCAGGGCGATCTTCTTCGACATCAGCAAGGACACGATCGCGCCGCCCATGCCGAAGACCACGGCGATGATCAGGATGGCCGCATTGTTGACATCGATCCCCTGGCGAACCAGCCAGGGTTCGAGCAGATTCATGACCGTACCCAAAACGACCAGGACGGCCAGGTTGGTGCCGAGGAAAAGCAGGATTCTGCGCATGATGGTCTCTCTTGTGGTAACCGAACCGAACCAATCTCGAGCTGAACGCTAAAATGGCGGCATGTCGGAACGTTTCCAAGTCTGCCGGTGAGCGATCCGGGCGGGTCGCCACGACTCTACGTGGGCCGATTCGCGCCCTCCCCGACCGGCGCCCTGCATTTCGGCTCGCTGGTGGCGGCCCTCGGCAGCTACCTGCGCGCCCGGCAACAGGGTGGACGTTGGCTGCTGCGCATCGAGGATCTCGACCCGCCTCGGGAAGTGCCCGGCGCGGCCGACGATCAGATCGCCACCCTGGCCGCCTTCGGGCTGCGGCCCGACAGCCCGGTGGGCTACCAGAGCCGGTCGGCGAAGCAGCATCGTGCGGCCCTGGAGCGGCTGATCGAATGCGGCGCCGCCTTCCGCTGCGGCTGCAGCCGAAAGGACCTGCCGGCGGACGGCGTCTATCCCGGCACCTGCCGCCAGGGCCTGCCGCCCGGCCGCGAGGCGCGGAGCGTGAGAATGCGGACCGACACCTCGGGCGTCGAATGCTTCACCGATGCCATCCAGGGCCGGTACTGCGATCATCCCGGACGGGCCGGCGGTGACTTCATCATCCTGCGCGGCGACGGGCTGATTGCCTACCAGCTCGCGGTCGTGGTCGACGATTCGGCATCCGGTATCACCGAGGTCGTGCGTGGCGCGGACCTGATCGATTCCACGCCGAGGCAGCTGCTTGTCTACCACCGCCTCGGCCTCGCACCACCGGACTGGATGCACCTGCCGGTGATCACCGATGAAAACGGTCGCAAGCTCAGCAAGTCCGACGACGACGACCCGGTCGTTGCGCGGCCGCCCGCCGAAGCGCTGCGACTCGCGCTGCGCGCCCTCGGCCACGAACCCCCCGCCGGCGCGCGGCTGATCGAAACCCAGCTGGACTGGGCCCTGACGAACTTCGACGTCTCCCGGATTCCGCGCGGACCCATCGCCGTCGGCGAGGCGTCGACATAGCAGGCTGGGGACCAAAGGCACCGATGGGTGTTGCTATACTCCCCGCTTACCAGCGGCATCCCGAGTACTGAATGAATCCGAACTACCTCGATTTCGAACAGCCCATCGCCGAGCTCGAAGCCAAGATCCGCGAGCTTCGCAACGTCGGTTCAGGCGTGTCGATGAACCTCGAAGAAGAGATTCAGCGCCTCGAGCAGAAGTGCCGCGACCGCACCGAGGCCATTTTTTCCGAACTCAGCGACTGGCAGATCTCACAGCTGGCTCGCCACCCGCAGCGGCCCTATACGCTCGACTACGTTCCGATGGTGTTCGATCGCTTCGAGGAATTGCACGGCGATCGACACTTCGCCGACGACCACGCGATCGTCGGCGGACCGGCCATGGTCGAGGGCAACAGCGTGATGCTGATCGGTCACCAGAAAGGGCGCGACACCCGCGAGAAGGTCTATCGGAATTTCGGCATGCCCCGTCCCGAAGGCTACCGCAAGGCCCAGCGGCTGATGGAAATGGCCGCGCGATTCGGCATGCCCGTCGTCACCTTCATCGACACGCCGGGTGCCTACCCCGGCGTCGGTGCCGAGGAACGCGGCCAGTCGGAGGCCATTGCCCGCAACCTGGCGGTGATGTCGAGACTGCCAGTGCCGATCATTTGCTTCGTCATCGGCGAAGGCGGTTCCGGCGGCGCGCTGGCGATCGGCGTCGGAGACCGCACCAGCATGCTGCAGTACAGTATCTATTCGGTGATCTCGCCCGAGGGCTGCGCTTCGATCCTGTGGAAGAGCGCCGACAAGGCGCCCATCGCCGCGGAAGCGATGAGCCTCACCGCCTCCAAGCTGCGCAAGCTCAAGCTGATCGACAAGATCATCAAGGAACCGGCGGGAGGCGCGCATCGCTCGCCTCACGAGGTCGCGGTGCGGCTGCGCGAGACGATCGTCGCGCAGCTCGAATTCCTGTCAAGCCAACCGACCGAGACCCTCCTGGCCGAGCGCTACCAGCGTCTCATGGCCCACGGGGCCTTCGAGCGGCAGTAACTGACGCGGCGCGATGCCGGCCGAAGCCGGGCAAGCGCTCGCACGACTGCCGGGTAGCGGCCGGCTCGTGGTGGCCTTCAGCGGGGGGCCGGATTCGGTCTGCCTCCTGCACTGGCTGATGCACGGCGGCGGATCGCGCAGCCTGCACTGCATCCATGTCGATCACCAGCTCGATTCGGGCAGCCCCGCGCGCGCCGAACGCGCCCGTGAACTGGCCCTGGCGATCGGCGCCCCGTGTGAAATCCTGCGCGTGGCCGTCGGCAAGCGCGAAGGCCCGGAAAGCGACGCGCGGCGGGCCCGCTATCAAGCGCTCGAGGCCCGTCTGGGCAAGGACGAGACCCTGCTGACCGGCCACCACGCCGACGACCAGGTCGAAACCGTACTCCTGCGGCTGATGCGCGGAGCGGGGCCCGAAGGTCTGGCGGGCATTCCGCGGGTCCGCCGCTTCGGTCCGGGCTGGCTGGCCCGCCCACTGCTGTCCTGGCGACGCAGCGAAATCGAGGCGTGGCTGCGGCGGCACGAACTGGCCTGCCTGCGCGACCCCTCGAACGAGTCGCCCGACTTCGACCGCAATCACCTGCGCCGGCACGTCGTCCCGGCGCTCGAGCAGCGCTGGCCCGGACTGTCCCGTTCCGTGCTGCGCAGTGCAGGCCTGTGCGCCGGAGCCGCCGATGTCATCGCCCGGACGGTCGACCGCGACCTGAGCGTGGCCGGCCGGAGCGACGGCAGCCTGGACCTCCAAGCCCTGAGCCGGGACTCCGCCTATTACCGCGGCGAGGTCATTCGGCGATGGTGCATTCGAAGCGGCTGCCTTCCGCCCCCGGGTCGACGCCTGGATGCGTTCGTCTCGCAGCTCGAGCACGCGGCCGCCGACCGCCAGCCGGTCCTGCGCTGGGATGCGCTCGTCCTCCGCTGCTGGGGCGGGCGGCTCTGGCTGCAGGCCGACGAACCGGCGCCGTCCTGGGAGCAGGCCTGGGACGGCTCGGCCGCACTGACCCTGCCCGCCGACCTGGGCACGCTGGAACTGACCGGGCCCGAGGCCGAAGGGCTGTCCCTGGTGGTTCGTTCCGGCACCACCGGCGAAACACTGCGTTCCGCCAGCGGGGCGGCTCGTTCCCCGGTCAATCGGCTGTTGGCGCAGGCCGGCGTGCCGCCCTGGCAACGATCGCTCTGGCCGCGTCTGTGGCTCGACGGCCATCTCGTCGCCGTCGGCGACCGGTGGCTCGACCCCCGGCTGTCGAAACTCCTGGATCGGCAGGGACGCCGACTCGTCTGGCATCCCGGCCCGCGTCATCTCACGGAGCCTGGGTTAGAATTCAGCGCATGAGCAGCAAGAAAGCAGCAAAAACCGCGGCCTCCGACGGACCGGAATTCGAATCCGCCCTGAAGGAGCTCGAGGAACTCGTCGAAGCACTGGAGTCGGGAGACCTGAGCCTGTCCGACTCGCTCCAGCGCTTCAAGCGAGGCGTCGAACTGTCGAAGCACTGTCACGACATGCTCGATCAGGCGCGTCAG
>JAAAPE010000125.1 GCA_009908385.1 Gammaproteobacteria bacterium
CCTGAGGTCGAGGAAGCGGTCGTGCAGCTCGGCATCGACGAGCCGGCTTGGGGCCAGGCCCGGGCGTCGAACGAGCTCAAGAAGCGCGGGATCGAGGTCTCGCCCTTCGGCGTCCGGTCCATCTGGTTGCGCCACGACATGGCGACGATGAAGAAGCGGCTCAAAGCCCTGGAAGCGAAGGTCGCCCAGGAGGGCGGCGTCTTCACGGAGAGCCAGCTCGCCGCGCTCGAGAAGGCGAAGGCCGACAAAGAGGCCCACGGCGAGTTCGAAAGCGAGCATCCGGGCTACTTCGTCGCCCAGGACACCTTCTACGTCGGCACGCTCAAAGGCGTCGGGCGCGTGTATCAACAGACCGCGATCGACACCTACTCGAAGGTCGGCTTTGCCAAGCTCTATGATCGCAAGACCGCGTTGACGGCGGCGGATCTCCTCAACGATCGGGTCGTGCCGTTCTTCGACGAACAGGGTATCGCGATCGATCGCGTGCTGACCGATCGCGGCAGCGAGTTTTGCGGGGTGCACGACCGCCACGAGTACGAACTCTACCTCGCCGTCGAGAACATCGACCACTCGCGGACCAAGACGAAGAGCCCGCAGACGAACGGGATCTGCGAACGCTTCCACAAGACTCTTCTCGACGAGTTCTACCGCGTGGCGTTCCGCAAGCGTCTATACGACAGCCTCGACGAGTTGCAGGCCGACCTCGACGCCTGGATGGACAGCTACAACGAGGTGAGAACCCACCAGGGGCGCTGGTGCTTCGGCAAGACGCCGATCCGGACCCTCCTCGACAGCGCCGAAGTCGCGCGCGAAAAACAGCAGCAGGGACGGGCAGCC
Source organism: Gammaproteobacteria bacterium (assembly GCA_009908385.1). Classification (GTDB taxonomy): domain Bacteria; phylum Pseudomonadota; class Gammaproteobacteria; order Xanthomonadales; family Wenzhouxiangellaceae; genus Wenzhouxiangella. The sequence goes on from JAAAPE010000125.1 coordinate 838, forward strand.
TGAACAGCTCGCCCGACAGCTTCGATCCGGCGGACACCCGCCACGCCGGAACGACGAACGTCAGATCACGTCTAAACTTCTACACCTGAGCGGCGCGGTGGCGGCAGGGTTGGTCTTCCAGGCGCTGGTCTGAGCACTGGCTCCACGATCCCACCACCGCTCCCTTTGACGGGGGAGAGCGGAAATGCTATACTTGCACCATCGAAAGAGAGAATTGTAGCGTCGCCGCTCCGCCCTTCCGCCCTGATCGCGGTACATGCCATGACCAGTTGAATTTTTCACATCTCATTCGGGGAGACCTCAGACATGGCTGATCTCACCGACTTTACCGTGACCGTCCAGTCACGCCTGCCACGACGCGGGCTCGATTACGATCCGGACCGGCATGTCTACAACGAGGGCTACTTCCGCCTGCCCTATGCGATCGAGCTCGTGGCGAAGGCGCCGAGAAAAACGATCATACTGAATTTCGACGATTTTCCAGGCAAACCCGGCGAAGGGCCGCTGAAGCCGGGTGTCGCTATCGAAACGCTCGACTTGCCTGCCGATGCGCGCGCCTATCACTGGCAGATCGCGCGGCCCGACGGCACGGTGGTTGCAGAGACCACCACCGAGATCGTTCGCCAAGGCAGCCGCGTCATTCGCGGCACGCCCAACCAATGGAGCACGACGCTCGAGGAGCCGGGCCAATACGAGATCAGCCTGACCCTGGAACGCGACAGGGGCAGCCCGAGCAATGTCCGAGAATGGACGCTACGCGACCTCTTGGTCGTCTCGATCGGGGATTCCTATGCCTCCGGCCAGGGCAATCCCGACACGCCCGGCAAGCCGGCTGGCTTTGACCCGGACATCGGATTTTTCGATTTCTTGAACCCGATCGGCCTTCTGCTGGAACTGACCGACGAGGCCGTCGATTGGGGTTGGGATCGCACGAAGGAGCTTTTCACCACCCTCAGCCTCGGTGCCGAGGCCGAGATCGACATGGACCCCGAGCCGGTGTGGTTCGAGCCCAAGGCCTATCGTTCGCTGCGTGCCGGGCCCGCGGGTGCGGCTCGCCTCATCGGTCAGCAGAAGGGCTCCGAGGGGGTTGCGATAACCTTCGTCAGCTTCGCTCGCACCGGCTCGACGGTTCGGGGCGGATTGCTCGGTCCCCGTCCCAACAAAGACGACTGGATCGGCCGCGTCGGCCAAGTGGAGGAAATGCGCCGCACGCTCGGCGACCGGCCGATCGACGCCCTGCTCGTCTCGATCGGAGGCAACGATGCCGGCTTTGCCGATCATCTCTCCGGGTTGGTAAGCGGTGATTTCAAGCCACTCTTCAACATCGGGAATGACGATGACCTCCGCCGCGAGGTGCGCTCGCGCGTAGCGTCAAGCCTCGACGACCTACGTTTCGAAGACTTGCCGGCCCTGGCCGAAGCGCTCTCGCAATTCGAGATCGGTCAAGTCTACCTGACCGAATATCCCGAAGCGCAATTCGAGCGCGCCCCAGGCCGGATCGGAGAGGGCTGTGGGGTTTTCCACTCTCAGTTTTTCGATGCCGACATTACACGCAAGGACGCGGAACTCTTCCAGTGGGCGGCCCGCCGTCTAAATTCCAGGCTCCAGGCATTTGCCGAGCGCCCCGAGAACGCTTGGGCCTTCGTCGAGGGCGTCGCAGCCGGATTTGCCGGGCAAGGCTACTGCAGCGACCCCGGCATGTTCCGCAGCGCTGAGGGCTCGTTGGTCACCCAGGGCGACTTCCTCGGCACGATGCACCCGAACGAACGCGGCCAGGCGGTCTACGCACGTGCTATCGCAGAGGCGGTCATCCGCCATTCCGTTGATGGCGAGCCGGTCCCGGTCGCTCCTGCCGGCCCAAGCCTTCGCTTCGTCGAGGGCCGCCCGACCATGCTGCGCATCAATGAAGTGGGCTCAGGCTTCGGAGCACCGGAGAACCACCTCGACGCTGAGGTCATCGTGGCGCTCGACGGCCTGCCGCGTGTCTATGGCTTTCAATTTAGGCCAGATCTTGAGGAGGACGTACGCGAAGGCATGCTCGACCTTCTGCGTGTGGCCTTCAACCAAGAGCGGACCGTTCGGCTCGATTATGAAGTGCCGACGGGCACCCTGCCCGAACGCGAGCGCCACACTACAGCTCACCGCGTTATGCTAGTCGACTGACGGAGGAATAAATGCCTGTGCTCATTAAAAGGGGAAAGCTCGACCATCTCCGCGTCAATCACACCGGCTCGGGCTTCGGTCCGCCCGATGACAGCATCGATGCGGAAATCATCGTGCATATGGAAGGCCATGACGGTTACTACGGGGTCCAACTGCGCGATGATGGGGAGCGCCTGACGCACCGGGCAATGCTCGACCTGTTGCGCGACGCCTTCAACAATGGGTGGAGGGTGCAATGCGATGTTTCGTTCTCGGACGAACAGAGCAATGGAATCATCATTCGAACCATGCTGAATAAGTAGGGAGGGACCGCCTGTACAACCGTAGGCTAACCGTGCGTCGGGCTCATTGTCCCCCGCCCCGGGGTTCGCTGAGACATTTCTGATGGCTTATTGAGAGCCGAGGAGGTGTCGGATGACGGACGAGACGCGAAGGGCCGCCCCGAGCGTGTTCCGGCACGGCGTCGGCTACGGTCGCAGCGAAGTTTTTTTGAACGCCTCCTGGGCCTCGGGATCGGATTTCGGGTGCTGCGGGCGCACCGACAGCCGGCGAAATCCGAGCGCGGCCAACTGCTTGCCCACCGTGCGCTCGTGCATGGCGACGCCGAAGCGCGCCTCGATCTTGCGCTGAAGGCCGACGCGCCGCCAGCGCACCACACCGTCCACGGCAGGGTCGGGCCCCTCCAGCACCATCCGCCCCAGTTCCGCCTTCTGCTCCGGGCTCAACCGTGGCCTGGGCCCGGGCGAGCGGCGGTCGGACAGCCCTTCCAGCCCTTCGGCGTTGTAGCGGTGGACCCAATCCCGGAGCGTCTGCCGGTCCATCCCGCAGCTCTCGGCGGCGGTCTTGCGATCCACCCCCTCCAGCACCAGCGCGAGCGCCAGCATGCGCCGCGCCGCCTTGGCATCCTTCGCCTTCGCCGCAGCCGCCCTCAGCGCGCGCGCCGACAAATCCGTTCGTGTGATCGAAACCGCCATCGAAACCTCCATGCTTCGATGGAAGGGAATCACAGCAGCGAACCGAAGGGAATCCCCCGCGAGTCACGAGCCGGGGCCGCTGGTATGAGGTCGTTCCCGCTCGAATTCGTGGAAATATCCATGTTTGAGACGGTTGATAGGCGTGCCTTCGCCTCCGACGATGACGAAAGGTGGGGGCAGCGCGCGCTCGACGCGCTCGACGAGGCCGGCAAGCTGCTCGCGCGTGAGGGCGACGCCGAGCGGCGGTTGCCGCCCGTTCTTCGCGTCCTCGGCTCCTTCACCGGGCTGCGGCACGGGCTCGTCGTCCTAACCGGCGGGCCGGCCGGGACCGCCATCGGCGGCCGCTTCGCTGCCGCCGCCGAGCCGCTGGTCGCGCCCGCGCAGGAGACCGCTCTGGCGCCGGTGATCGGCGGCGTGCTGACGACCGGCGTCGCCGCCGTCGTCAAGGACGTGGTCGCCGAGCACGGCGCGGACGCCGCCCCCGAGCCCATCACCGACGACGCGGTGGCGGCGTAATGCAAGCGCGATGTCTCAAATCCGTGGACCGCTACATCGGGTCGTGCCGTTCTTCGACGAACAGGGTATCGCGATCGATCGGGTGCTGACCGATCGTGGCAGCGAGTTTTGCGGGGTGCACGACCGCCACGAGTACGAGCTCTACCTCGCCGTCGAGAACATCGACCACTCGCGGACCAAGACGAAGAGCCCGCAGACGAACGGCATCTGCGAGC
>JAAAPE010000024.1 GCA_009908385.1 Gammaproteobacteria bacterium
CGGGCGTTCCACGCCCTGCCCAGCCTGACCAGCGGGGACGGCCGGCCGACCGGTGCGATCTTCGGCGTGGCCAACATGGTGCGGCGCATGCTCGAGCACCACGAGCCCGAATACGTGGCCGTGGTCTTCGACGCGCCGGGCAAGACCTTTCGGCACGAGACCTATGCCGACTACAAGGCCACGCGTCCGCCGATGCCCGACGAGCTCCGCTCGCAGATCGAGCCGCTGCACGAACTGATCGACGCCATGGGGCTGCCCCGCCTGGTGATCGAGGGCGTGGAGGCCGACGACGTGATCGCCACGCTGACCCGCCAGGCCCGCGAGGCCGGCCGACCGGTGCTGATTTCCTCCGGCGACAAGGACCTGGCCCAGCTGGTCACCGACGGCGTGGTGCTCGAGGACACCATGCAGGACAAGCAGTACGACCCGAAACTCGTCGAGGAGAAGTTCGGTGTCGGCCCGGAACGCGTGGCCGACCTGCTGGCCCTGACCGGCGACAGCTCGGACAACATCCCGGGCGTGGAAAAGGTCGGGCCGAAGACGGCGGCCAAGTGGCTCAAGCAGTACGGCGATCTCGACGGTGTGATCGAGCATGCCGACGACATCGGCGGCAAGATCGGCGACAACCTGCGCGGCGGGCTCGAGCAGCTCAGGCTTTCGCGCGAGCTCGTCGAGCTGAAGGACTCGGTCGGGCTCGAAGGCGGCCTGGAGGCCCTGAGGCGTTCCGAGCCCGATCGCGAGCGCATGGTCGAGCTGCTCAAGCGTTTCGGTTTCTCCACCTGGCTGAAGCAGTACACCGCGGAAGCGGACGACGGTGCGGCGGCCGGGGGCGATCTGGCGGTCGAGACCGTGACCACCAAGCGGCAGCTCGAAGACCTGGTCGGGGCCCTGGAGGGCGCCGAGCTGATCGCCTTCGACACGGAGACGACGAGCCTGGAGCCGCTCGACGCCGACCTGGTCGGCTTCTCCTTCGCCGTCGAGGCCGGCAAGGCCTGGTACGTGCCGCTGGCGCATGCCGACCAGGACAACGAGTTCAGCGCCGGGGAAGCGATCGAGGCCCTGCGCGGCATCATCGAGGACGAGGATCGGCCCAAGGTCGGCCAGCATCTCAAGTACGACCTCAACGTCCTCGAGCGCGCCGGCATCCGGCTCGGCGGCATTCGCCATGACACCATGCTCGAGTCCTACACCTACCACTCCTCGGCCACGCGCCACGACATGGATTCCCTGGCCACCCGCTATCTCGGGCGCCAGACCACCTCCTATGAAGCGGTCGCCGGCAAGGGCAAGAAGCAGGTGAGCTTCGACCAGGTGCCGGTGGCCACGGCCGCCGAGTATGCCGGCGAGGATGCGGAGGTGACGCTGGCGCTCCATGCGCACCTGTGGCCGAAGCTGGAGAAACTCGACGGGCCCAGCCGCGTCTACCGCGAGCTCGAGATCCCGCTCATACCGGTACTGGCCCGCATGGAACGCACCGGGGTGGCCCTGGATGCCGACGTCCTCGCCCGGCAGAGCCGCGAGCTCGAGAAACGTCTCGACGAGCTGGTCGAGGCGGCCTATTCGGAAGCCGGCCAGGAATTCAACCTCGGCTCGCCCAAGCAGCTGCAGGAGATCCTGTTCGACCGGCTCGGGCTGCCGGTCAAGCGCAAGACGCCCAAGGGCCAGCCATCCACGGCCGAGGACGTATTGCAGGAACTGGCCCTCGAGGGTCATGACCTGCCCAAGCTCATCCTCGAGCACCGTGGTCTGGCCAAGCTCAAGAACACCTACACCGACCGCCTGCCCGAACGCATCCACCCGCGCACCGGCCGCGTACATACGCACTACCATCAGGCCGTGGCGGCCACCGGGCGCCTGTCGTCGACCGACCCCAATCTGCAGAACATCCCGATTCGCACTCCCGAAGGCCGGCGGATCCGAAAGGCATTCATCGCGCCGAAGGGGACCGTGCTGCTGGCCGCCGACTATTCCCAGATCGAGCTGCGCATCATGGCCCATCTGTCGGGGGACGAGCGCCTGCTAAAGGCCTTCGCCGACGGTGAGGACATCCACCAGGCCACCGCCGCGGAAGTCTTCGGGCTCGGGATCGACGAGGTCGACGACAACCAGCGCCGCGCCGCCAAGGCGATCAACTTCGGCCTGATGTACGGCATGAGCGCGTGGGGTCTGTCCCGCCAGCTGGAGCTGCCCCGGGGGGAGGCGCAGGAATACATCGACCGCTATTTCGATCGCTACCCGGGCGTGCGCGACTTCATGGACGACATCCGCGAGCGTGCCCGCAAGCAGGGCTACGTCGAAACGCTGTTCGGACGGCGCCTGTGGGCCGACGAGATCCGCTCGCGCAACAACCAGCGTCGCCAGGCCGCCGAGCGGGCGGCGATCAACGCGCCGATGCAGGGGACGGCGGCCGACATCATCAAGCGCGCCATGATCGACGTGGACGACTGGATTCAGGCCGAGCAGGTGCCCGCGAGGCTGGTCATGCAGGTCCATGACGAGCTTATCCTGGAGGTCGAGCAGGACGCGCTGGCGGCCGTGCGCGAGGGCGTGGTCGAGCGCATGGAGCGCGCGGCGGAACTGAAAGTGGCGCTGCTGGTCGAAGCGGGTAGCGGAAATGATTGGGAATCCGCTCACTAAACCGCTGATTTGAAAGCTAAAAAAAATTCACGAAATTTGGCAGGAATTTTGGAACTTTCGCGTGTGGCCTCTGGTCTGATTAATCACCATGCGCATGGTCTGGTCCGCTTCCCTCCCTAGGCGGACCAAGAGGATTCGGTTACAGTCCCCAAACCGGATCCGACTACAGGCCCCGGGTCCTCCCTCGCCCGGGGCCTTCTTTATTCCGGGATGGATCAATAGCGCACCGAGAGCCTCGTGATCGGCGCCCGGCGGTCCTCGCGATCCTCATGTATAACTACATACACTCCGGTCGCTCCGGTCCGGCGGTCACCAATCACGAGGCTCTCGGCACGCTCTTGATCCATCCCTCCTGAATCGGCGAATAGTGCCCTGACCCGGTTTCCGGCAGCATAGGCAGTGGAGTGTTGGCGGTTTTCCGAGGGAAACAAGCCAAGGCGGAGCGTTGTAGAGTGCCGAAGCCCGAACCTGTAGCCTTTTCCTGAACCCTGAACTGACGCGAAGCGTCATCCCGGACCCCGATCCGGGACCCCGCATTTCCTGAACCCTGAAACCCCGTGCCCGAGCGATATACTGAGCGTCTGGTTTTCAGGGCAGGTGGTTGTTCAATGCTCGAAGTGATCATTCTTGCCGCCGGTGAGGGCAAGCGCATGAATTCGGCGCGGCCGAAGGTGTTGCAGCCGGTGGGTGGGCGGCCGATGCTGCAGCACCTCGTCGACGCCGCGCGGGAACTGGAGCCGGCCGCGATTCGCGTGGTCGTCGGCGCGGGCGCGGATCAGGTGCGTGCCGCGCTGGATGGGGAGGGCCTCGACTGGGTGCTTCAGGCCGAGCGACGCGGAACGGGTCATGCGGCCGCGCAGGCCCTGCCGGATGTCTCGCCGGATGCGCGCGTGCTGGTACTGCCCGGCGACATGCCGCTGATTCGGGCCGGAACGCTCTCGCGGCTGCTCCAGCGCCAGGCCGATCTGGCCGTGCTGAGCTTCGTGGCCGGTGACCCGACCGGCTACGGGCGGATCATCCGGGATCGGGGCCGTGTCGTGGCGATCCGGGAGGAGAAGGACGCCAGCGACGAGGAGCGCCGCATCGAGGAGGTCAACAGCGGCGTGCTGTGCGCCGGCGCGAAGGACCTGTCGGCCTGGCTCGACGAGGTCGGCGACGACAATGCCCAGGGCGAGTACTACCTGACCGACTGCATCGGCATCGCGGCTGCCGCGGGCCGGGCCGTGGAGGCGGTCGTCGCCGACAGCGCCGACGAGCTGCTCGGCGCCAACGACCGGGCCCAGCTCGCCGGCCTCGAGCGCGTCTTCCAGGCGCGCGCACGCGGTGAACTGATGGCCGCCGGCGTGACCCTGCTCGACCCCGATTCCGTCCAGGTACGAGGCCCGGTGGTCAGCGGTCGGGACGTGTGCATCGACGTCAACGTCGTGCTCGAGGGGCGAAACCGCTTCGGAGACGAGGTGGCAATCGGTCCGGGCTGCGTGATCCGCGACTGCGACCTGGCCGCCGGAACCCGGGTCGAGGCGATGAGCGTGCTCGAGGGCGTGCGCACCACGGGCGCCTGTTCGGTGGGCCCGTTCGCCCGCCTGCGCGCGGGCACCGAGCTGGCCGAGGGCGTGAAGGTGGGCAACTTCGTCGAGACCAAGAAGGCCCGCCTGGCAGCCGGCGCCAAGGCCTCGCATCTCAGCTACATCGGCGACGCTGACGTGGGCGAGGATGCCAATATCGGCGCCGGGACCATTACCTGCAACTACGACGGGGTGAGCAAGCACCGGACGGTCATCGGGCGACTTGCCTTCATCGGGTCGAACTCTTCGCTGGTCGCGCCGGTCTCAGTGGGGGACGAGGCGACGATCGGCGCCGGCAGCGTGATTTCAGGCGACGCGCCGGCCGGGCAGTTGACCCTCGCCCGGGCCCGCCAGCGCAGTGTGCCGGGCTGGAAACGGCCCTCGGCCGGGGACAAAAAATAGCCGAGTGGAGTTGGCGCAGGGGCGGCGCCTGCGGTATTCTCGTCATCTTCCAGAATTTTCGCCAGAGACATCTG
>JAAAPE010000029.1 GCA_009908385.1 Gammaproteobacteria bacterium
CAGGGCGGCGGAGACGATACGCCGGGCTTCGGCGTCGGATCGCACCCTTAAGTCCGCCGGCAGCAACTTCACGAAGCCCTCGCGCATCCGGGGCTGGTCGAAGCGATGCAGGCGCAGCACCTCGCCGTCGTGCACGGCCATGAAGACCATGCTCTCGCCGTCGTTGCCTTCGGTGGCGTAGGCCACCTTCCAGACGCCGGCGGTCAACAGCTCGTCGATCGCCTCGGCTTGGAACGGCTCGACCGAATTGACCGAGGTGACCGACTGGTCGGCGTCTTCCAGCAGGTGCTGCCGGATCTGCTGCGGCGGCTTGGCGGCGGCGGCCGGCAGCGCAACGGCAGCCATCGCCGCCAGGCAGAGCGCGGCCGACAGGCATCGGCCTGCTCGGCGCAGCGGATTCCGTGTCGCGGGGTGCAGTCGTGTGCTTCGTACTTCGCGGTAGTGCATGGTCCTCCTCGAGCTTGCAGTGTGTGCGTCAGCCTCCCCTACGGCCTCGCGGGGCGGATCATGACAGGCATGAAAGGGGGCGCGCTCAGGCGGCCTTGCGGTTGCCGCGCCCCGCGCGGATCAGGTCGTAGGCCTTGCGGATCTCGTGCGTGCGCTCTTCGGCCACCGAGCGCATGCTCTCGGGCATGCCACGGGCGGCGAGCTTGTCCGGATGGTGCTTGCTCATCATGCGTCGATAGGCTTTCTTGATCTCCGCGTCGCTGGCCGAAGGCTCGACGCCCAGGGTGGCATAAGCGTCGTCCAGCCGATCCGCGCCGCCTGCCGCCTGACCACCGCCCCCGCCGGCCGCGCTGCGCAGCGTGGCTTCGAGGCGCTGCAGGTCGATCTCCGACAGACCCAGCAGCCGCGCAACCCGCAGCAGCATGCGGTGCTCGGCCTCGTGCAAGACACCGTCGGCAGCGATCGCCGACAGCTGCACCTGCAGGAAAAGCTGCAGCAGGGCCGGATTGCCACGCACGGCGGCGCGCAGGCGCTCGACTTCTGCGGCCAGGTCGAAGCCGACCTCCTTGCCGCGGTTGAAGGCTTCCTGCGCCGACTGGCGCTGCTCGCGGGATAGGCCGAGCCGCCCGAAGAACTGCTCGGCCACGCGGATCTCGTCGCGGGAGACCACGCCGTCGGCCTTGCACAGGGCCCCCATGACGGCAAATGTCGAATCGAGGAACTGCGCCCGGATCACGCCGATCCCGCGCGGCAGAAGGACGCGGGTCATCACGTGGCCGATACCGTAGCCGGCGGCCGCGCCCAGCAGCAAGCCAGCGAAACCACCCGCCATCAGTCCGATGGCGCCGCCGATCATCACGAACAAAAACATCCGGAGCATGATACGCGAGCGCCTGGCCCTGCTGGCAGTCGGATACCGGGTTCTGCACGAAAGCCCCCGCGCTGGTATCTTGATCCGGAACTTCCGCAGGGCACCATCGCATGAACCCCAAGACTTTCCTGCTCGCCGGCGTGCTGGCCGCGGTTGCGCCTCCGGCAGCGGTCGGCAACGGCTCGCTTGCCGGCACGATCTGCGAGTTTCCGGACCTGGGAACCATGACGCCCGTCCCGCTGGCACCGGGCGCGTCGCCGGCGGCCGGGACCGGCGGGGACATTCCCGGCGGCCGCTGGGAGCTGATCGCGGCGCGCTACGACAATTCGCCGCTTCCGATCACCGGCGATGCGCGGAGCATTATCGAACTCGACGGAAGCGCCCCGACGGCCGGGATGGGCAGCCTGGCGCTCGAGGTCTCCATCACTTCACCGACGACCGACCAGATCAGCGAGACGGGCGCCGGCCCCTATTCGGCCAGCGGCACGGTCCTGAACTTCCAGAACGACTGCGGGGACGAGCTGCTGCTCGGCTCGGCGGAGTACAGCGTGGACGATTCCGGCGTCGACCCGGTCATGACGCTCTGGGGCAACTACGAAATCACCGATCCGTTTCCCGTCACCATCCTGATCGAGACGGAATTCCTGCTGGTCGAGCCGATCGGTGTCGAGGATCCGGTCTTCTCGGATCGGTTCGAAACGCCCTGAGCCTCGCCGGACCGGATTCGGCGGAATTTACCCCTTGTTTCAAGCAGCTTGCGTCCGCCCTTGAAATCCATCACAATAACTACTTAGCTTTTTGGGCTTGGTCGGATCTGTCCGGGAGGTTGGATTCCGATCCAGGCAAGAGAATTCAAGGTTTCAGGGCATCCCTAGGGAGGACAAAATGCCGAAACGTTCCCTGCTTTCACTGGCCGTCGGGTCAGTCGCCACCCTTTTTGCTTCGTCCGCGCTGGCTTTCGACCTGGACCTGATCGACACCAGCGTGGCCGATCCGGAACAGACCGTCATCGACGCGCTGGTCGGACCGGGCTCCAACATCACCGTCGTGCCAGGCTCCGTGCAGTTCATCGGCCGCACCGGCGACGGCAACGAAGCCCAGAGCGCGTTGTTCTCGAACTTCAGCCTGACCGGCGCTGGTCAGACCATCACCATCGACAACGGCGTGCTGCTCACCAGCGGCGTGGCCAACCTGCCGGCCAGCAATACGGTCAACCAGTGGGATCACGGCGCAGCCAGCGTGAGCGCGCCGGGTACGGGTTCCAGCGCCGAACTGTCGACGCTCTCCGGCACCAGCACGAACGACCAGAACGTCATCAGCTTCGAGTTCACGCTCGACAACCCCGCTGACACCGGCATCGCCATGGACCTGGTCTTCGGCAGCGACGAGTTCCCGACCCAGTCCGTCACCGACATCTTCGGCTTCTTCGTCGACGGCGTGAACTTCGCCGAGTTTCCGAGTGGCCAGTTGATCGGCAACAACGATGACACTCAGTTCCTCGACAACCCCGTCGGCGGCTCGGATTTCGCCATCGAGTACAACGGCATCACCCCGCGCTTCACGATCATCGGCACCGTCGACGGCAGCCTGTCGACGCACACCGCCATCATCGCGATCGCCGATACCAACGACGCGATCTTCGACAGCGGTGCGTTCGTAGCCAACATTCGGGGCACCGAGGAAGAAGGTGGCATCGGCGGCCCCCCGCCGGGACCCGGCCCCGCCACTCCGGCATTTTCGGTTCCGGTCAACGGTCCGGTCGGCATGCTCGTCCTGCTGCTGACCCTGATGGCCACCGGCCTGGTCATCCTCAGAAACCGAAGCTGATCACGCTAGCAGAACCATTCGAAAAGAGGCCGCCCACCGGGCGGCCTTTTTTCATGTCTTGCGCTGACAATCGATCAATCGATTCGAACGAGCCTTACGTGGCCGGGGTTGATACGGTTTGAGACGATCGTGCTCCCTGAGTCAAAACTGATTCGAAAAGCACCCGTTGGAAAACTGAGTGAACCAGCTGGCGTCGCAGTCCAGAAGCCCGAATCGATCGGCGTATTCGGGAAGATCTCGCTGTTGATCGCCGGCGCGGAAGCGCAGTCCTCGACGATGCTCTCGAGTTCGGCAACGTTGGGCATGCGCCAGCCCGGGACCGACTGAGCGGCGAGCAGCGCCTCCTGCCAATTGTCATAAACGATCGCTTCTCCTACGCACGACCCCCCGCTAAACGACTGGCCCAAGGCACAGCGCTTCCAGGTGCGGCCTGTTCTGCGATCATAAATATCGCCGGCTGCGCCCTGAGCGAGAAAGGCATTGTCTGGTGTCGACGGCTTGATCAGTTCGTTGGTGCAATGCGAGTCCGCTAGCGCTACCTGACTCGAAGCAGCAGCGACCGTAAGCAAGACGGCGCGGAGCAAGACTCGCAACTCGTTATATCGGTTCATGAAAACACCTCGAAAACTCCGGGAATTCGCCTCAATGAATCGGGCCGAGCTAGAACAAGGAAATTGTCAAGGAGCGACCAAACGGACGGCCCTGTCCAGGATCTTGCCAGTGGTCCCGAATCGCCCATCGTAGAAGCGGAGCTCCCAGGCTCGATCCGGGTTCTCAGCCAACGTCGTTGCGCTCCAATAGTTTGCGGATACGTAGTTCGGAAAGAAACTTTCGTCCATGCCGACTCCTCCGTCTGACGCGCCGTGGTACACGAGCGAGCGGAGTTGGATTCGGGACGGCAAGCGCCAATTGGTGCGACCGCAAAGAGCCAGCTCGTTGACATACGCCTGATAATCATGGGTATCGCATATCGCGTGAGCGGGGCAATCATCCCCTGGCACACCGCCATTCTCGGTGGAGTCGGGATTGAACCAGGTAAACTGTCTCGAGCGATCCCGCGGGCCGTCGTCTGTCGTCTTGACCTCCCATATGAGCCCGGTGTGATTGTCGCGGACGCAACTCCATACCGACGCGGACGATGGCAGCTCCAACCCATCTGCATCGATCTTTGTGTAGTCGAAGCCGGCAACGCCGCTCCCCTGTTTAGGCAGATTATCCTGCGCGGCTAGGGCATCACGACCGAAATCTCCATCCTGACCTGGATAATCGACCTGGCCGCAGGGCTCGAAATGTGAGCTCCCATCCGTGCACCAATCGACGCCGGTGTCATTGATCACTTGACGGCAGTCGATACGCTCCAAGGGCAAGCCCGCGTTGGAAAAGCCGGAATAGTGAATGGTGCAATCCGAGGCTTGTGCGACTCCGGATGCAAATAAGGCAGTGGCGAAAAGCGCCATAGATTCAGGAACGCTGACGAATATCCTCCTGGGCCGGCTGACCGCTCTTGCCGATCTCCTAAGTACAAAATTCATGTCTCAACCAACTCCCGCAATGTGGACAGTCTTTGCATCATTCGGCCGGCGCAGCCGTGATCGTGACCGAGTCGATACCGATGTAGTTGCTGTTGACACCGCTGGCGCCGGCATCAGGCACGCTGTAGCGGAAAGCGATTCGTCCCTGGCCGGACTGCGGCAGGCCGTCGGCAGGACCGTACTCGAAGCGCGTCCAGCTACCCGGGTAGCCGTTGGCGCCGGACGCATCCGGACCGGATTCGAGGTTCGGATTTATGGTACCCAGCGATATCGTGAAGTCGCCCACCGCGGTTTCCGACTGTGGAATCGCGTTGCAGTTACTGCCCGTGCAAGCCCGCACCTCAAGCCGATCGGGGAACAACGCGAGCTCCGTGGTCCGCGTGTAGAAGACGAGGCTCGAGCCACTCCTGAATTCGACCAGGGGAGAGAGCAGCCAGAGACTGATGGTGCCTGTATCGCCGGTCGCGTTGAAGTTCGCGCCAACGTACGAAGCCGGTGGCCCAGCCTGGGATTCGAAGACGTCCGGATTACCGGTGAACCATCCCGAGCTGCCTTCCGGGTTGCTTCGCTGGGCCACCAGCCAACCCTGGCTGCCGGCCTGGTCGAGATCGTCGAAGCCCTGCTCCAGGCTGGGTACCTCGAAACTCGAGGCGAAGATCGAGCTGCCCGGCGGCGGACCGGACGGCCCGTCGCTGGTCACCAGCATGGCCGGGTACTGGAAATCCCAGAAGTTCGAAAAGACCTGGTCGGTCCCGAAGTTGACCATCCAGATCCTTCCGAAATTGAACGTGTCCTGGACGCTCGTCCAGTGCCAGAACAGCCGGGTGTTGGGGTACCAGGCTGCCGGCGTCACGCCCGCGGTGTTGAACAGGTTCTGGTAGAAAACGGCCAGCTCGCCGGTCGAGCCGGCGGTCGAGCCGATCGAATACGACCCGCCCGGCAGCCGCCAGTTGCCCGACCCGCAAAGTTCGATCTCGTTGTACTTGTTGACCAGGGCTTCGGTGTTACAGCCCGCCGGCGCCAGGGTATTGCCGCAGGACGCCGTGTTGCCGCCGTTGCCCGTGCCGCCCGACAGCCAGGAATAGTTGTGGCTGGCCGCGCGCAGACCCGATGTGCGCTTGACTTCCCACATCAGACCCGATCGCTCGTCGAGCGTACAGGCCCAGTCACCCGGACCGTCGCCCAGCGTCGCGCTGTCGGGTAAGGCGTAGCCGGCGTTGGATACCTTGGTATAAAGCTGCGCTCGGGCGGGCAGGCTCGAAAGCGAGAAGATGAAAACGATCAGAATGAACGAAGCAGGCGTCAGATAACGCACGCACCCCCCTTTATGTCGATTGCGCCAGCGTCAGAAACTACACAATGCGCCACGTGGCTTCAAGACTGGCGCGCAATCACATTCGTGATTCAAGGAAGAACCTCACGGAATGCTGGCCGATGCGTGCTGTCCGTCACGTCAATACGCGTTATTACCCAGGCCGCACTCGCCATGACAGGTCGCACACGGACGCGATTCCGACTAGAGTCAATCAGGTGCGGGCGCGGTTGGCGAACCCGGCGAGCGGCATGTACGGCATGTACAGGACATGCATGACCGTTTCGAGGGAATAAAAAGCGCCCCCGAACGTCAACTCGAAGATGGCGACCAAAACGGCACGCGGGCCGAGGGTCGTCGCGACACGATCCACCGATATCGAGGGGAAGCAATGATCTGCGGAAACAGAGCGTCCCGCCTGCTGTTGGCATCGATGGCGCTGACCATCGTTATTTCCAAGCCTGTCTGGGCGATCGAATTCGAGCTCGCCGACTCCATCGAGACCATCGAGGCGCCGCGCAAGCTGGCGCTGGCCGACATGAACGGCGACGGCCTCCTCGATATCGTGGCCCAACACGACAACCTCTGGCCCGGCTCGCCATTCGAGAACCGACTGACGGTGATGCTGGCCACCGGCGACGGCAGCAGCTTCCTACCGCCCGTAGCGACTTCCACGCCGATGCTCAAGGACGGCAACCTCGTCGTCTTCGATGCCGACGAAGACGGCAATCTCGATGTCGTCACCGCCAGCTTCTCCAACAACGAACTGCTGCTGTTCGCCGGCGACGGCAGCGGCGGTTTTGACGCGGCGGAGACCATCCCCCTGAGCGATGACGCGGTCTGGCTGTCATCGGCGGACTTCGACGGCGACGGCCACCAGGACATCGTCTACAGCGGCAACTTCGGCGTGCTCGGCCTGCTTCCGGGCGACGGTAAGGGCGGCTTCGGGCCGGCGGTCGCGCTGGGCCCCGTGGGATTCATCGGCGGGCCGACCGCGATCGGCGACCTCGATGGCGACGGCCTGCCCGACCTGGCCATGTCCAGCGAGTCCGGCGGGTCGCTCGCCGTATTGATCAACGACGGCACAGGCATCCCGGCCAACCCCCAGATCCTCTCCGTCGATGCCGCAAACCTCAGCGGCGTGGCCATCGGCGATGTCGACGGCGACGGACTCGCCGACATCGTCGTCAGCGGTACGGGATCCAATACGATCGAGCTTCGACCCCAGCAGCAAGGGCTGTGGACCCTCATCAACCAGGGCAGCGCAAGCTTCGCCGCGCCGGTCGTGGACGAGATGTTCGACGCGCGCGACATCGAGCTGGCGGACTTCGACGGGGACGGTTTCCCGGACGTGGCCGGCCACGTGGTCGAGTCGAACGCCGTGGCCGTCAAGCTCAACGACGGACAGGGCGGCTGGCAGCGTCGGCGCGACTGGAACACCACCCGCTTTCCGACCGACCTGGCCATCGGCGACCTCGACGGCGACGGCCTGCCCGACATCGTCGCGCCGGCCAGCGCCCAGCAGCCGGTGGGCGACATCGCCCTCCTGCTCAATGAAGGCGGCGGCGCGTTCGCCGCGCGCGAGGACTATCGCATGCCGGGCGAAAGCCGCTTCATGGTCATCGAAGAAATCGACGGCGACACGATCGCAGACATCGTGGCCGGCCTCGTTCAGATCGGACCCAACGCGCTGGGCACGCTTCCGGGCGAAGGCGGAACCGGCTTCCTGCCGGCGGTGCTCTCGGACCCGCTGGGTTCCTTCGGTTCCTACCGGCCGGGCCCGATCGCCGCGGCGCACTTCGACACCGACGGCCATCTCGACGTCGTCACCGCGCTGGACGGCTCGCCCAATGCCGCGATGGTGATCCCGGGCACCGCCGGCGGCGCGTTCGACGTCGACAGTCACGTCCTCCTGGCAACCACCGGGCGTCCGCAGGGCGTCGCCGTGGGTGACTTCAACAACGACGGGCGCACCGACGTCGCCGTACCCAACTCGTCGATCGGCAACATCGACCTGTCGGTTTTCTTCAACCTCGGCGGCGGCAACTGGGGCGATGAGGAGCGCTATGCGACACAGGGCGTACCGATCTATCCGGTGGTCGGCGATCTCGACGGCGACGGCTGGCTCGACGTGGTCGTCGGCAATCAGGTCGGCAACGAGCTGAGTATCTTCCGCAACGACGAAGGCCAGTTCATTCTCGAGACCGTTGATTTGGGCGGTCGGCAGTGGCACCTTCAGCTGATCGACTTCAACGACGACGGCGCGCTCGATCTCCTGCTCGGCCTGGAGCAGAACGGCGCCGGCGGTCCCTCCGAGGCTCGTGCGGCCATCCTGCTCAACGACGGTGACGGCAACTTCTCCGCGCCGCTGTTGCAATCGAGCACCGACACCCTGGCCGTACGCGCCGGCGACCTGGACGGCGACGGCCACCTCGATCTCGTCGGCATCGGTGGACGCTCCCTGTTCACGATCTACCCGGGCCTGGGCAACGCCCAGTTCGAAGCGCCGACGACCTGGCGCGGCGCGGCCGGCGACGGCTCCGGTGCCCTGCGCATCGTCGACCTGGATCACGACGGCACCCCCGAGGTCCTCTCCATCCGCAGCTACAGCGTGTCAGTCTATACGCAGGAAGGCGTCATCATCGACGGCCTGTTCTCCGATCGGTTCGAACAGCCCTGACCGTCTCGGCCGGATCGCCCGCGGCACCAGCCACGACGAATGGCACTGGTTTGAGAAGACGAGCTGCGGCAAGCTGGCGGTCGTGAGCCACGTCGAACCGATCGAGGAATGCGCCATGAAAACCGTCTTCTCCCTGTCGATACTGGTGTTGGGTCTTGGGATGTCGTGTCAGCCGCCGGCCCTGGCGGCAGCGCCCGACGAACCAGCGGCTCGCACGACCGTCGAGCTGATCATCGAGGACGGCCGGCCCATGGTCGACGTGACCATCGCGACATCCGACGACCGCCGGGAAACTGCCCGCTTGCTGGTGGATACCGGGGGCGGCGCCTTCATCATCCCCGAGTCGACGGCGCGCTCGCTGGGCATCGAATGGGGCGAAACCTTTCTCGGGGACGGACGCGAGTTTGCCAGGCCCAAGGCCATGCCACGAGCCTACCTGGGCGACCTGGAACTGCCGCTGGAGCCGCAGCGAGTCCTGATCGGGATCGGGCAGGAGCAGGACAGCGAAGGCGCGATGGGCCTGTTTCCCGGGCACATACTCGCGCAGCATCACGTCATCTTCGACTACCCCGGCCGCACCCTGACCCTGGCCGCTCCGGGCAGCGTCGAACCCGAGGGCGAGGCGTTCGCCATGCCGGTCTCGCAGCCCATGGGATTCCCGCGAACGGAGATCACGGTGGCGGGCGAAACCTGGGGCATGTTGCTCGACACCGGACCGCCGGCGACGATCATCTCGCAGGCGGTGATGGACGAATGGCAGGCGGCGCGCCCGGAGTGGGAACACCACGAAGGCGCCGCCGGGCTGGGCGAGGCACTGGCTCGCGCCGGCGGTCACGTTCTCGAGACCATGGTGCTCGAGAACGTCGAATGGGCAGGCGTCACGCTCGACGAGTTCACCGCCGCGGCCCAGCGCGAAGGCGTCTTCGAGCAGTACATGAGCCGCATGATGACCGCGCCCATCGTCGGTGCGCTGGGCAGCAACGCGTTCATGGACCTGCGGCTGGAGCTCGATTACCAGGCCGAAACCCTTTACGTCTCGCAGCCCTGACGAACAGCTGTCGGGTCGGAAACAAGAGCCCTCGATGTGCGCTCCCGCAGCCGGACGGCATTGACCTCCACGAAGCCGAACCGACCCGAGGGAGCGATCGACATGCCGACCGGACAAGTGATCTTCGTCATCAAGGTGGCCTTCGCGCTCGGCCTGTGCGTGCTGTGCCTGCTGCTCATCACCCTGAGCGTCAATGCCACGACTGCGCGATTCGGCGCCGTCGGCTGGGTTCCCCTGATCGCGGGCATTCTCATGCTGGCCGCCGGGCTGATCGTGACCTGGGCCACGGCCATCACCGTGCTCGACCTGCGTGCCCTGCGCCGCTACCGGGCCGACCCGGACGACCGCTTCGAGGATGGCCAGACCGTGGCGCTGTCGGGCCGTGTCGTGACCGAAGGCGACGCGCTGATCGCTCCGTTCAGCCAGCGCCCCTGCGCCGGCTATCGCTACCAGGTAACGGCGCAAAGACGCGATCCGGGCCCCGACCGCGGAACGCGGCAGCAGCTCTGCCTGCTCGGCTTTCACCTCGAACGGGCTTTTCTCGACTGCGGCTCCCGGCACCTCGCGCTTGGCGCCATCGCCGATGTCGACACTGACCTGAGAGGCACGGCCATGGGCGGCGACTGGGGCGAACGCGGCCTGGCCATGATCCGATCGGGCGCGGAGGCCTGGACTCACGCCAGCGAAGAGCAGGTTCGTGGAAGCCTCGAAGAAGCCCTCAGGGAGACCCGCGTGCCCATCGCGATCGATCGCTTGGTCGCCTCGACCCGGGCCAGCGAGAACCAGATCAGCGTGACCGAGGATATCGTCCCGGTCGACGAGCAAGTCACGATCCTCGGCACCTACCTCACGCGAACCGGCGGCCTGGCCGGCCGGCGGATCGGCGGCATGAAAGTCTTCGCCGGCGGCTTCGACGAGCGCCTGAAAGCACTCGGAGAAGAGCTGCGGAAAGGCGCACTCATCGCGACGCCGCTGGTCATCGCCGGGGTTGCCTTGCTGACCTTGCCCAGCTGGTGGCCGTCTTGAGCGTCCCGGTCACCGACCGGGCGGACACGAATACGTTAGAATAACGGCGATTCCTCGGGGCGGCGATTTCGCCTGAGACACCCGCCAGGGTGGACCCGTTGAACCTGATCCGGTTAATGCCGGCGTAGGGACAGGAACGGAAAGCACCCCGGCTCGCCGCAACGGTGCTTTCGGCAATCCCCCGTGCATTCCGGGTCTCCACCGACTTGAACCTGGAGACTCAACATGAAGACCCTTCCACTCTTGACCGGCCTGTTGCTGGCGCTGCCGGCGACCGGCCTCGCACAGTCCGAACTGCCGCCCTGGGAGCCGGACGAGCCCATGGTGGTCACGGCGGACTTTCGCCAGACCGGGCTGTTCGAACTGGGCGGCAGCATCAGCGTGATCGACGGCGAAACGATCCGGCAGCGTGGCGCCACGCACCTCGAGACCGTGCTCAACACCGCGCCCAACGTCAACTTCGCCACCGGCGCCTCGCGCGGGCGATTCTTCCAGATTCGCGGCATCGGCTCGCGCAGCCAGTTCGTCGAACCCATGAACGCCTCGGTCGGCCTGATCGTCGACGGCATCGACCTGACCGGCATCGGCGGCGCAGCCACCACACTCGACATCGAGCAGATCGAGATCCTGCGCGGGCCGCAGGGCACGCTGTTCGGGGCGAACGCCCTGGCCGGCCTGATCAACATAGTGTCGGGCAGCCCGACCGAAGTGTTCTCGAGCCGGCTGGAACTCGGCGCCGGCAACTACGGCACGCGTTCGTTCGAAGGCGTGGTCTCCGGGCCCATCGGCGACACGCTGGGCTACCGGCTGGCCTATGCCAACCACCAGAGCGACGGCTACCAGGACAACGCCTTCCTCGAGCGCGACGACGTCCAGCACATCGACGAGCAGACCTTTCGCGGCAAGCTGCGCTGGCAGCCCAACGATGACCTGCGCGTCGACCTGACCACCCTGTACCTCAAAGTCGACAACGGCTACGACGCCTTCTCGCTGGACAACACGCGCACCACCCTGTCCGACGAACCGGGCCACGACCGGCAGGAAACGATGGCCGGATCGGTGCGCGTGAACTGGCGCGCGCATCGCGCCTTCAGCCTCGAAGCGCTGCTGAGCCGAACCGACGCCGAAATGGAATACGGCTACGACGAGGACTGGAGCTTCGACGGCTTCTGTGACGTGTTCGAATGCGTCTTCGACGGCTACTCGTCCTTCGACAACTACCTGCGCGGCGATCGCAACACGACGCTGGACCTGCGGGCCATCTCCAACACGGGGCCGGGAGAGACGGGCTGGGTGCTCGGCGCCTACGCGCGCGACCAGTCGCAGGATCTCGAGCGCGAGTACACCTTCCTCGCCGAGAACTACCTGTTCGATTACGACACCGAAAGCCGCGCCGTCTACGGCCAGGTCGACGTGCCGATCAACCGTCGTCTGAGCGTCACCGCCGGGCTGCGCCGCGAGCAGCGCGACGTCGACTACGCCGACAGCGACGGCGCGGCCTTCCAGCCCGACGAGGGCATGTGGGGCGGCAAGCTGGCGCTGGAATACCGCACGTCCGGCGGCGGGCTTTGGTACGCGCTCGCCTCGCGCGGCTACAAGGCCGGCGGCGTCAACAGCAACTCGATCATCCCCGACGACCGCCGCACCTTCGCGACCGAAACGATGTGGAACTACGAGCTGGGCGTGAAGACGCGGCTGCTCGACGATCGAATCGACCTCAGGGCCGCGGTGTTCTTCCAGGACCGCGACGATGTCCAGACCGAGCAGTCCCTGGTCGAACCGATCGAGGGCGACAACTGCCCCTGCCAGTTCATCGAGTACAAGACCAACGCGACCGCCGGCCAGAGCTACGGCCTGGAGGCCGAGATCAACTGGCGCGTCAACCGCCACCTGACGACCTTCGCCAGCCTGGGCCTGCTCGAATCAAGCTTCGAGGACTTCCTCAATTTCTCCCACGTCAATGCCGACCCCGAGACCGGCGAGCCCTACGACATGGACGGCCGCGACCTGCCGCACGCGCCCAACTACATGTTCAACCTCGGCGCCGTCGTTCACTTTTCCGACCGCTGGTCTCTCCGGCTGGAAGCCGAGGGCAAGGACGCGTTCTTCTTCTCCAGCCGCCACGAGGCGCGATCGAACGCCTACGAGATGTTCCATGTCCGGCTCGGCTACCGGGTCGCGCGCTGGGACCTGGCGCTCTGGGCCCGCAACCTGGGCGACGAGACCATTCGCACGCGCGGCTTCGGCGGCTTCGGCAACGACCCGCGCAAGGGCTACGCGGTCGAGCCCTACTACCAGTTCGGAGCCCCGAGAACCTTCGGCGTGACGGCCCGCTATGACTTCTGATCGGTCCACCACCCACTCTTCAGGAAGGCGGCGGACATGATCCCGGAGCACTGGATCGAACAGATCGCGCAGCGCTGGGCGGCGATGTCCGGATGGGAACTGGTCGCGGTCGTGCTGGCCGTGGCCTACCTGCTGCTGGCGGTTCGCCAGAACCGCCTGTGCTGGGTCGCCGCTTTCTTCAGCACGGCGATCTTCACGGTGCTGTTCTGGAATGTGCAGCTTCTGATGCAGTCGGCACTCAACGTCTACTACATGGCGATGGCGGTCTACGGCTGGTGGCACTGGCAGCACGGCAGCGAAAGCGCGGGCTGGCTGCCGATCAAGCGGTGGCGTCCAAAGCAGCACGCCCTGGCGCTGGCGACCATCGCCGCCTGCGCGCTGCTGTCGGGTTTCCTGCTCGAGCGTCACAGCGATGCGGCCTGGCCCTATCTCGATTCACTGGTGACCTGGGGCGCGGTGGTGACCACCTTCATGGTCGCGCGCAAGGTGCTCGACAACTGGGCCTATTGGATGGTGATCAACAGCCTGGCGGTCTTCCTGTTCATCGATCGCGGCATGGCGCTCACCGCGCTGCTGCACATCACCTACCTGGTCATTTCGGTGTTCGGCTGGATGAGCTGGCACCGCGACTACAGCAAGCAGTCGGAGCGTGCGCCGACATGAGCGACACGCGCGGCAGCGCCGCACCACCGGCCGATCTCGAGGCCCTGGTCGATACCTGGCGCGACTGGGGACTCCCGCTCGGAGATCGGCCGCGCCTGGTCGAACGCATCGAGGCCGGCCGCACCAACCGTAACTACCGCCTGAGCGCGCCGGGCCTGTCGCACGACATCCTGCTGCGCATCAACCACCCGGCCGGCGAGCGCCTGGGGATCGATCGCGAGCGCGAACGCGACATCCTGCTGCGTACGGTCGGCGCCGGACTCACCCGGCCCTTCCTGTACTGGGATCCGGCCCACCGGTTCGTCGTCTTTCCCTTCCTGCCGGGCCGGGCCTGGACCGATGCCGAGTTCAGGGACGCCTCGCAACGCGAGCGCCTGTGGCCGATGCTCGAACGGCTGCACGCGATCGTGCTCGACCGGCCGCGACGGCGCTACCACGACTACCTGCGGCACTACTGGCAACAGCTAGAGCAGGCCAGCCGGATCGACGCGGCGCTAGAGCGGGACTGGCGCGAATTCGAGCCGCGTCTCGAGATCTTCGACGCCTCCCCCTGGCCGGCCCGACTGGTCCACCATGACCTCATTCCCGAAAACATCCTCGAAACCGAAGAAGGCCTCTACCTGATCGACTGGGAGTACGCCGCCCCCGGCCACCCCGACATCGACGTATGGACCATCGACCCGTCGGCCGTGCGCGAACCCTTCGTCGCCGAGATGATGGGGTGGATCAACGGGCTCTGGGAGCGCATGATGCCGATCGCCGAGTAGGATCCGGACCTCCCTCGGCCGGGGCCTCGTCAACGGAGACCCTCTCAGTCCGGGCTGGTCAGCAAGGTGAATGTCACGTCGGACCAGTCCATCTGCGCGGCATTCTCACTGTTCCAGTCATGCTCGAACTCGAGCGTCCAGATTCCGAAGCTGCCGGTGCCGCTGGCGCCGAAGATTGGATTCCCTGCGGCATCCTGGCGATGCTCACTGCTGTAGGTGCCGTCCGAAGACGAGGCGCCGCCCTGAAATGCCCAGTCGTTGACGACGTTGGAATAGCCCCCGACGCTGAATTCATGGCCGTCGGGACTGGTGACCGTGAGCTTCATGTCGGAGGCCCAGGTACTCCCGCTGGAGATTCCCGATACGCTACCATCGAACCGGAAGCCGCGAATCCCCTCGATGTCTTCGGTCACCGACGCGTAGTAGACGAAGGGTTCGCCGCCCTGCACCGCGGGAAGAATCGAAAAGTCGCCCACGTCGCTCGGCAGCTCCGGGAACAGCTGGAAACGATCGTGATACATGTCGTCGGTGACTTCGAGAACCGACAGGGTGGCGTTGCTGTATGCACCCCGGGCATACAGCCCGATCCGGTACTGGAACCCGCCGGTGAGAGTGCATCGCTTGACCGAAGTATTTCCGACATCTCGGCAACTCCAGTCCGTGGTGGTGGGGTAGTACCCGTTACGGTTGACGTAGAGATCGACGTTTTCGGCGCCGGTCACCAGGAAGCGGTAGATCGTCCCGAACGAGCCGGACGGGCTGAAGT
The DNA here is from genome assembly GCA_009908385.1 of Gammaproteobacteria bacterium. Lineage (GTDB taxonomy): Bacteria > Pseudomonadota > Gammaproteobacteria > Xanthomonadales > Wenzhouxiangellaceae > Wenzhouxiangella. The sequence continues at coordinate 15,286 of JAAAPE010000029.1, forward strand.
CGTAGTACTTCATCCTCAACGGGCTTGGTGCATTGGACTGACCGCCCAGGGGCTGGTCAAGGACCAGCGTGCTTGCGCCTGCCCTTTGGAGCCAGGGCTCGATGTGCGGGTAGGTGACGTTGAAGCGGCCGTCCACGTAACGAAACGTACTGGCCGAACACTCATCCCAGCTTTCCTGATGGCAATTGCCATAAAGCTGCCCTACGATTCGGGTCTGTGAGTCCATCAGCGCACTTCCGGAGCTACCGTCTGTCGTCGAGCCTGCTGTTCTTTCCGTGTACCAGAATTGGGAAGTCGGCAAGCTGCCACAGATCAATGGAACGATCCAGTTGACCGAACTTGAGTAGTGCATCGGCTGACCGGATGGATGCGAGACACGCCGGTACTGTCCGCCTCCGATATCGGCCGTGGTCCATCCCAGGTAAGAGTTGACTCCGGCCGGCGCTGGACCATGCAGGTTCAAATAGGTCATGTCATTGCCCGAGTTCGTCCGCAGCAGATCCGCGCCGACGGTCGAAGGCAGCTCCCACAAGGGGGGTGCCGCACCGCCGCAATCATCCGGGATGTAGTCGAAGTGCGCCTCCAGCGTCGAAGCCTCGGCCTGCGTATTCAGGCAGTGGGCTGCCGTCAGCAGGTGTTGAAAGTTGAAATTCACTTGGTTCACCAGCGTCCCGGTGCATCGATAGGTCAATCCGCCTGACTCCCAATTGATTCGAGCCACGGCATCCCGGGGATCCACGGGGTCGCTTGAGAAGTCGACACAGGCAGCGCTGACCGCGCAGTCGGTCCAGCCCTCTACTCCCGGCTCGCACTCCGGTGCGATCTTCCTGGGATCCTGAACCATGGCGTTGGAGATCTCGAAAGAAAAGGCGCCTTCCTTGTAGGCCTCGTGCGGAACCGAGAGACGTACCGTGACGAGGGGGCCGATCACCGTCGGCAGGAGCAGTTCATCCATGCGATCGGCCACGAAGCGGACCGAGTCGCCGCCCCCGGCCTGCGGGCTGACGGTCGCGAGCAGCCCGTCTGCATTCTCGAGTGCGCCCAGCTTCAGCCGGAACACCACGTCCGACGCGGCTTCGACGTTGAACGCCATCGACACGTGCGAATCGCCCCGCTCGACGTTGAAGCGCTCGGCATTGGGGCCCTCTGGCGTGGCGATCGACTCACCGGCGGGCCCGAGAACGACTCGGAACGATTCACTGGTCGGCTTGAGCATGCCGACAAGCTCACGCCCCCCAGATCGTTCTTCACGCGCCCGAAGGGCGTCGAGTCGAGCCAGGTTCTGCTCGCTCAGGGCGGGTACCGCGACGACCGGATCCAGTTCGGCATTGAACGCGGACTGGAGTTGTCGTTCAACACCGCCGCCCGGGCTCGATACCGAATCCAGCTCCACCTGCGCGTGAGCACTCCCTACCACGCCCGACACCCACAAGCAGGCCCAGGCCACCGACCCGACCAACCATTTCTTGAACTCGAATGTCCCGAATTGATCGTTCCCGCGCATGACAACCTCCCTTGTTTGCATGGCACCTCGGGCCAGGGAACGGCCCCGAGTCACTTACTCGACAGCCGACTATTCGAAAGCGTCGGAGAACACGCGATCCGTGTTCTCCAGAAAACAATCACCGAAAGTGTCGGGAATGAAGAAGCTGGTAAACGGCTCCGAGTAGAACGTGAAAGGCATTAGCTTTGATTGAGCGTCGAGCCCCGGAACGGTGCCGACGATCTGGAATGCATTGTCCAGCGGCGGCGCCGTCAGATCGGGCGTGGCAACGCTTTCCCAGAAGCCATTGGCCTCTGAGTACTCCCAGAGATCCCATTGCATCTGATTGAGATACAGAAGATCCGAGCTACTGAACGAATGGAAATAGGAAATCGAGAGCTTATAGTCCGCACCTTCACCCAGACTTGTCGAAGGCGTCCCCGTGTATGGATCGTTGTCCACATCGATCTGAACCGACCATTCATACTCAGGAAAGCCGGGATTGATACCAGGGCGATTCACCGGGATCGGCTGGATCAGGTTTGGCATATCCATCAGGAAGGTGAGCTCTTCGCCAGATATCGTCCAAGAGAACTCGCCGAAATCCGTCTCAGCCGATGGCCCGTCGCCTACCGCATCGGTGATCGTTCCGGACATACCTACGCACATATATTGAGAATCGCCCGCGGGCTCGCTTGCTGTATTAGAGGCAATCCCAAGCGCGGCAAGGACAGCAGTCGTGGAAAACAGAAGTGAACGAAGATTCAACCTCAAACAGCCAAATAGCGGATATCAGGAAATGCACCCTTGGAAAAAAGGTCAAATTGAACTGTGCACAAGAGTATTGAACTACTGAAACTGGTCTTCAAAAACAACATTCTCAAACCAGATTTCGAGCTTCAAGTGTCCGTCAATCGTCGAGCCAGTACTCATGGCCGGATGAGCACGTTGAGTCTTGAAGGATTACCGGAATCGATGACGAAGTTAGGGACGGTCAGAGGTGCCTCAAAGCCCGGACCCTTGGTGAAGGCGCTTCCCGATACACCTGAAATATCCTCTTCGAAATCCAGGATATAGTTTCCATTGCCGTTGTCCGTGATCGCGACGGCAACGTTGCTGTACACGATTTCGGGGGGATCCAGCGTGCCATTGACGATAACTTGCCCGATGGGTTCTTGCGCCACTACCGAAAGCGACAGAAAGGCGGCAATGGTGGCGATTAGCTTCGAAAATTTGTTCAAACTGAAACCCTCCCTTTTGAGCAGCATCCGACAGCGGACGCGGCAGAGATCTCGCTCTGGACGTTTGATACTATCCCACCCAGCCAAACTTGGCGCCCCCCAATTGGGGTATGCTTTTGACCGTAGGTTCCGCTCGGTCCCTTGAAACTGCCGCCAGCTCCCCATTTCTCCCATCACCGCTCCTCCCTCTGTGCCGACCGGTCCGGGACCACAGCGGCACTCGATAGTGGGGATGACAACAACCGATCGCGCGCGAGGCCTTCTCGATCGCGATGATGGGGTGGATCAACGAATTGTGGGAGCGGCTGATTCCGATCAGCCCTTTGGACAGCAAGGATCCCTGCCAATAAAGCACCGACGCGGCCGTCTGTGATCCGACTGAAGCACTGTCTCCCATTGCAACGAACCGGCGCCCAACCGATCGCTCAACCGTCGATCACGAGCACAGACACCTTCGGGGAAATAATCTGGAAATCGGCGTAGGACGCAGTGTCCAGAACCTTCTTCGCGCAAAGCGAGAAATAATAGGTCCCTGCCAGGCCAGTGAAGTGAAAGACCGAGCTGATGTGCCGAAAGTCGAGACTACCATTGGATTGCGTCAGGGACCTGGCGCGACCAATAAACGGCGCAATCTGCGGATTGGAATAGTCACTGCTGGTCGAATAACACGGAGCAACATCGATGTATATGCTATCCGTGGCAATGGTATCGTCCTTGTAGAAAGCGGCGATCACATGAACAATGGCCGTCTGCCCCGTTTCGATGGTTACCGCACCACCGCCGTAGCTGTCCGCGTCGCTCCAGATCGCCCAGTCTTGGCTGTCCACAAGTGGAAAGCCGGCCGGCAAATCATAGCCGGCGAAATCGAGTGCCACCGCGGCGGGCGGACCCTCGGGACCCTGAACACCCTGGGGCCCCTGGGGACCGGCGGGGCCTTGTGCTCCCTGAGGCCCGGCCGGGCCTTGTGGCCCCTCCGGACCGGAGGGGCCCTGAGGACCCGTCGGACCCTCCGGACCTTGCGGCCCCTCGTTGCCATCAAGCGCGAACTGCGCAACGGGCGTCGTCTGAATCGCCTGGCGCGGGGCTAGCGTCGTCCCATCGACCTGGATATCGAGATAGCGCGGGCTGCCGTCGAAGACGCCGGCACCGAAGTCCAGTTCAGCCTGGAACAGCCCATCGGACACCGGCCAGTCGTCGAGGGTTACCGTGCTGCCGACCTGACTGCCACCGGTTGGGTCGTCGTATAGACGGAACTGCAGGTCCACAGTGCCGTCGACCGGGTCCCCGGCATTCTGGAGCTGGCCCTGGTAAGTGATCGGCGCCGCCGCCGAAGCGCTGGAAAGGACGAGAAGAAAAGCGCCAAAGAAAAAAAGCTGTCGGCCCATCACAGACCTCCCTAGTGTGACGGACTTCTCATCCTCGCACGAACATCCTCCGCACTTCAAATTCCGCTCGATCCGCTGCCGGGTGCAACGACGACGGTGCTACTGATAGGTCCGACCTTCGTGCCTGAGCCAGCCGGTCACGTGATCACCGTCGGGATCATGGTGCGTCCAGTGTATGACGCCGCCCTTGTCGGTCCACTCGTATTCGCCGAAGAACTCGATGCGGTCGCCACGCTGCAGGTCGGGGATGCGGGGCGCAAGGTCGATGTTGTGGGCAACAAGTAGCGTCTGCCCCGAATCGAGACGCAGGATGAAGCGCTGGTGCCGGCTGCCGTCGTTGTCGTCGGGCAGTACGCGTACGACCTGCCCTTCGCCGCGAACCTGCAGGTCGTTGCGCCGGTTCTCGAACGCCCGGGCCAGCACTGCATCCGAATCCGCGGTTTCGAGCGCCGGCTCCGGACCGGCCACCCAGCGATCCAGGCCGGATCGATCGGCGCCGACCAGCGCGGCCAGGATCAACAGAAAGATGATGGTCAGCTTCTTCAACTCACGCACTCCGCGGGCCGTCCAGACGCGCCCATCCAAGCGTAACGGAGGAAGCGTACCACCCGGTGCAGCGATTTCATCGGGATTCTTGCCACCGACTCCGATCGATATAATCGAGGCAGGCAAGACACCGAACAGTGCCAATGCGTCGTTTGGCCGGCCCGCTGTTCGAGGGATGGCGTATCTGCATGAAAAGGACCGTTCGACTCACGAGACCCCGGCGAACAGGACTGGTCGCTGTCGCCCTTGGCGTCGGATTGGCGACCTCGGCCTGCAATCCCTTTGGCGGGGAACCGACCGAGCATCCCGATTGGCACGAGCCCCTGCAGGTCGCCCGCGGCGAGGCGCATGCCGGCGAGTGGCGCATGAACGACTCGGATTTCCGCTACGTGGATGATCCGACCATCGCGCTCGCGCCCAACGGCGACGCGGGCATCGCCTGGGTCGACCAGGCCCGGCAGTCCTTGTTCTTTCGCCGCTACGATGCCGACGGCACGGCGCGGGGCGATGCGCCGGTAGAGGTTCCGAGCGAGCCAGGCATCTTCTCCTGGCTGCCGCGCATGGTCTTCACCGACGACGGCACGATCCATGTGCTCTGGCAGGAAATCATCTTCTCCGGAGGATTTCACGGCGGCGAGATCATGCACTCACGTTCGACCGACGGCGGGGCGAGCTTTTCCGAGCCGACCAACCTGTCGAATACCACCAACGGCGCCGGCAAGGGGCGCTGGAGCGTGCGCGTCTGGTACAACGGCAGCCTGGACCTGGCGGCTGTCTCCGATGACACGCTCTACGCTGTCTGGACCGAGTACCAGGGCACCTTGCTTGTCGCGCGCTCCACGGACGCCGGCGTGAGCTGGTCGGAACCCGCGACGGTCTTCGGCGGAGAAGACGAACTCCCCGCCCGTGGTCCGTCGCTGTCCGCCGGGCCCGACGGAGTGATCCACCTGGCCTGGTCGGTCGGCGGAGCCGATGATGCCGACATCCACTACGCCCGGTCGATCGACCGCGGCGCCACTTTCAGGCCGTCGACGACCGTCCATCCGGGCGACAGCCGGGCCGATGCGCCCGAGATCGCCGTCGCCGCCGACGGCACGATTCACCTGACCTGGACCGAACGCCGGGAGAACCCGACGCACGCCTACCGGGTGCTTCACGCCAGCCGTGCTCCCGGAGCAACGGAATTCGGTGCCCCCAGGATCGTTTCCGATCCCCTACCCGCCGGGTTCGCCGGAGCGCGCTATCCCTATCTCGAGCTCGACGGCGACGGCCGTCCGCATATCCTGTTCGAACTGTACCGGGATGAAGCTTCTTACAGTCAGGGTCTTGCCATCGTCCGGTCGCTGCCCGGCGGCGCTTTTTCCGCCCCCGAACGCATCCCGCGCGGACGCACGGTCCGTCGCGCGATCAACGGCAGCCTACAGGGCATGTTCATGGACAAGCTCGCCACGACCCCGGACGGCCGGCACTTCATCGTCAACAGCACATTCCTGGAGGGGGAAAGAAGCGCCATCTGGCTGCTTCGTTCGCGATAGCGGGCGTGAGGCAGCGGCGGGAAGGTCCCGGATCGTCGCTGCGCGCCGTCCGGGATTACGAATCGGTCGTGCCGCCTCTTCAGGGCGCCAGCTTGCGCTTCAGGGCCCGCGCCATGGGTTTCGGCATCTTCGGGATCGAGCGCAGCAGCCAGGGCAGGATGCGGCGCTTGGTGCGATTGAGGGACTCGGGAATGACCGCTTCGATGAGGTGCGGGCCCGGCTGGTCGAAGGCGTATTCCATGGCCCGGCAGAAGTCCTCGGCGGTGTCGGTGCGCACGGCGTGCACGCCCATGCCCTGGGCCATGCGGGCGAAATCCAGGTTGGGGCCGGTCAGGTCGAGCTGGGCGCGTGCCTTGGGGCCGCCGCTATCCTTAGCGCCGACGCGTTCGAGTTCGACGTTGAGAATCGAGTAGGCGGCGTTGGCCATGACCACCACGGTGACGTCGAGGTTCTCGCGCGCCATCGTCCACAGCGCCTGGTTGGTGTACATCGCCGAGCCGTCGCCGACGAGGGCCAGCACGGGGCGGTCGGGGCAGGCGATGGCGGCGCCGACGGCGTTGGGCAGGCTCTGGCCGATGGCGCCGCCGGTCAGGGTGATCAAATCGTGCTTAGGCGCGCCGGCGGTCATCACCGGTAGCATC
>JAAAPE010000126.1 GCA_009908385.1 Gammaproteobacteria bacterium
AGGCCACCAGTTCGTTGGTCACGGCCCGGCCCCAGTCGCTGCTGCCGTCGTCGCTTTCGGTCAGCACCTCCAGGTTGTCGGTCAGGGCGCCCATCCAGGGCGTCATCTTCTCTTCCTCGGTGCCGGGCAGGTAGCCGATTTCCTCCCCGACGGACACCGTAGCCCGCGTCATGATGATCTCGCGATAGATCTTGTCGTCGAGCGTCTGAGAGAGGCCGGCGGCGAGCGCCAGCAGCGTCTTGCCCGTGCCTGCCGTGCCCAGCAGGGTGACGAAATCGATCTCGGGATCCATGAGCAGATTGAGCGCGAAGTTCTGCTCGGGATTGCGCGCATGGATACCCCAGACGCCGTGCTGCGAGCGACGGTAGTCTCGTGCGACCTCGAGCTCGACGCTGTCACCCTCGACGCGTCGCACGATCGCCTCGAGGCCGTTGTCATCGTCGAGTCGCAGGCACTGGTTGGGGTACCACTCGTCGTCCGCACCACGCTCGATGCGGTAGAAAGTCCGGCCGTTGTCCGTCCAGGAGTCGTGCGTGTCGCGCTGGTCCCAGAAGCTGTTGTCGAGCACGCGGATCCCCGAGTAGAGCAGGCTCAGGTCATCGAGCGCCCGGTCGTTGTGGTAGTCCTCGGCGGTGATGCCGTGGATGGCGGCCTTGATGCGCAGATTGATGTCTTTCGACACCAGCACGACCTGCCGGTCCTCGAGCTTTTGCTGCATGTTCAGGGCGGCGAGCAGGATCTCGTTGTCCGCCAGGCCGCGGTCGCCGATCAGTTCGCCGCCGTTGTCGAACGGGCGGGTCTGGAAATACAGCCTGCCGTTGCCGACGTCCAGGCGCAGGTCCTCGGGCTCGCGCAGCGCCAGCCCCTCGTCGAGCTTGTGGTCCTCGCCCATCATCTGCCCGATGAAACGACTCACCTGGCGGACGTTGCGCGCGACCTCCGACACCCCCTTCTTGGATCGGTCGAGTTCCTCGAGCACGATCATCGGCAGGAAAACGTCGTGTTCGGCGAAGCGGAACAGGGCCGTCGGATCGTGCATCAGCACGTTGGTGTCGAGAATGTAGAGACGCGGAAGATCCGCCATGTCACGGGACTCCTGGGGGATGGAAGGCGGGCTCAGTCGAGGGCGCGAACGGCCTCGAGCACTTCCTCGACGTGTCCGGGGACGCGCACCTTGCGCCATTCACGCACCAGGCGACCGTCGGCGTCGAACAGGAAGGTGCTGCGCTCGATGCCCATGACCTTCTTGCCGTACATGTTCTTTTCCTTGATGACATCGAAATGGCGGCAGAGGGTTTCCTCCGGATCGGCGATGAGCGGGAACGGGAAGTCGTACTTCCGGGCGAACTTCTCGTGGCTGGCGAGGGAGTCGCGCGATACGCCGACGATTCGGCAGCCCAGCTCGGCGAAGGCGTCATGGTGGTCGCGAAAGGCCTCGCCTTCCTTCGTGCAGCCCGGCGTATTGTCACGCGGGTAGAAGTAGACGACCAGCGGTTGGCCGACGAATGCGTCGAGGCGAATCGTCTTGCCTCCGGTGGCTTCCAGGGCGGGAGAATCCAGGGTGATGTCGGTTTGGCTCATGAAATGTAAAAGTTTCGTTTGATCAATCAGTTGGGCGTTTCGGAGCAGCCCTGCCCGAAGTCGATGAGTTACAATGCGGCTCGGAACGAGGATACTGGCGCGCTTTGAGGGGCGCAAGCGGGTCGAGCGGCCCGCGTCATGGCGCCCCGCTGGACGGCGAGCGACATGTTGCCTAGACTGCCATGCTGTTTATTCAGGGCACGCGACGGCCGAAGCGAAGCGTTGCCGAGACGCCGCCGGCCAGGTCCTTGCTGTTCAAACTCTTCGACCGGATACCAAGGGGTATGATTCGAACCCGCAGCTTTCTGACTCTGATCCTCGCCAGCACCCTGTTTCTTGGTGGCTGCTTCAACCGCGACAGCCGGCCCATCTACGTCGGCAGCGAGGAAATCGACCCGATCGAGGCGCCGGCCGGGCTGGACCAGCCGCGTACGCGCAACATTTACGAGGTGCCGGGCTATTCCCTGCCCGAGCTGGCCGCCCAGGGCGAGCCGGATCGGCCGCCGGAGGTCCTGCCCAGCGAGGAAGCGGAGCGCTCCCGATCCCATATCCGCTTCGGCCCGACCGGCCTTTACCTGGCCGTGGAGGACCAGCCTGAAAGCGTCTGGCGGCGTCTGGGTTTCAGCCTCAATCGCGGCGACATGCAGGTGCGCCAGGTCCGCGAACAGGAGCGGCGCTACACGTTCCGGTTCAGCCACGAGCCCATCCGGCCCGAGAAGACCGGGTTGTCGCGCCTGGCATTCTGGGATCGGCCGGACGTGATCGACTACAGCGGTACCTACGTGGCTCGCATTGCCGACGGTTCGAATGAGGGTGTCACCCGCGTGGAGCTGTTTGAAGAGGACGGCAGCGTGGTCGACCTGGAACGCGCGGAGTTCGTTCTGGCGCGGCTCCGGGACCGACTGGGTTGATCAGGCCACGGTCACTGGCGTCGCACCACGCGATCCGCGGTTTCTCCGACAAATTGCGTTCCGCGCAGCGTTGTTCAGAGGTCCCTCAGCGTTCCAGGTACTTGATCTTGCCCGGGACGTCCTCCCATTCCTCCGCGTCGTCCGGGGCGGGCTTGATTTCGGAGATCACCGGCCATTCCCGCGACAGTTCCGCGTTGATTTCGAGGAACTGTTCCTGATCTGCCGGCAGATCGTCCTCGGGATAGATGGCCTGCACCGGGCACTCGGGTTCGCACAGCGTACAGTCGATACACTCTTCCGGATCGATTACCAGGAAGTTCGGCCCTTCGTGGAAGCAGTCCACGGGGCAGACTTCCACACAGTCGGTGTACTTGCACTTGATGCAGTTCTCGGTAACGACGAAGGTCATTTCGGCTGTTCCGCGTTGGTTGCCAGGGATGTCCAAGCCGGCTCGAGCGTGAGGGGGCGCCGGCCGGACAGGTGATAGACTATATTTTACCAGTTGCGCAACTGGCAGTTGCCGGCAAGCGCCATTCATAACAAGACCCCCATAACGGAAACTTGGCCATTGTCTGAGAAGGCAAGCATCATCCCCGAGAAGCGGCACGGCATCCGGCCGGACCGCGTCAGTGCCAACGCCCGAAAAGTCGTGGAGCGGCTCCAGGAGGCCGGCTTCCTGGCTTACATCGTTGGCGGCAGCATTCGCGACCTGGTCCTGGGGCACGATCCCAAGGACTTCGACGTCGCTACCGACGCCACTCCCGAGCAGGTCGGCGAGGTGTTTCGCAACGCCCGGCTGATCGGCAGGCGATTCCGTCTCGCCCACGTGCGCTTCGGCCGCGAGATCATCGAGGTCGCCACCTTTCGCGGCACCGGCGAGGGCGGCGACGACGAGCATCGTGAGGTGGAGCAGGGCCGCCTGGTTCGGGACAACGTGTGGGGAAGCGAGGAGGAAGACGCGCGCCGGCGCGATTTCACCATCAACGCCCTGATGTACGATCCCGAGACGTCGACGATCCGGGACTACGTCGACGGCTACGAGGATCTCCTCAAGCGTCGACTGAGGCTCATCGGCGATCCGGTCACCCGCTACCGGGAGGACCCCGTGCGCTTGCTGCGCGCCGTGCGTTTCAAGGTCAAGCTCGGACTCGAGCTGGATCCGCCCACGGCCGGCCCGGTCCCGGAAATGGCCGGGCTCCTGCACGATATTCCGCCCGCCAGGCTGTTCGAGGAGATTCTCAAGCTCCTGATGGGCGGCAAGGCCTGGGAGACCTTTCAGGCACTGGTCCGCGCCAATCTCTGGGAACCCCTGTTCCCGGATCTTTTCGACGACCCCCGCAGTCCGCCGATCCTGGTCGAGCAGGCGCTGAAGAACACCGATCAGCGCGTCGCCGAGGGCAAGCCCGTTACCCCGGCCTTCCTGTTCGCCGCCTTTCTCTGGCGCCGGGTGGACGAGCGAGCCGAAGTGCTGATTGCTGAGGGTCTGCCGCCGGTCGAGGCCCTGGCCGCCGCCGGCGAGGAAGCCATCGTCGCCCAGGCGCAACGCGTGGCTATCCATCGCAGATTTTCGAGCATGGCCAAGGACATCTGGTGCCTGCAGCCGCGTTTCGAGAATCGCCGCGGGAAGCGCCCCCAGCGCCTGGCGAGCGAGCGTCGATTCCGCGCGGCCTACGACTTCCTGCTGCTGCGGGCGATGGAAAACCCCGAGCTGCAGGAACTCGCCGACTGGTGGACGACGTTCCAGGAAGTCGACGGCGATAACCGGCGCGAGATGAGCCGCGCTGCGCCGGTCAAGGACAAGGCGAAAAGGCGCCGTCCCCGCCGCCGCAAGAAGGCCACGACTTGATCGAAGCCTGGGTCGGACTCGGGGCCAACCTGGGCGACCGGGCCGCTACGCTGGATGCCGCGCTCGAGCGTATCGATCAGCTTGAGTGCACGCGCCTGCGGGCCGTCTCGCGCTACTATTTCACGCCGCCCTGGGGCGACACCGAGCAGCCCGAGTTCCTCAAC
>JAAAPE010000075.1 GCA_009908385.1 Gammaproteobacteria bacterium
GCAACCCGCGCGTGATGGGCACCCACCGCAACGTGGCCGCGTTTTCCTGCGGCGAGCACCGCGTGGCCGTCAAGGCGGTCCCGTTCGAGTCGGTGGGCGACCTGGTGCGGCTCGTCCAGGCGCACCAGTACGTCCACGGCGTGCAGGGCGCGGCGCTGCTGGCGCAGGCGCGTGCCGTGCCCGAACTGGCCGGGGAGATTCTCACCACGGCCACCAGCCTGCTCAGCGAGCCCGCGGAACGCGGCGCCAGCGACGCGCCGGGGGTCGCCCGCCTGCTCGAGGGAGATTTCAGTCCGCTGTTCCGGCGCAACATCGGGCCCTTGCTCCACCAGGTGCGGGTCGACTACGAACACAAGCTGGTGCTGACTGCCCTCGCCTGGAGCGGGCAGGGCATGCTCTCGGACGATCGCGCGCGCAAGCGCCTGATCGAGGAGTGCTCGCTCAGCCATCGCCTGCGCATGGCTGCCAACCTCTTCCGCAACGGCCTGCAGATGCTCGCCGACGACGTCACGCACACCGACCTCAAGCCCGAGAACATCCTCAACCAGCCCGGCGCGGCCTTCCGGGCGCAGCAGAAGGCCAGGAAGGAGGGCTGGCAGCAGCTCGACCCGCGTGAAATCGACGCCCTGATCGCCGGCGAGAAGATCTACGAAGGAGACTTTTCAGGGATCCATTTCGGCCGGGAAGGCGGCGTGGACAACCTCGGTCACGGCGAGGGACTGCCCACCTCGATCGCTTACTCGTGCTGGCAGTTCACCGCGCTGGGCCTGAGCGAGGGCAGCCGCCCGACCGCCCTGCGGCAGTCCGAGCAAGCCATGCCGCGGCTCGACGCCCTGCTGCTCGAGCAGGACATCGCCAACCGCGGGACCACGGCCTGGGAGATCGTCTACGGGTCGCTGGTCGACTGCATTCCGCCGTCGGAGAAGGCCCGGCGGCTGCTTGAGCAACGCACGGCACAGGAGCGGCTCGGTCCGCATCTCGAGAAGGCAATCCGACTCAAACGGGCCGGGCGCGAGGACGCGGAAGCCATGCGCGAACTCGATACCGCCATCGCGCAGTGCGACCGGCGCCTGCTCGACATCGTCAGCCTGCGTTCGGAGACCATCGACCGCAAGGCCCGCACCACGCCGCTGTTCCAATCGGCCCGCGACAACCACAACGGCCTGGCCGTGTGGCTCGATCCCCGCGTCATCGACATGCTCGACCACCTCGCCTGCGACCTGCGGCGCGAGGACATCACGCGGCGGCGCGTGGCCAAGCTCTACCGCACTGCCGAGACCCTGCTGCGGGCCGAGGCCTGCCGCCTGGAGCGGGCCGACCGCCGGACGGCCGGCACGCGACGCCATCGAATGGCGACCTACATGACAGCGCGGCGCCTGCACTTCAATCCCGACAGCGGCCTGCTCGGCATCGCGGAGCTGCCGCGGCAGCTGGCCAAGTTCGGTGAACTCGTCGAGCGCATTCCCGACCCGCGCCGCGCCCTGTCGGAATTCGCGCGCACCTGGCCCGACGCCCGTGCCTGGGGGGCGAGCGTGCTCGACACCATGGACGACCTCCGCCTGGCGCTGGCGTCGGGCGAGGGCGGGGAGGGCGAGCGGGGCCGAGAAGAACTGCGCGACCTGGTGCATTCGGCCCTGCTCAAGGAACACGACAACCGCATTCGCGAGGAAGCGCGCGCCGGCGAGGATCGCATCCGGCCGCCCTTCCTGGGCCTGTTCGAGCGTCGCCGTCCGCGCGCCTGGTGCATCGACGGCGAGCTCCGACTCGGCTACACCGTCGAGTCCTGAGCGCGACGCCGGGTCGGCTACCAGCCTTCGGGCAGATCCCCCTGCCGTTCGACTTCCCCGCGATCGGCCAGGAAGCCGCCGACGAAGCGCATGCCCCGGGCCTGGCCGTCCCGGCCGGTCACGAACTCCACCACCAGCGGTTCCGCGCCGGGATTGGTCCACTGCTGCTCGAAGCGCAGATCCCCGACGGATTTCATGTACCAGGGCGCGACGTCGCCCCACATGGCGCCGACCATGAGGTAGCCGGGCGGGATCTCGCGGCCTTCTATCGCCTGGTTGCGGGCGCGGGTGACGAAGAAATCGCGGCCCGGCCGGTCGTCGCTGCCGTAGACGCCGTGAAAGCGTTCGAGGTCGTCGCGGGGCTGGCCGAGCGCGAAGGGCTCGTCATTGTCTGATTCCGCGTCGGGATCGGCAGCCTGCAACTCGCGCTCGCCTTCGGCGTGGTTCTTCCGGCCGGCGTCCGCGGCGGGGGCGTCCGGCGTCGAACGCTGGCATTGCCCCCATTCCATCGCGCATTCGCCGGCACAGGCGGCCAGCTGCTGCAGCTCCGTCGGCGGCATGACCCGCTCGCCGGCCTCGGCGCGGGATTGCAGTGCCTCCATGGTCGAGCGCATTTCGGCGAAGGCCCGGCAGGAGCAGTCGCACGCCTGGGCGGCGGCGCCGGGGGCGATCAGCGCGAGCGACAGCAAGGCGGGCAGGGCGAACATCGATCGGGGCATCACGAACCTCCTGGCCTGTTCGGCGGCATGGACCCGAATACCAATACCCACTGCAACGGGAAAGCGCGCGCGATCACGCCATACGCGATTCCCCCGCAGCGGATTGACGGCCCCGCTCCGAGGCCCGAGAATTCGGGTCATGAGACTGCACACCTTTCCCGAAGCCCCCAGCCCGCGGCGCGTTCACCTGTTCCTGGCCGAGAAGGGCATGGAGATCGAACAGGTCGTCGTCGACATGCGCAAGGGCGAGCACATGAGCGACGCGTTCGCCGCCCTCCATCCCGATTGCACCCTGCCCGTGCTCGAACTCGACGACGGTACCTGCCTGAGTTCCTGCGCGGCGATCTGCCGCCACCTGGAAGCGATCCAGCCCGAGCCGCCGCTGCTGGGGCGCACGGACACGGAGCGGGCCCGAATCGACGACCGCGACCGCTGGGTCGAGATGAACGGCATGCTGGCGGTGATGGAAGGATTCCGCAACGCGATCAAGGGCTTCAAGGATCACGCGCTGCCCGGGCGACGGCCGGTCGAGCAGATTCCCGAACTGGCCGAGCGCGGCCGCCGCCGTTTCGGCTGGTTCATGCACGATCTCGACGCCAGCCTGTCGGATAAGGACCATATCGCCGGGGACGATTTCAGCGTCGCCGACATCACGGCCCTGGTGACGATCGATTTCGGCCTGCGCGGCCTGAAGATGGCGCTGCCCGACGAGGCGGCATCGCTCAAGGCATGGCACGAGCGCGTGTCGAACCGCCCGGCGATCCGGGGCGCCTGACCCGCCAGAATAAAGAAACGCCCGAAGCGCGGTGCACTTCGGGCGTTGTCGGAGAGCCCTGCACATTGCGACCCGCGTCAGGGAGAGTCTCGCGTTCGCTCTCGCGGGGCCCGGACAGGGCGTGGCGCCAACGCCAATTGGCTTTCGGGAGCCAGGCCGGTACCGGACTTTCCGACGCCTCGCGTGCGCGCCGTCGCTGCAGGACGGGGTGCGGCTGGCGGGGTCGGAACGCGTCGGTGCATGGTGGCCGGTACACGGTGGGCTTGACTGGATACTGCCGCGGGGGGCGCCGATCTCTCACCGGCGGCGCGGATCAGCCCTGCAGCGAGGTGCCCGACAGGATGAAACCGGCCCAGTAGTAGGGGTGCGCCGTGGCGCGGTGCCGGCGCATGTGGCGCTGCGCCGCGCCCAGCGCACGGGCCGGCGACTGGCCGTCCACCAGCAGGTGCCGGTAGAAGACCTGCATGAATTCGGCCGTTCGCGCGTCGTCGATCTTCCACAGCGTGCTCAGCACGTCCCGGGCGCCGGCCACGATGAACGGCCGTGCCAGGCTGAGCGCGCCGCCGCCGGCCGGCACCGGTCCCTTGCCCGTTTCGCAACCGCTCAGGACCACGAGGCGGGCCTGGAGGGAGAGCTCCGCGATGTCCATCGGGCGCAGCAGCGAGGGGCCGGGACCGTTCTCGTCGGCCAGCAGCAGGGCGGACAGGCCGGGGTACTCGAGGTCGACGAGTCCATGGGTGGCGATGTGGATCAGCGGGTAGCCGCCCAGTCCGCCCTCCAGCAGGAACTGCCGCGAAGCGGCGCGGCCGGTGCGAACCCGGACGTCCACGGCGCCGTCGTCCAGCGCAGCTAGGAGCTCCGCCTCGCGCTGCGTGCCCGGCAGGCCGGTCAGCATGCCGCTGCGCATCAGCTGCCCGACCAGGCTGCGTTCCGGGAAAGGCGTGGCCGGTGCGTCGTCCGACTGCCAGCCCGGGTTGGCGAGGACGATCATTCTCGCGTCCGCCCCTGGAGGGGACGGTTCCGTCGCGGGGGCCAGGGCGGCGATGCGGCGCAGCGTGACCCGATCGCCGAGCAGGGTGCCGTCGACGGCGAGCAGGCCGAAGGGCAGGGCCTGCAGGTTGCCGTGCGGCTCGATCAGGATTTCTTCGACGTTTTCGATCACGCCGGAGGCCGGGCCGGCGAGCAGGTCGCCCAGTTCGCCCGCCAGTCGGCCGATGGCGCCGACCGCCTGGCGGGGGTGACGCAGTCGCGCCAGGAGACTCGAGACCCCCGCCTCGATCCGTCCGGACCCGGGCAGTTCGAACTGCCGGATACCGTCGGCCGAAACGGTCCACAGCAGGCTGCCTTCCGGCGTCAGGTAATAGCTCAACAGGGCCCGCTCCGCGCCGAGCTGCGCCTGCACGGCGGCCAGGTCGGGCGGCGGCGTGGTTCCGGCGGCCTCGTCGAGCCCGCGCAGGCGGGATTCGATCTCGTCGATCTGCAGCAGCAGCCCGCTGGCGGCGCTGTCTGCCGTTCCCGCGAGACGGATCTCGTGCAGGCGTGTCATGAGTTCGCCGTGGCGATCGAGCAGGTCCTGCCGTGTCGCCCGGGTGCGGCCGCGCCGCTGTGCCAGCCGGAGGTCGATCGACTCGGCGGCGCGAATGCGCGCGCTCGCCGCCCAGGCCTGTTCGGGCCGGTCGAGCGAGGCGAGCAGCCGGACATGGCGGTCGTCGATGCGGCCCAGGGTGGCCGACAGGCCCAGCCGGCGGATATCGCCCAGCGACTGCCTTCTCAGGTCCAGCGCGCGTTCGAAGGCTCGGGTGCTGGCGTCGAGCCGGGCCGTTTCATCGCCGTCGTGAAGCCGGACGAGCGCTTCGAGGACCAGCAGTTCCCGGAAGACGCGCCGCGTTTCCCGGAAGACCTCGAGCGCGTCGTGCAGCAGCGGCTCGGCTTCGTCGGGCCGTCCGGCCTCGATCAGCGCCAGGGCGAGGCGATAGGCGACGATGGCCGCCTCGCCGGGTTGTTCGTGCCGGGCCATCGCCCGGTGAATCGACTCCTGGATCCCGACGGCCCGGTCCGACCGGCCGTCGAGCAGCCGGACGTGGGCGCGGCGGCTTTCCAGCATTCGATGCTGGCGCGATTCCGGCCGGTCGGCCACCAGCGCCAGCGCGGCGTCGATGGCGGCGACCGCCGCCGGATAGTCGGCCAGGTCCTGCTGCAGGTCGGCCAGGTTGCGCAGGGCGCGCAGGCGCGCATTGAGATCCTCGGGCTCCAGGTCGACGGCTTCCTGCGCATAGTGCAGGGCGCTCTCGGTGTCGCCGAGGCGGGCGTAAAGCTGGCTGAGGCGGACGCGGACTTCGCTCATCCAGCGCCTCGCCCCGTCGGCGTCGAATCGCTCCTTGGCCTGCGAGAGCAGCGGCAGGGCTTCGTCGAGTCGCCCCTGCCGAATCAGCAGGCCGGCCAGGTTGTGCCTCGCCTCGGCACCCGTGCGGGCCCGGGTGACGTGCCCTTCCAGCGCCAGCACGTTGCGCCAGTAGCGTTCGGCGAGCGCCGAGTCGCCCTGCTGGCCGCGCACGATAGCGAGGTTGTTGAGCGTGTTCAGCGCCCAGGTCAGTTCCGCCGCCGGGTCCGTCGGCGCAGCGTCGGCTTCCGGATCCGGCGCATTCGAACGCAGGTCGATCGGGCCCTGCAGGATCGTCAGGGCCACCTCGAAATGGACGGCCGCCTCGGCGAGCTGGTCCAGGCGCATGTGGACCAGGCCGAGATTGTTGTTGGCGCCGGCCACGGCGGTCTGGTCGCCCAGCTCGATGAACAGGGGTTCGGCCATGCGGAAGCGGGTCGCGGCCTCCTCGAGCTGGCCCTGCCTCAGGTCGACCAGGCCGAGGGAGTTGATCGCGGCGGCGCGGCCGCCGGCATCGTCCAGTGCGTCGAAGATCGTCTGCGCGGCGAGGTAGTGGTCGCCCGCCTCATCGAGTCGATCGGCGGCGCGCAGGAAGGACGCGAACTCGAAGTGGGCGACCGCGAGCCAGTGGCGGTGGCTGGTCGACGAAAGCGCTTCGATCGCGTCCCGGTAGGCCTCGCCGGCATCGACGTCATCGGCCCCCGCGCCGAGATAGCGGTCGAGCCGCAGGTCGATGGCGCGGCTCAGCGAGTCGGCGGCCGTGCCCGGGAAGTCGGGCGGGCAGGGCGCGAGGGTGACTTCGGCGGGCTCGATCGGGAAATCCTCGAGCGACCGGAAGCGGATGGCTTCGACCGCTTCCCCGGGCACGGGCAACAGGTAGCGTCCGTCGCGCCCCAGCCAGCTGCCAGCGCGGAAACGAACGTCGCCGTCGGCGTCGAGGTATTCCGCGATGATGTCGACGCCCCGGTTGCGCGCCTGGGCGCAGGGCGCGACGCTGCCGAAAACGTCGTCAGCGCCGAGCGTGAAGCCGGGCTCCTCGGCGAGCGCCGCTCCGGGTGATGCCAGCCACCACAGGATGGCCGACAGCGCCCCGAAAGCGGTGCTTCGAGTCATTCAGGTCACTGGCCGCCGTCGCTGCCGGTGCCGTGGCCGTCGTCGGGTGGGGCAAGCGACCTGAGGGTAGTATCTTCCTGGGTGTCGATGTGCCAGTAAATGACGTCTTGTCTTTTGCATTCGGAGTCAATTTCGCCGGCGTCGAAATGGTTCTCCGGCGCCTTTTCGTCGATCCAGCGCTCGCAATCGGATATCGTTGTGCTTAGCTCTGAACCTTTCAGAATGGCCATTGTTAGATCCTTGATTTGGCCATGCTCCTGAAATTCCGCTTCGAGAATCGGGACCTCGCAGCGAATAGTGCAGAGATTCTTGATCTTCAGTGGAAATGATCGTCGGCTACCATCGGTGGCCTCCTCAACTATCAGCGCGAGCCGGTCGTTAGCGTCCAGGAAAACACCGAAGAGATCTCGATCCTTGATGTGGCCATAATCCGGGCACTTTTGGCCCGTATCGTTCGTCCGGCAAGTCTCAGCGTGCCACTGGAAATTGATCAGGCTGGAATCGGCTTGCGCCATCATCGGCATTAAGAGCAGCAGCAAGACAATTAACTTCGCCAAATTTCTTGTGTTCATCATTCAGTCCTCCCTCAATCGATAGGTCTTGAGTACTTCGCCCTCGGGCGAACGCACCTCGATGCTCTTCAGCGAATTCCCGCCCGGCGCGAGTATCGTGAGATAGCCACGTTCGTCCGGCACCTCTGATTCCCAGATCAGGCTGCCGGCGTCGCGCACGAGTTCGAGCTGGAACGATTCGTGCTGGTGGGCCGAAACGTCGATTTCCAGGAACACGGGCCCTTCGTGGCCCGACAGGTTCACCGGCGGGTCGGCGCTCTTTGGCAACAGGCTGCGCTGCTCGAACAGCGTGATCACCGGCACGCCGGTGCTGGGCGACTGCAGGCGCTCGATTCGATCGCCGAGGTGCAGCGAATACACGCCGAGCAGCACCGCGGCGGCCCCGAAAGAGGCGGCCAGCGCCCAGGCCAGGTGCGGTAGCGGCGCCGACGACGCGGTGCCGTCCGCCGCCCCGGACGATGCGGCTCGTTCGTTCTCCTCGAGCCCGCGCCTGAGCAGGTCCTCGGTCTGCACCCGTTCGAACAGGTCGTCGTCTTCGAGCATTTCGAGTTCCAGCTCACGCGCCTCCTCTTCACTGGCCTGCCCACGCACGTACTCGGAGATGCGCCGATCCAGGTTCTTGGGTCCATCGCTCATGCGGAATCACCCCGGCGTGGCATATGAAGTACTGTCGTCATGGCTGCTGATCTCCCATCGCCGCTTGGCTAGCGCACGGTCAGGTCGCGGCCGAGCCGGGCTTCCAGGATCTGCCGGAAGCGCTGGCGGGCCCGGTAGAGGACGCGGTCGAAGTGCTCGGGGCTGAGTTCCAGGGACGCGCAGATGCTTTCCTTGTCTTCTTCGCGCAGGTAGAAACGCCGCAGGATGTCGCGGTCGCGTTCGACCGTGAGCTCGCCGAGCAGCTCGCGCACCAGTCGCGCGAGCTCGCTGCGCTCGAGGCGGTCGGCCAGCAGCGGCTCGGCCGTCGCCGCCCGGTCGATCGCGTCGTAGTCGGGGTGGGTGTTGCGGCGGAAATAGGTGCGTGCCTCGCCGCGCGCGAGGTTGACGGCGGTCTGGTGCAGGAAGGCGGCGAGTTTCTCGGGTTCGTCGAGCCCCGAGTCGCGCAGGCGCTCGATCACGACGATCAGCGCTTCCTGGCGCAGGTCGGCGGCCAGCGCCGGCTCGCGGACGTGGCGGCGCAGCAGGAACTCGATCCTCGGGCCATAGCGGCGCGCAAGCGCTTCCTCGGCGCTCCGGTCGCCCTGCCGGATTCGGCGGGCGAGCTCCGCCGCGAGCTGTCCGCGCTGCTGTGCGTCGTTCAACGGCTGTCCCCGATCGTGTTGTGCCGCGGGGTCCCTCAACCCCTGATCCACGGCTGACTGGAAAGATCGTATCACGCCGGTTCGCCGTCCCGCCGGGTACTCTTGAACTTCGATACTGCCGGCCGTACTAATCAATTCGATTGCCAGAGGAGACCATCCATGTCCGACACCCGCGAGCGCGACAGCGCCCTGCTGACCATCGCTCTTTTCGCCGCCTTCGCCGACGGCTCCAAGCACGCCGACGAGCGCGAGGAAATCCGCAATATCGCCGAGTCGCTCGCCGGTGAAGGTGACGGTCCCGACCTGCGCGCGCTCTACCAGGACGTCCTGCTCAAGCGTGTGGACCTGGCTGAATCCGCCCGGCGGCTGGCGGATCCGGGGGAAAAGCACCTCGCCTACGAGATGGCGGTGGGCGTTTGCGACGCCGACGGTCGCATGACCGGCGACGAGCGCGCTTTCCTTGACAACCTCCGTGGCCTGCTGGGCATGGATGCCGGCGAGTCGGAAGAAATCGAGCAGGAGGCCGAGCAGGTCGTGGAAATGACCGAGGCCGCCGCGCCGGCGACCGTTTCGCAGGCGGCCGCGACGCAGCCGCCGGCGGGCAGCGCCACGGCGGTCGACGAGGCGGCCATGGACAAGACGATCCTGAACTACTCGATCCTCAACGGCGCGCTGGAGCTGCTGCCCCAGTCCTGGGCCTCGATGGCCATCATTCCGCTGCAGATCCGCATGGTCTACGGCATCGGCAAGGAGTACGGGGTCGAGCTCGATCGCGGCCACATCAAGGAATTCCTGGCCACGCTGGGCGTGGGCATGACCTCGCAGTATCTTGAGCAGTTCGGCCGCAAGCTCATCGGCGGCCTGTTCCGTTCGGCCGGCGGCCGTACCGTCGGTCGGGTGGGGCGCGCGGCGACGGGCATGGCGTTTTCCTTCGCCACGACCTACGCGCTCGGCAACGTGGCGCGGCGCTACTACGCGGGCGGGCGGCAGATGAGCACCGAACTGCTCAAGTCGACCTTCAACGAAATGCTCGGCTCGGCCAAGGAGAAGCAGAGCGAGTTCCTGCCGCAGATCGAGCAGAAGGCGCAAAACCTCGACATGGGCCAGGTCATGAGCCTCGTCAAGGGCGGCGGCCGGGTCTGATCCGCCGGTCTGCGTGTCCGTGACGAAGCTGCGCTAGCGCTCCTCCGGCATCGTGTCCGGCTCGGGCAGGAGCAGGTCCTCGAGAAAGAAGGCCGAGAGTTCCGAGCGGCCGGACAGCCCGGCCTTGCGGTAGACGGCGCGCGCCTGCTCGCGCACCGTCCGCTCGCCCGTCTCCCGGGCCGCCGCGATCTCCTTGAGGCTCAGCCCCTTGAGCAGCAGCAGGGCGATTTCGGCCTCGGCCTTGCTCAATCGCCAGGCCTCGAACTGAACCTGGATGGCCTCGCCCAGGCCGCGGATGGTGGCCTGGTAGCGCTCTCTCCATCGTCGCGATTCCTCCTGCGCAGAATGCAGGGTCGTTCTCAGGCTTCGCAACTGACGGCGGCTGCGAAGCATCTGGGTCAGCACGTAGCCGAACATGGCTGATGCGGTCAGCAGGAGAGTGAGCTCAATGATCACGTGCAAGGGCTCCACCCCCTCGGCGTAATCGGAAAGCAGGTCCCAACCGATCAGCACGGCGATGACGCCGAAGACGATCAGCAGCAGCGCGTTGCCGGGCGTTCCTGTTCTGTCATTCGACATAGTCGGTCCGATTCCGGGGAACAAGGCATTTGCCCGATTCTAGTCGAGACCGTGCTATCGCATGCTTGCTCCAGGTCAAACAACGGAGCAAGGCCATGAAGGCCCAGGAAAACACCGCAGCGATCAAAGTCTGGGATCCCATCGTCCGGCTCGGCCACTGGCTGCTGGTGGCGGGCTTTTTTACCAATTACATCATGGAAGACGAGGTGCTGACCCTGCACGTCTGGATCGGGTACTCGATCCTGGCCATCGTGCTGTTCCGGGTGGTCTGGGGCTTCGTCGGCAGCGAGCACGCGCGCTTCGCGGATTTCGTTCGTTCGCCGGTGACCGTCACGGGCTACATCCGCGATCTCTTCCGCGGCAAGGCCCGGCACTATCTGGGCCACAACCCCGCCGGCGGCATCATGGTCCTGCTGTTGATCGTCTGCCTGCTGGCGCTGACCTTCAGTGGTGTCGTGCTCTACGCCCTGGAAGAAAACGCCGGGCCGCTTGCCGGCTGGGTGGTCGAGGCCGGGGAGGGCACCGCCGGCGCGCTGTGGGCGGCCGACGAGCACTTCTGGGAGGAAACGCACGAAGTCCTCGTCAACGTCATGCTCGGCCTGGTCATCCTGCACGTCCTCGGCGTGGTCGTGTCCAGCCGCCTGCACCGCGAAAACCTGGTGAAGGCGATGGTGACGGGACGAAAGCCTCCCCAGTAGCGTCAAGCCAGGATCGTAGAGCGTTTGTCGCCCCGGAAGCCGCACGGCGGCTCTCCGGGGCGATGTCGTACTCGTTCGTTTGACTTTATTAATTAAATAGTTTATTAATAATGCCATGAGTACGAAGGCAACGAAAAAGAAGCGCGCGGCGCGCACGCCCGGCCGGCCCGCCGGCGAGACGGAAATCCGGGATCGCCTGCTGGAGATCGCGCTGCGCGAATTCTCGTCGCATGGCTTCCGCGGGGTGTCGGTGACGGCCATCGCGAGCGAGGCCGGCGCCACGCCGGCGATGATCCACTACTACTTCGGCAACAAGCAGGGCCTCTACGAGGCGGTGCTGCAGCACGCGCTGGGTCCGATTCTCGCCAGGCTGGAAGCCGTTCGGGCCGCCCCGCCGGACGGCGAGGACCTGCTGCCGCGCTTCATACGCGGCTACATGCGCCTGCTGGCCGAAAACCCGGCCGTCCCGTCACTGATCGTGCGTGACGTGCTCAGCCCCGGCGGGCAGATGCGCGAGACCTTCCTCAAGGGCTTTGCCAGTCGCGGCGGAAGTGGTGTGCGAAGCCTTGTCGAGCGCGCCCAGTCTCTCGGCCGGCTGCGAGCCGATCTCGATCCCGACCTGGCCGCGCTGTCGCTGTTGAGCATGGCCGTTTTCCCGTTCGTGGGGCGACCCGTGGCGGGGCAGGTGCTCGACTACAGCCTCGAGCCCGAGTGCATCGACGAGCTGGCCGAACACACCCTCAATCTTTTCTACAACGGAGCGAGCGCATGACTGCCTCCTTCAAGACCTGCACCCAGGCCGTGCTGATGCTGCTGGTGCTGGCCGGCTGCAACGGCAACGACGAATACCCCGTGGTCGGCACGCTCGAGCGCGACCGTATGGCACTGGTTGCCGAAATGGCAGAACCGGTTACGGGCGTCCACGTACGCGAGGGCCAACAGGTCGAGGTCGGGGAAGTGCTGATGGAACAGGATCCCCGTCGCGCCGAGGCCGACCTGGCCAGGCTCGAGGCCGCTGCCGACCGCATGCGGCGTCGTCTGGACGAGCTGTTACGCGGCCCGCGCCAGGAAGCCATCGACGAGGCGCGTGCCCGGCTGGTGGCCGCCGAGTCGGCGCTGAGAACGGCCCGCGACGAAATGCAGCGCATCGAGCGGCTGCGGGACCGTAGCCTGGCCAGCGAAAGCCAGCTAGATTCTGCACGCAATACGCGCGACCAGGCCCAGGGCGAGTTCGACGCCGCTCGCGCTGCGCTGGCGGCACTGGTCGAAGGGACGACTGCGGAGGAACTCGACCAGGCCCGGGCAGCCGTGCGTGAGGCCGAAGCGGCCCTCGAGCGCCAGCGCCTGACCCTGGAGCGGCTGACGATCACCGCCCCGCGCGCCGCCCGGGTCGAGTCGCTGCCTTTCGAGCTGGGTGAGACGCCCCGCCCGGGTGAATCCCTGGTGCTGCTGCGCGCCGTCGATCAGCCGCCATACGCCCGCGTGTACGTGCCGGCGGAACTCCACGGGCAGTTCCGGCCGGGCGCGCGAGTGCGGGTTCGCGTGGACGGGCACGGCGACAAGCCGGGCCGCGTGCGCTACATCGCCACGGACGCGGCTTACACGCCGTACTTCGCGCTGACCGAACACGATGCCGGCCGGCTGAGTTACCTGGCCGAGATCGACCTGGAAGAGGCCGGGGAACTGCCCAGCGGTATTCCGGTACGCGCCGTGGTGCCCGAGGCCGCGGCGGGAGACGACGATGAGTGACTCCATCGCCATCGATGCGAAGGGACTGACCAAGCGCTTCGGGTCGCTCACGGCCGTCGACGACGTCAACCTGCAGATCCCGGAGGCGGCGATCTACGGTTTTCTCGGTCCCAACGGCTCGGGCAAGTCGACCACCATCCGCATGCTCTGCGGCCTGCTGACGCCCACCGCCGGTGAAGTCGAGGTGCTGGGCTTGCGCGTGCCCGGCCAGGCCGAGGAAGTAAAGCTGCATATCGGCTACATGACGCAGAAGTTCTCGCTCTACGAAGATCTCACCGTAGAAGAGAACCTCCGCTTTCTGGCCGCGGTGTACAACCTGCCGCGCCGAGAAGTCGGTTCGCTGATCGACCGGGCCTTGGAAGAGTACTGGTTGAGCGATCAACGCAAGCAGTACGCGGGCACCATGAGCGGCGGGCAGAAGCAGCGCCTGGCGCTGGCCGGCGCGACGCTGCACCGGCCCAGGCTGTTGATTCTCGACGAGCCGACCTCGGCGGTCGATCCGCAAAGCCGCCGGGACTTCTGGGACATCCTGTTCGGGCTGGTCGAGGAGGGCACGACCGTGCTCGTCTCTACCCACTACATGGACGAGGCCGAGCGCTGCCACAACCTGGCCATCCTCGATCGCGGAAGGCTGGTGGCCGAAGGCCGCCCGCGCGACCTGATTCGCGATATCGCCGCCGGCGTGGTCGAGATCGAGACCGAGACCCCGCAGCGCGCCCGGGAATGCCTGGAAGCCACCGAGGGCGTGCAGAGCGTCGCCCAGCTAGGGACACGATTGCACGCCCTGACCGAACAGCGCATCGACGACCCGGCCGGGCTCATCCGGCGGGCGCTCGAGCAGGCGGACATCGACAGCGAGGTCGAATCCGTTGTCGCCAACCTCGAAGACGTCTTCGTGGCCGCAACGCGCTTGAACGATCACAGCGGGAGCCGGGCCGATGCTGCGTAGGTTGTTCGCGATTTCCGGAAAGGAGGTCCGCCAGCTCAAGCGTGACCGCCTGACCTTCGGCATGATCATCGGGGTGCCGCTGCTGCAGATCCTGCTGTTCGGCTTCGCTATCGACCTGGACGTGCGCCACGTCAACGCCGCCGTCGCCGACCATGCCAACACCAGCCTGTCGCGGCAGGTCGTCGCGGCCGCCGAGGCCAGCCAGATCGTCAAGGTGACCCGCGCGGCCGCGGGACCCGAGGCGCTCGAGGCCCTGCTGGATGCCGGCGAGATCGACGCGGGCATCTACATTCCGCACGATTTCGAGAGAAGGCTGATCGACCGTGATCGGCCCGCCGGCCAGCTGTTGATCAACGGCTCCGACCCGACGGTCGAGGGAATCGTCCGAAGGCTGTCCAACTTGCCCCTGCCGGGACAGGAACAACCGCCGAACCTGTTCGAAGCACGCACTTACTACAACCCCGAAGGGCGCTCGCCGGTGAACATCGTTCCGGCCCTGATCGGCGTGATCCTGCACCTGACGATGGTGCTGTTCACCGCGATTGCCATTGTGCGCGAGCGCGAGCGCGGCAACCTGGAGCTGCTGATCACGACGCCGGTGAAGTCCGCCGAGCTCATGCTGGGCAAGATCATCCCCTATGTGCTTATCGGCCTCATCCAGGTCACGCTGATCCTGTGGGTCAGTCAGTACCTGTTCCATGTGCCGATACGAGGCGATGTCATCGACCTGTACCTGGCCTCGGTCCTTTTCATACTGGCAGCGCTGGCCCTGGGGCTACTCGTGTCCACGCTGGCGAAGACCCAGTTCCAGGCTACACAGCTGACGATCTTCACCTTCCTGCCGTCGATTCTCTTGTCGGGATTCATGTTTCCCTTCGACGGCATGCCGCGCGTGGCACAGTGGATCGGCGAGGTGATTCCGCTGACACACTTCGTGCGCCTCTCGCGCGGCATCCTCGTGCGCGGCGCCGAACTGAGCGAGCTGCACATGGAAATCTGGCCGCTGGCGGCTTTCTTCGGCGTGTTCCTGGTGCTGGCGACGCTGCGCTTCAACAAGCGTCTCGACTGATCAGGCGGCGCCGCAAGACTCGGCTTCTTGCACCTGCCCTCGCGCAAGCGTGTCAACCCAAACGCATGCCGATCGTTCTCTACGGTGATCACTACCCGAACCGGGGCAACCGCCATGAATGACAGGATTCCGATGATGCTGCTCGTGCTCGCGACTTCCCTGGCGCTGAGCGGCTGCGTGACCCATGTGCACCGAGACACGCCCTCGTGGAACGCCTACAAGCAGGCCCAGCCCAACGCGCGCTACGTCGTCGTCCACCAGCGACCGGCGGCCGATCGCACCTGCTGGAAGATCCGGCGCGGCTGGCGCTGCGTGGCGCGCTAGCGGCGGTCGGGTTCTTGGGTCATCATGCCGGAGGAAGCCAGCGTTGAAACGTGCGTCAACCGATCCGGCGCGCGATCGTTTTCAAGGCGGAATGCGTCAGTGGAAGATGGTTTGAAAGCCGATGCGAGCACAAGCGATGACAGCGCGCGGGGCGATGCCACCGAGAGCCTGGATGCCTTTCTGGTCGACGTCCAGGGCCGGGCGTTGACGATGGCGCGCATGGCCACCGGTGATGTCGAAGAGGCTCTGGATCTCGTGCAGGACGCGATGACCGCCTTCGTCCGGCGCTACGCCGACCACCCGCCGGAGCAGCGCCGGCCGCTGTTCTACCGGGTGCTCAACAATCGCATCACCGACTGGTACCGGCGGCGGGCACGCTGGAGCCTCCGGATCTTCGGGGGGCTGCGAGCCAGCGACAAGTCCGCGGACGGGCCCGACCCTTTAGCAGTGGCGCCGTCGGGCGAACGGCCCGACGGCATTGCTGCCGGCGGCGAATTCGGCCTGGCCCTCGAGCGCGCGCTCGCAAGGCTTCCGGTTCGGCAAAGGCAGGTCTTTCTCCTGAGGGCGTGGGAAGGGCTGGACGTTTCAGAAACCGCCAGCGCGCTGGCAATCAGCGCCGGGAGCATCAAGACGCATTATTTTCGGGCGCTGGCGTCACTGCGCCAGGCCCTGGAGGCATACGATGACCGAGATGAACCGTAGAACATTCGAGCAGCGGGCCCGTTCAGCGCTCCAGGCGCGCAGCGAAGCGCTGGAGCCGGATGTGCGGCGTCGCCTGGAACGGGCACGGCGCCAGGCCCTGGCGTCGAGCCGGCGACCGGCGCGGCCGCGCTGGATCTGGCCGACCCTGGCAACGGCCGGCGCGGCGGCCGCCCTGGCGATCGTCGTGGTCTTGCAGCCGCGGCATTCGCCGGTTCCCAGCGCCCCGCAGACCGCCGATCTCGACTTGCTGACGCGGGATGATTTCGAATTGTTGACCGAAGATGCCGAGTTCTTTGCCTGGATCGCGGCGCAGGAAGAAACGGGGGATGGTTCCCCGGCAGGCGATTCCACGGCCGAAGAGGAGCGTTCCGGATGAGCGTCTTTCGAAGTCATTGGCTGTTGGCGTCCGTACTGGCTCTGGGGGTCTGGGGCCCGGTTCATGGGCAGTCCTGGGAAGCACTGACCGACGATCAGCGGGCCGTGCTGGCACCCTGGTCCGATCAATGGAGCGAGCTCGGAGAAAAGCAGCGTCGTCGCCTGGTCGAGGGTGCGGAGCGCTGGCGGGAACTGGACGAATCCGAGCGTTCGCGCGTCCAGGAGCGGCTCGATCGATGGCAGGCCTTGTCGCCCGAGGAGCAACGACGCGCGCGCCAGCGCCTGGAACGCCTGCAATCCTTGCCGGAGGATTTCCGGGAGCGCATGCGTCAGGGCCTGGCGCGCCTCGAGCGTTTGCCGCCGCAACAGCGCGAGCAGCTGCGTGAGCGATGGGAATCGATGAGCCCCGGTCAGCGGCGCGCCTTTCTCGCCGGCTTCGCGGCGCGCGATCTGCTCGAGCGCCAGGCATGGCTCGGACAGCTGCGGCCGCTGGAGCGGCGTCGCCTGCTGCGTCGCCTGCGCGATCTGGATCCACGGCAGCGCGAGGCGTTCAGGCAGGCGATGGCGCCGCTCGATGAGTCCGCGCGGGTCGCACTTGCCCGCGATTTCCTGCAAGCCGACGCCGGCGAGTTCGACGCACTGCTCGAACGCGGGTCGCAACAGGAAGACGGCGACGGGAGTCGCCCGTGATCACCATCGAATCGCGTCAACCGGTTTCGTCCCCGGTCGTTGAATGATCCCGACACCAGCGATGTGTCCCCATTCAACCGAACCCGAAGGAGATCGAACGATGCAAGCTTTCACGAAACTGACCGTCTCATTGATCCTGATCGCGCTGTCGACCGTTGTACCGGCGGCTGCGCATGCGGGCGTGACCGTCGAGGCCGACGTCGTGGTCACCGATGACGCCGGCGGCACGCTGACGCTGATCAGCTCTGCGACGCATGAACTGGCCGGCTCCAACGTTCTGACGACCGCCGACTTCGAAGGCTTCCGGCCAAAACCGGACGGCCGCACGCTCGACGGCGAAATCGTGCGCGTTCGCAACCGAGACGTGGAATCGATCGAAGCGACCTACGACGGCAGCCTGGACATCTCTGGGCCCGCCGCCGAAGACGGCATCGACACGCTGCAGCTCGACGGCCTGACCGTCCTGCGCAATCGCGACGGCCAGGGACCCGAACTCAGTGGCACGGTGGTCTTCAACGGCCAGAGCTTCGACGCCGACGAACTCCCCGACGCCCTCGCCGGCGCCCTGCGACGTGTGCTGAGGCTTTTCCACTTCGCCTGATCCCGCATGAGAGCGAGCCGGGAGGCCGCGGGTCTCCCGGCTCGCGTCCGGATCGGGTCCCGACTCGAAGTGTGCTGTCTTCAACAGGCGCTCGGTGTGTACCACGATCAAGGTGTTGACAAGGGTGGCGGGCTTCTTCCGGCAGGGCAGCCGGTTTACGATGGCTTCCAGGATCTTCGCGAGGAATGGTCATGGCGATGAGCATCAGCCGCCTGGGATACTGGTTCGGGCTTGCCGCAGCCGGAGCGACCGTGGCCTTCCTGTTCGTCCAGACGCTGCAGCTGCTTGGCGTGACGTCCTTCCCGCTGGACGCCATCCTCATCTACGCGACCTCGCTGTGCATCACGGTGCCTTTCATACTGATGATGGTGGCGCTGCATCACCTGACGAATCCGGACAAGCGTTTCTGGACGCACGCGGCGCTGATCTTCACCGTCATCTACGCGGTTTTCGTGACCGCCAACTACGTGGTGCAGCTTGCGACCGTCATCCCGGCCCAGGTGGCGGGAGAGGCCGGCGGGCTTCTGGTGCTCGAACAGTCGCCCCATTCGATGTTCTGGAACTACGACGCCGTGGGCTACATCGCGATGGGCCTGGCCGCGTTGTTCGCGATTCCCGCGCTGGAGCGCACCGGCATCGAACGCTGGGCGCGAATCGCCTTGATCGCTCACGTGCTCACGACGCCGCTGATCGGTATCGTGTACTTCTATCCGGTCTACTCGCATGGCTTGCTGATGCTTGCCTGTCCCTGGGGCGTGACGGCGCCACTGTTCATGGTCCTGCTGGCGATGGTGTTGCGCAATCGGGAGGGCTGAGGAATTACGGCAAGCGCCGGGACACGCTCCCGTCGCGGAACTATCCGGCCTTGCTCAGGAATTCCTCGAGGAGCGTTTCGATCCGAGCGACCATCTCGAGAAAGTCGCTTTCCTCGAGCGCGGCCACGTGGCGGTTGCCGGCTTCGTTCAATGCGGTAACAGTCTGGCGCCAGGTCAGGCGCGTCGAAGTGGTGTCGAGGGCTTCCAGGTCGATCTCGTAGTGCATGGCGCGCAGCGCGTTGACCCGCACGAAAGCGATGCGACGGTTAGGCTCGTGGCGGCTGATCACCCAGGTATCGACGCCACCGTCGGCTTCACGATCGGTCTGGAACACGCATCCGGGCTCGGCCAGCCCCGATTCGCTGTAGACCATCCGGCAGTCCCATCCGGGGATCCATTCGTACTCGCGTACCGGGCAGAGCAGGGGAAAGATCGCCGCGGGCGAGGCCGCGACCGTTTGCAGGCCCAGGAATCGGCGGCGCAGATGGCTGTTCGGGTTTCTCGACATGCTCCACACCTTCACTGACAGGATTCTTTTGCCCACTGCGCTTCTGAAGTCGTGAACCTCGCAACCCGACTTCGGAGTCTGCCACCATGCCTGTACCGATCCGACTTTCCAACGGCGTCCAGCTTCGAGACGCGACCATCGCCTCGTTCGCCCTTGCTTCGATCTGTGCTTCGGCGCTGGCCGGCACGCCCGAACCGGGTATGGACGACGCCAACATGGTGCCCAACGCCGGATTGCACGGAACCGCCGGAGCCATCGAGGACGGCAGCGGGAGCGGTACCGTCAACGGCTTCGCGCCGACCGCGTGGCGGGCGTTCGCCGTGGGCAGTGCCGAAGTCGATATCGATATCGTCCCCCTGGCCGCCGACCAGCTGTATCCGGGAAGCCCGGCGACCAACGCCGTCCGTCTGGAGGTTGTGAACTTCGGGGCGGATCAGGGCCTGGATCACACCACGCATCTGATCTCGCTCGATGTCGGCCGGTCATACCAGGCATCGGTCTGGGTGAAGAGCGCCAACGGCGACGACAGCGACCAGGACTTTCTGCTGCAGTCCCCCTTCTTCGACGAGGACCTGAACTTCACGGGCCGCGATCCGATGTTCGTGTCGTCGACCGCCGGCTCGGACTGGAGCCAGGTTGTTTCGCCGATGGCCACGGCTCTCGACGGCGAGGCCTTCGCCCATCTGGCGATCCGCCTCGGGAGCGACGGCGGCGACGACAGCCTGCTCGTGGCATTGCCCCGAGTGACCGGTTTGCCGGTGGCCAACGTCACGCCCAATCCTGCCTTCGAGGGCAACGGCGGAACGGCCGCCGGCAACGTCGTCGGAAGCGTCCCCGACCAGTGGCGGGCCTTCGCCGTGGGCGACGGAACCCTGACCATCACGCCCTTCGATCTGGCCGCCGATGCGCTCTACCCGGGCAGCCCGGTCACCCGGGCGGTGGAGCTCGAGGTGACGGGAAGCGCGGGACCGGCCGAGGGCTTCGACCACACGCTGGCGCTTTCTAGCCTGGCTGCCGGCTACCGGCACTGGGGCGAAATCTGGCTCCGCTCGGGCAGCGCGAGCCAGCAGGGCGTGACGATCGCCATGCCCTTGTTCGACCAGAGCGGCACCTTCCTGGGCGTTCAGCCCGGCAGCCTGTTCACCGAGGTCGGCCCGGACTGGACCTTCCTCGCCGGCCCGGCCTTTACCGCCGAACCGGGGCAGGCGCTGGCCAACATGGCCTTCCGGCTGCAGGCCGACGGCGGCGAAGACAGCATCGTGATCGCACTGCCGCGACTGGTGGGACCCGATCGGGACATCTTTGCCGACCGCTTCTCGGCGGCGCATTGAGCGCCGTGTTTGCATGACCTGGGGCTGGCCGGGTGCGCTCGGCCAACCCGCGCACACCATCCGTTGGCTGGTTGCCGGTATCAGGTCGTTCGGTCGACGACTCCGCGGCGCGTGTCATTCCTCCTCACGACGCGATGCGCTGAACAGCTCCCTGTCGGGATCGGCACGCCAGACGAAATACGACAGGCCGACGGGAAACAGGGCGGCGAACATGATCGCTGCCAGCATGATGATCCAACTCGTATCGCCGTCGGTCAGCCAGACAGCGGCCAGGGAGACCAGGCCGGCAGCGATAAACAGGCGTGCAGCCCAGCGGTGGGTGATGTCCCAGCTGCGGTCGGAAGACAGGGTCCAGGGGGTGCGGATGCCGGCGAACCAGTTCGGCCGTGCCTTGCTGAGGAAGTTGCCGACAATCATGATGAACACGGCGACGAGGCTGGCGATGATCCGCGGCATGGTCGCGCTGCCCGACTCGATCAGCCCGAGCGCCGAAAACGTGATGACCCCCTGGGCAATGGCCAGCACGACCATCGAGCCCAACCAGGCCGCCAGCCACAGCGCTGCGGACCTTTCCAGGTTACGGCCGCGGGGATCGATGTAAGGCGCCACGACGAAGATCAGCATCAGGCCCACGGCGATCGCCGGCACTGCCAGGAACGCCTCGACGTGACCGCCGGTACGATTGACTTCGCCCTCAGCGTTCCAGTGCACGGGGATGGGCTCGCCCTCGGGGACCATCAACCAGCCCGCGATGGAGAAGCCCGCGATCACGACCAGTAACGGAATCGACAACATCAGACCCCTGCGTATCATCAGCCTTCCTCCTGTTGGTGTTCCTTGCCTGCACCCAGGATGCTCATGAGCGCGCTCATGGCTTCCTCGGCCACAGAGACATTGAGCCGGTAGCGAATCGTCGTACCCACGCGTTCGGCCTGGATCAGTCCGGCGTCCTTCAGGGTGGCGAAGTGGCGCGACATCGTCGGCTTCGACACCGGGAACGCGTCGGCCAGCTCACCGGCGGCCATGGGGCCGCTCCTGAGTTTTTTGAGCACTGCTCGCCGGACCGGGTGGGCGAGTGCCTGAAACGCATCCGTCATGGCCCTAATTTAGCGCATTTGCTAATTAGCGTCAAGGCTAAATAAACGCGCTCCCCGGGGTGGAATCGGACGTTTCGCGTACCGGGAGCACCGGATGAGTCTCAACCAGGTGACCCAGCCGGTCGACGATATGGCTCGGGCAGGGGACTTCTACTGACGGCCCGGATTCCTGCAGATCGTCGATTCACCGCACGACGCCCGCTTCGAATGCCCGCAGGGAGAGACCACTCTTTCGCTGGTGCTGGAGGAGCGGGTATTTGGCAACGGCGCGATCATCCATTTCGAGAGCGATGGCATCGACGATTGGGTGGCCGATCTGGTGGACAGGAGCTTTCAGATCGAGCAGACGCCGATCGACCTGCGCCATCTGCGGTGCTTGCCCGCCTCGTTCAAGCTGGTGATCGTCTGGCGTCAGGTCAGGCCTGTCGTGCCGGCGGCGTTTCTTCTTGGCAGCCGGACCCTTTCATACCCGATTGCCATGCAGTCCAGAGGCCTGAATCATCGGGCACGAGGAAATGGGCCGAATCGAGCGCCATAGGGCATTTCGCAACGAGCCGGCATGAATCGGCAACCTTCGGGCATTCCCGAATTCGCTCCGGGAAATCATGCTGGAGGCTGGCTATTGCTCGGAGTAGGCGCAATGCAAGTCTGGAACCTGAGTGGAGGCGAGAGCGAATCACCTGAATGGCGAATTCCGAGTGGTTCGCGCGCGGTGCTGGCCGGTTTCATGATGCTCGCCTCGGCGGTGTCCGCGCAGTCGCGGGCGGCCGACAACGAGGATCTCGAAACCCGGATCGGGGCCCTGATCGGTACGCACAATTTCGCCTTGCCGATCTCATTCGTCCCCGATCCCGCCATCGGCATTCCGGCCGGCGCCGTGACCTTCGCCACCAATCTCGCGCTCAAGGACACACGCGCGGTGTTCATCACTCCCAACGACTGGGCGGACTGGCCGAACAGTGCCGACTCCTGCTCTTACGATTTCGAGCTTCCCCAATCGCAAGACGAATATTCCAACCTGCTGGGTTTCGTCGACCTCCAGAGCCTGTCCGGCGACTGGGGTGACCTGGACGACACCGGATCGGTCGAGGTCCACCATGCCAATACCGGGGTCAATGTCTCCGTGAACAACCCCTATGTGCTGTCCGGGCAGAGCGAAACTCAGACGGTCTCGCTACCCCCCGGGGTCCACCCCTTCGACTGGCGAGCCGATACGCAGATTTCAGACGCTTTCGACATCATCATTCCGGCCGCGTTGCTGACCTACAACTCGATCAAGTACGGCGGTTCATTCGCCAACCAGAGCGCGTCCGCCGCGCAGCAGCTCACCATGAAAAAGGCTGCCGAGGAAACCCTGAAGAACATCGCGCTCACGACGGGACTCGTCGCGGCATCGCAGTTCTTCGACACGCGAACATCGGTCACCCATACGCGTGACCAGCAGGTCACGATCTACAAGGCACTCGCGCCCGAGATTGCCACAACCCAGTCGAGCGTCGTGATGGAGGCCACGGACTTCGGCGGCGTTCGCTACGAGCGTGTCGCCGAGACGCTGGCCCAGACGATCGATGCTTCCGACCCTTGCGGCCTGCCGTTCTCACTCGGCAACGACGCGCCCCTGCTTCTGGGTGTGGGGACGAACGAGATCACCTGGACGGTCTCCGACAACGGGCCGCTGCCGGGCGGTGGTGGTAACAGCAATTCGCTCGTTCAGCAGGTCGTGGTCGAGGATACACAGGCGCCCATCCTCGTGGCACCGCCCAGCCGCGTGATCGAGGTGCCGGCCACTCATCCGGGACTGGACGCCGACACCATCATGCTCGGCACGCCTCGCGTAGTGGACCTGGCCGATCCAGCCCCGTTGATCGAAAACGACGGTCCGGCGTTCTATCCGATCGACTCGCGCTCGCCGATCATCTGGACGGCCACCGACCAGTCGGATAACGCCAGCCAGGCCGACCAGCTCATCACGATCAAGGCGGCCGGCAGCAACACCGCGCCGATGGTCAACGACGTAACGGCCGATACCTTGACTTCCCAGCCGGTGGATATCGTGCTGACCGGGGAGGACGCGGATTTCCTGGACGGCCGCTTCGACCCGCTGTCGTTCCGGATCAGCCAGCGGCCGGCCAACGGCGAGTTCGTGGCGCCCCTGTACCCGTTCTTCATCGAAGACTACCGGACGAGCCCGGGTGGACCATACGGTCAGCCGTTCCTCGATGCCAGCAACCCCAAACAGTGGCTATACCAGAACGTGTGCCAGGTGCTGGGCGGGCCGGATAACGACAAGATTCCACTCGACTGGGTCCACCGCCCGCTGTTCGTCCATGTCACCGACGGCGGCATCTACGTAATGGTCGACTACTATTTTCGCTGCGGTCCGAGCAGCGTCAGCCAGAACAAGCGACTGTCTTTCTGGGACGCCAACGGAGCTTTCATCGACCAGGTCGACTACAGCGGCAGCAACAACACCTTCGTCGTCGACCAGGACAGCTTTCTCTACACGCTCCGGCGAAACGGCGGTGGGACCAGCACCTCGCTGCTCATCGCCCAGAGCGACGACAGCGTTGATCCGCAAGAGTCGGTGACTGGCGGCGACAGCTGGCGGATCACTGCCTCGTCGGCGAGCAATCCGGACCTGGGCCTGTCCGATCCGGTCCAGGCGGCGAATCTGTCCTACGGCCGGGTGGACACCCGAGAAGGTCTGCTCTACGTCACCGATCGGCGTCGCGTTTTCGTATTCGACGTACTCGCGGATCTCAGCGACGGCGTGCCCTACGACAACAACGATATGAACGACCAGTATCGCGGCGCTCTGAACGGCGGCGATCAGTTCCTGTGCACCAGCGGTAGCTGGGGTAACGACTGGACGGGCTTTGCCATGGATGTCGATCCAGACGGCAATCTCTACATTGCCGACTCCTGCGCCGACCGCATCCACAAGTTCAGCACCAGTACGCGAAACGATCAGGGCGAGGTGGTTCTGGGCGACTACATCGGCTGGCTGGGCCGTTGCGAGACGAGTACGAATAACGCCTGCGACGAGGCGCGTCAGATCAGCAAAGGCTATAGCTGTACTGATGCGACATGCAGTGTTGGCGCTGGCGGCTTCGCCGGTAGCGAAAACGGCCAGTTCTCCGAGCTCGAGTTTATCGCCCTGGATCCGAACGGCGTGCTGTATTCCACCGACGAAGGTGACCCGGACACGGGTGGACGCGTCCAGCGCTTCGGCACCGACGGCAGCTTCGGTGGTGTGGCCCGCTCGACCGGCACCGGTATCAATCAGGGCGACCAGCCCGGCTTCGTGCTGGGCAACCTGGGTACTGTACGCGCGGTTTCGGTCAACTCCACGCAGTTCTTCGTGGTCGACCAGGAAGAATCCTTCGTGCACGTCTTCGAGACGTCGCCGCTCAAGGACATCACCGACGACTCGGTAACCGTGACCTACGTATCCGAGTTCGACTTCCACAGCGATGTCGACAGCTTCGAGTTCATCGCCAGCGACGGTCTGGCCGACAGCAACGTCGGGACGGCCTTCATCGAGGTCGAGCGCAACTTTCGCGCGCCCGAGGCGAACGACCAGTCTGTCGTCACGACGGAAGATGAATCCATCGATATCACGCTCACCGCAGACGATCTGGACGGGATCGTGGGCTTCGACTTCAACGGACTGGACGTGCTGAGTTACCAGGTTATCGACCTGCCGTCACACGGACAGCTGCTTCCAATCGACAGCGACAACGCCACGCTGACGTTGCGCTACACGCCGGCCGCGGACTATGTTGGCATCGATACGTTCACATTCGTGGCCAATGACGGCGTGGATGATTCGGAGCCGGCTGAAGTGATGATCGAAATGACCTACGTCGACGATCCGCCGCGTGTGACGGATCTGTCCGTTCCCCCGCGAATCGGGCTGGGCTTTCCCGTTACGATTACCGCCTTGTTCGAGGACGACGGTGCCGTCGACTACACGACCACGCTGCTGGCCGGCGACGGCAGCCCGCCGCAAGACGAAGGGGAGATCATCGAAGAGGACGACCAGCCGAGGCTCGACGGCATCGTGCTGGTGGCGCCGCCACTGGGGCGGGGCGAGGGCAGGGCGGTGGCCCAACATGTCTACACCGGCGCTGGTCCCTGGCAGCTGGAATATTGCCTGGCCGACCAGCTTGCCCGCGAGGACTGCCGGACGATGACCGTCGAGCCTGAGGCACTGGTCAGCCTGGAGCTCGCCCTGCCCGGCGATCACGGCGAGTTGCCGCCGGCTCCGGTAGACGCCGGGGATACCTTTTCGATCGACGTGGTCGTGGGCAACCTCGAACCCTCCGGATCGGCGGGGCTCGTGGCCCAGTCGATCGTCATGGAGGGTGCGATCGGCGGCGCCAGCGTGATCTTTGCCGGCGCCTCGGAAGGAGAATGCCAGGTCAATCCCGACGGCCGGGGCATGACCTGCGATTTCGGAGATTTCGCCGTTGGGGAGGCGCGGACCATCACTCTCCACTTTGAATCCGACGCTTCGATTCTCGATCCGGATGTCGTCACGATCGAACTGAGCTTCACCACGGACACGCCGGCGGTCAACGAAATCATGAACGTCAGCGCCGTACGATTCATCGAATCGACCCGGGCGATCTTCCGCGACAGCTTCGGTTCCGATTAGCCCGGTCTTACACATCACCCGGCGCGGATCTCGCCCCCCGGTGGAATGCATCGGGGGCAGCAAGCGCGGGGGTATACTGCTTGCCGGTCATGTGGTCATGCGGTCATGCGGTCATGCGTTTGCTTGAGGAGTCGCGATCTGATCGGCGCGTTGCTGCTGCTGACCTCGGGCTATGCCCTGGCCCTCGAGCCCCCGCCCGGCAAGCCGCCGGTGCGCAATTACACCATGGCCGAGTACGGCGGGCATCTGACCAATTGGGTGATACGGCAGGGACCAGACCAGCGCATCTATGTCGGCGGCGGGGACGGCCTGGTGATCTTCGACGGTGCCAGCTGGCAATCCATCCGTTCGCGCCACCGCAATCGCATCCGCGTCATGGAAATCGACGAGACCGGCCGCATCTGGGTCGGCTCTCCGGACGAGTTCGGCTATTTCGAGGCCGGCGAGGACGGCGGCCCGGTCTATCACTCGCTGAGTGACCGCCTGCCCGAGGGTCAGCGCAACTTCGGTTCCGTCCGCGGTCTGCAGTTGATCGGTGACTCGGTCTACTTCCACGCGCTTCGGCATCTGTTCCTGTGGCGCGACGGACAACTGTCGGTCGTGCAGGCTACCG
Source organism: Gammaproteobacteria bacterium (assembly GCA_009908385.1). Classification (GTDB taxonomy): domain Bacteria; phylum Pseudomonadota; class Gammaproteobacteria; order Xanthomonadales; family Wenzhouxiangellaceae; genus Wenzhouxiangella. The sequence continues at coordinate 26,548 of JAAAPE010000075.1, forward strand.
ACAGCGTGTTTCGGATTGCCCTCCAACACCGGAGCCGTTTCCTGGTCGTCGTGGGCGATCGGTTCCACGATTACACCGACTTTCCCAGGTCCGGCGAACGACCCGCACCCGAGCCGGGCTGGCGCATGCCCGAGGGTCCGCGCCTGAGCTTTGTCACCTCCTGGACGGACGGTCGCATCCTGATGGGCAGCGTCGACGACGGCCTGTTCTGGCTTTCCGATGAGGATCCCGAGGCCCTCGAGACCGGGTTCGATTTTTCGGGCGCCTGGCCGTATCGGGCCATGCCGGCACCCGACGGCGGCATGCTTGTCGCGAGCCAGCAGGCGGGGCTGTTCCGCATCGGTCAGGATGGCAAGCTCATCGAGCAGGTGACCCATCGCAACGGGCTGACGGTCAACGGCATCTACGATCTGACTCTCGATCACGAGCAAGGTGTCTGGCTGGCCCAGGGCGGGGCGATTGCCCGGCTCGACCTCTTCGGTGGGCGGCGTGTCTACGACGCGGATTTCGGCTTGTCGACGACCAACGCGCTGGTGGCTTTCGAGGGCCGATGGCTTGTGGGCGGCGACGCCGGCCTGAGCGTGCTGCGGGCCGACGGCAGCGATGCGAGTCGGCTAGAGACCATCGATGCGCCCATTCTAGAGGTGTTCCAGATCCTCCCCGATGGAGACGGCCTGCTGGTCGCCGGCTCGGAGGGCGTGCATCGCATGGTGCCGGATTTCGAGACGATGAGCCTGAGCGAGCACGACCTTCTGATTTCCGATACCTACAGTTACGGTCTGGTGCGTTCTCGCCTGCGCGACGCCGTCTACGCCGAGCTGGAGTCCGGGCTCGGTGTATTGCTGAAAACAGAAGACGGCTGGCGCGCCATCGAACGCGTCGAGGGGGTTGCGCACCGTGCCCATACCGTGGCCGAGGATGTCCGGGGCCGGGTGTGGGTCGGCACGGTGGTGGGACGCTACTACCGCCTGGCGTGGCAGGGTAATGCGCTGATCCTCGAGGACGTTCTCGACGCCGACGATGGCGTGCCGGAAGGCTACGCCTGGGCGTTCAACCTGGGCGAGCGGATGGTGCTCGGGACGAGCGAGGGCGGGTTCCGCCCGGTCGAGCCCGGGGCCGGTCGGATCGAGCCCGAGCCAGACTTCGGCAACGACGCGCTCGGCGAGCCGCGCGGGGTGTACCGGATTTTCGGCGCGCCCGATGGCGAGGTCGTGGCCGGCATCGGTCCCGGCGGCGCGCTCTGGCGCGGCCGGCTGACGGACGACGGCGGCTTTGACTGGTACGGCCGCTGGCTGACGGACCTGGCACCGGCGGTCAACTGGTTCATTGGCGAGCGCGGCGACCATCTCTGGATCGGCCGCCATCCGGGTCTGCTGCGGCTGGACTGGCCGCCGACCGCCACCGAAGCCGAACCCAGCCGACTGCAGGTCGTTCGGGCCGGATTCCCCGACAGTGGGCGTTGGCTGATCGCGGGTCCCGGTTCCGGCGGACTGACCGAGTCGCTGGGGCCGAAGTCGGGTTCGCTTCGCTTTGAATATGCGCTCGGCAGCTATCGGGCGCCCGATCTTACCGAGTACCGGGTCCGCCTCGACGGCCTGGAAGACGGCTGGTCGCGCTGGAGCGACGAGACCCGCCGGGACTACACCAACCTGCCGGGCGGTGATTACGCGTTCCGGGTGCAGGCGCGCAACGCTGCGGGTTCCGTTTCCGAGTCGGAGCCGCTGACCTTCAGCGTGCGCTCGCCCTGGTACCTGACACCCCTGGCCTGGGCGGGGTACGTCGCGATCGGACTGCTCTTGCTGATGCTGGCTGCACGCTATGGTCAGCGTGCGCGGGAGCGTCGCTTGCTGCTCCGGCAGAAGGAATTGTCCGAAGAAGTCGCCAGTCGCACCGCCGAGGTGCGCGCCCAGGCCCGCGAAATCCGTCGTGAGAGCGATGCCCGGGCGCGGTTTTTTGCCAACGTCTCGCACGAGCTGCGCACACCGCTGACGCTGACCCGCGCCCCGCTGCAGGAACTGGCGCAGCACGCCGGCGGGCAGCTGGACGACGCTTCGAAGCAGTACCTGGATGTCGCCTTGCGCAACAGCGAGGCGATGCAGTCGCTGATCGGGCAGATCCTGGACCTGCAGCGCCTGGAAGCCGGGCGCATGCCGCTGCGACTGGTCCGGGTCGACCTGGCAGGTATCGTGCGCGGCGTCGTCGATCGATTCGCGCTTCAGGCGAAGCTGCGCGGTGTCGAACTGATCACCGAGGGTATCGAGCAAGCGCTCGTGATGGCCTGCGACCAGGCGCACGTGGACACCATGCTCGCCAACCTGCTGTCGAACGCGCTGAAATTCACGCCCGACGGCGGGCAGATCGTGATTCGCCTCGACGCCGGCCCCGATCGGATCGAACTGTCGGTGCGCGATAGCGGTCCCGGTGTGGATCCCCGCGATCGCCAGGCCATCTTCGAGCGCTACCGCCAGGGTGAGCTCACCTCCGAGAGCAGCCCCGGCACCGGAATCGGCCTGGCGCTGGTGCGCGAACTGGCCGAGCTGCACGGCGGGTCGGCCCGCCTGGACGATTCACGCGAACCGGGGGCTTGTTTCGTCCTCGAGATGCCGTCGAACCTCGAGCCCATCACGGCGGCGGTCGAAACTGAACTTGCTGGCGAGCCCGAGGCGGTGGATGAATCGCCCGCCGATTCGACCCCGCTCGACGCCGAAGACGTCCCCTGCGCACTGCTGGTCGACGATAACGCCGAACTGCGCGAGTTCCTTCGCCTGCGTCTGGGTCGCAGCTACCGTATTCTCGAGGCAGCCGACGGCGCCCAGGGCCTGGCGGCCGCGCGCGAAGCCTTGCCGGACGTGATCATCACCGACGGACTGATGCCGGTGATGGACGGCCTGGCGATGACGCGCGAGATCAAGGCCGACCCCGAACTGGCTTTCGTGCCGGTGCTAATGCTCACCTCACGGGCAGCCCCTGAAGACGCCGTGCGCGGACTCGAGGCCGGCGCCGACGACTACCTGGCCAAGCCTTTCGACAGCGCCGAGTTGGCTGCGCGGGTTGCCGGCCTGATCGCCTCGCGCCGACGCCTGAAGGCGCGTCTCGAAGCGGGCGAGCGGATTCCGGATGAGCGCCCCGAATCCGCCTTCCTGGCGCAGGTCGATGCCGTGCTCGATGCCCATCTGGGCGAGCCGGGCTTCTCGATCCGCGACTGGGCGCAGCTGATGCACATGGACCGCACCACGCTCTACCGGCGACTCAAGAGCGAGACCGAGCAGTCGCCGGAGGACTACCTGCGCGAAAGACGCCTGCAGGCGGCCGAGCGGCTGCTGGCCAGGCGCGCGGGCAACGTCGCCGAAGTGGCCGACGCGGTCGGTTTTGCCAGCGTCTCGCATTTCTCGCGCCGCTTTCGGGTGCGCTTCGACTGCACGCCGGCCGCCTGGGCGCGGAAAAGCTGACTTGCAACCAGCAGGCAAGCGGTCCGCAACACCCACCCATTCCGATCCGGAACGATCTCGTTAATACTTGAGGGGAGGACTACAGGACAAGGGAGCGGGGCATGCACAAGCGGATCGAAGGACAGCTGGCCGGCTTGCTGTTGCTGATTGTGGCCGTCGAAGGGATGGCCGAAGTACGGGCCCTGCCGCCGGAGTCGCAATCTTCGATGAGCGCGGTCAATCTGGCCGAAGCAGCGGCGCGGGGGGCGCAAGACGGTCTGATTTCGACCTTCGATTTGCAGCGACTCGAATTCGACCGCGGACGGCTCTGGCTGGAGTCGGTCGAGCCGATCGTGCTCCAGCTTCAGCAGCCGAAAAGTCAGGTCGGCCTGCAAGTGGGCGAGTTGCAGGATTCGATCGTGTTGGTGACGCTTCACCGCGGCGACCACCTTGTGGGGCGCCAGCTTTTCGCCGACCGGGCCGTACCCGGCAGCCGCCTGGCGGTGGTGCGCGACGGCTGGATGGGCGTCGAGTCCGGCCAGGCCTTCGACCGCGTCGAATTGAGCAGGATCGAAGGCCCCGGGCCGGCGGTCGGAATCGAATCGGTGTCGTTGTCGAACGACGCTGGCGCGCGTGGCGCCGGCTCGGAGCTGGCTTGCATCCTGCCCCTGGCCGCGGCCTACAACTTCTCGTCGGTCTATACGCTCACACCGGCGCCGGGGGCTTACGCGGCGGGCTGGGCGGCCTATGCCGCCAATCTCGCGCTGAAGTTCTGCAAGCCGACCCTGATTGCACCGGGCACTGTCGAGCGCGAAGTCCCGCCGGGCCAGTGCGAAGTCGAGCTCGAGCAGCCGCACATGGCCTTCGTCTACTCCGACGCGCTCGGTATTCCCATCGCCACCCAGAGCGACTGGGGCGAGCTGGGCACGCCGCAAATGCTCCACCACAACACCGATGTCGACGTGATGCTGCTGGCCGGCAATCCCGGCCCGCCGACGGCGAAGTCCACCGAACTGGATTTCCTGCTGACCAGCGCCTCGTTCGATGCCAGCGACAAGATCTGGGAAAGCTGCCGCGAAGACGGCAGCGTGCGCTACAGCCAGCTCGATGGCGCCGGCCCGGAGTACGAATGTCCCTACGTCGAGGATCGGATGCTGTCGTTTCCGGTCGGCCACAACACGGTGGTGTGGCGGGCCAATCCGCGCCTGAGCCCGGTCGATCTGGTCATCCCGATTCCAGGGCTCCCGTCCGGTGCGAAGTTTCAACCCTATTCAGGCCTCCTTTTCGAGATCTGGTTGGAGACCTGGTTCACCGTGCTGGATACCCAGATCAACGGCTGGCGGCTGCCGAACGCGCAGTTCGATTTTCAGAGCGTGACCGTGTTCGACGAAATCCCGCCGACGATCACCCCTTCGCCCGGCAGCGAGGGCAACGCCAGCGCCACGCTGGTGGGTGGCGTGCTGCACGTGACCATCGAAGCCGACGAAGTTGGCGGCGTGTCGCGCCGCCGCTACGAGGACACGCTGCGCTCGTTCCTGCAGGTGAGCGATGCCTGCGACCGTGACACCACTTTGAGTCTGGCGTTTCCAAACGAAGCCCTGCGCAGCTTCTGGCCGGTCAGTACCGATACGCAGGACAACAGTTTCGAAGTGGCCTGGACGGCCCGGGACCCGGGTCCAAACATGGCCGGGTTGCCGAACGAGACGGCGACGACGATGCACATCGAAGTGCTCGACCGCCAGCCGCCATCGCTGGTGCCGCCGCCGGACATCGTCGAGATCGATACGCAGCAGGTCAGCGACCTGGGCCAGGCGGCCGTATTCGACCTGGTCGATTTGAGTCCGCAGGTCAGCAACGATGCCGCGCTTCCACTGGGCCTGGGCCTGCACGAGATCACCTGGACGGCCGTGGACGACGCCGGCAACAGCGCTCAGGCGGTCCAGATCGTCAACGTCAAGGCCTCCAATATCCCGCCGGTGGCGTTGGCCCAGACCGGCCCCGGCCGGCCCGATGCGGTTTCGTTCGAGCCGACGCCGATCCGGCTGCAGGGCAATGATCCCGACGGCGACCCGCTGCGCTTCAAGATCGAGGACGTTCCCGAAAACGGCTTTTTCGTCGCGCCGCTTTATCCGTACTTCATCGAGGACTTCCGGATCGAGCAGTCGATCAGTGACGCCCAACTCGACGACCTGTGTACCAACGGCCCCGAGGCACCCAACGGCGCCTTTGAACTCGAGTTTCCCTCCGAGCCCATCTACATCACGGTCACCGACCAGGGCGAAACCTTTGTCGTGGACAAAGGCTCCATCAACTGCAGCGGTGGTGACTCCGAGCGCTTCCAGCGTCTCGCAAGATTCAGTCCGGACGGCAGCCTGCATTCCACCGAGCGAGTGAGTGGTTTCGACTTTCGCGACGTGGTTTTCGATGTCGACAACGGCTGGATCGTGGCCACCTCGGTCAATGGAACGGGCGAGGGCTTCATCCGGGTGTACGACACCGACTTGAACGACATTCAGGACTATGGGCTGACAGATGTGCGCAACACGGATGGCGATTGCGTTCCTTTCGCGACGGGTGGTTGCGACATTGAGAACGCGAGAAGTGCGGTCCTCGACGATATCGGCCTGCTATACCTGATGGACTTTACCGGCCGGATCTTTGCTCTGGATGACGAGCGGGCGCCTTCCGATCCAACCGTTTTCATCGACTATCTCAGTGACGATGTCGAGAACACCCAACCCACCTGGGTCGATGCCGGATCGCTGGCCATTGATTCGGAAGGATTCGTCTACGCCTCACGCAACGACCGCATCTACAAGTACGAGCCGGCCTGGGTGAACAGCGAAGGACAGGTCGTTCCCGGTGATCCCGTCGGCTGGCTGGGTCGCTGCGATATCGACCTGGCCCCGGGCGACCAGGCGGTGTGCGATGTGGCCAACCATCGCTCCCTGGGATTTTCCTGCACCGACGATATCTGCGGCGTCGACGACGCCTTCAACGCAGGCGAAGAAGCCCTGTGCGACGGTGGCGTGGTTCAGAACGCCCGCAAAGGTTGTCGGCCGGGGCAGTTCCGCGGCACGCCCAAGGGGTTGGATGTCGCCCCTGACGGCACGATTTACGTGGCCGATTCGTTCAACGCACGCATTCAACGTTTTACCTCCGACGGTTTCTTTGCCGGCCAGGCAAAATCCACCGGCTCGGGCTCGGGTTTCGTGATCGGCGATTTCGGCAATCCGGAGAACGTCTCGGTCAATTCGAGTCGTTTCTACATTCTCGATACGGACACCAATCTGCTGCATATCTCGCTGTTGACGCCCTTCGTCGAGATCGGCGACGACTACGCCGATCTCGTCTATCAGTCCAATAATGACTTTGCCTGCGAAAACAGCGCTGACTGCATCGACCTGTTCTCGTTCCGGGTCAGCGACGGCGTGCGCGATCCGGCCACCGGCCAGCCGGAAGTCAGCGCGCCGGCCGAGGTCGAAGTCGCGGTCAGTCGCAACTTCCGCGAGCCGTTTGCCACGCCCGGCATTGGCGCGATGGTGGTCGAAGACGTGCCCGAAGCGATCACGCTTGACGGCAGCGATCCCGATCCGCTCGACACGCTGGCGTTCGAGGTGGTCGATTCACCGGCGCACGGCGCCGTCTCGATCAGTGGCAACCAGGCGACGTATACGCCAAACGCCGACTACTGGGGCCCCGACGACTTCAGCTTCAGCGTCAGCGACGGGATCGACACGTCGTCGCCCGAGGTTGTCACGCTCGAAGTCGCCGAGGTCAACGACGCACCGATCATCGACCTGCCCGACGAGGCGCTGGACGCCGGTACGGGCTATCGCTTTGAACTTGAACTGAGCTTTTCCGACCCGGATCCCGACGAGCTGCATACCGTGGAGATCGACTGGGACGACGGCACGGTGGAGTCCGAAGGCGAGTTCGACGCCGCCGGCCAGCCGACCGGGCCGATCCTGGGGCACGGCGGAACCGACTCGGGGCGGATCACGGCCGACCACATCTTCCTGAGTAGCGGCACGAAGAACGTCGAAGTCTGCATCACCGATCGCATGCAGCTCGACGGCAACGACGACAAGGTGCCTACGCCGGGCCTGTCGCTCCAGACCTGCGAGACGATTGCCGTCGCGGTGACTGACGCCGTCGACCTGCAGCTGACGGCCGAACCTTCCACGGATGTGGCCCTGCCGGACAGCTTCGTGAGCTATGTCTTCGATATCGAGAACCTGGCGCCCCAGGCCGGCTCGGGCGTGACGGCAACCGGCGTGGTATTTTCGATACGTCTTTCGGGCGGTTTCGATCCGGGCAGCATCACCACACCGCCGGGCTGCACGCGAAACGGCTACCGGCTCGACTGCACGATCGGTTCCCTGTCTCCGGGGCAGTCCCAGGACTTGAACGTGACCGCGCAAGTGGACAGTGGCACCGAATCGGGCTATTTGCTGGTGACCGAAGCCGAGGCCATGCTCGATCAGGAACCGCTTCGCTCGGAGCTGTCGCTGCTCCTGACCACGCCGGTTTCGCGCCCGGCCGATTTCCAGGTCGGCGCGGTGGGCGATGCGCTCAGGGACGAACCGGACGCCAACCCGGGCGATGGTCAGTGCGCCACGGCCGACGGTGTGTGTACGCTGCGCGCGGCGCTCGACGAGGCCGCCACGGCCGCTACGCCCCAAGTGATCGCGCTCGCCAACGGCTTGTACCTGCTGGAGGACACGCTGGAGATCAGCAGCGATGTGACGCTGCTCGGCAACGGCCCCGATAAGACCCGGATACATGGTGCACGTCTGGTCACCCAGTCCGGAGCCGACACCCTGCGCATCGAGAATCTCACCCTCAGTGGTGGTGGCATGACCGTGGGGCCAGACTCACTGATCATTCGCCGGGTGCGCTTCACCGACAACGAAAACCCCAGCACTTTCGGCGGTGCGATTCAGACCACTGGCTCTGTTCTGGACATTCGCGACAGCACCTTCGACAACAATCGTGCCGTTGACGGCGGTAGTTTGATGTGCTTCTCCTGTAGCGGCGTGATCGAGAACGTGACCGTCACCGGCGGCAGTGGCGGCGGGCTGACCTTCGCCAACTCGGGTCAGGTGGCCTTGAAGCACCTGACCATCGTCGGCACCGGCGGCGGCAGGTTCTGGAGCTTGCCGAACGGAGCGGCGCTCCACGTCTACGACGACATGGCCGTCACCATCGCCAACTCGGTCGTGGCCGGCAACTACTCGACCGGCGATGCCGTCAACTGCGCGGTGGGCAGCACCGCCAGCCTGGTCTCCGAGGGCAACAACGCGTTCGGCGACCTGACCGGCTGCAATGTCTCGCCGCAGGCCAGTGACTTGGACATCACCAACGCAGGCCTGGAAAATCTGGCCGCCGGCCTCGATGGCCTGCCGGTCCGCCGGCCGAAAGCCGACAGTCCCCTGGTCGACGCATTCGATGGTTCGGGTTGCCTGGCGACCGATGCCCGCGGCATCAGCCGCCCGCGTGACGGTGACGAGGACGGCATTGCCCGCTGCGATATCGGCGCGGTCGAGAGACGTCGGAACGGAATCTTCTCGGACGAATTCGAGGGCTGATGCCGGCAGACCGGTGGTCGTTCGGATCTCAGTAATTGGCGAGAGGGGCCTGCTACACTTTGGGGCGCCGGGGCAGCGGTCGCCGGCCTGACTTCAGCCATTGGAGGGGGCGATTCGACTCCTGAGCGAACTCAAGCAGCGCAGGACCTTTCAGGTCGCCGCGACCTATTTCGTCATCGCCTGGCTGCTGATACAGGCCGGCGATATCCTGCTCGGCAATTTCGGCGCCCCGGACTGGGTGTTCAAAACACTGGTTCTGATGCTGGCCCTGGGTTTTCCCGTCACCCTGTTCATTGCCTGGTTTCTTGGCGAATCGTCGGACCAGGCGAGGGTCACAGGCGGGGCCGGTGCGAGCGCGGGCCGGAACCTAATGTCGGTGTTCGCCGCCGCTGCAGTGACCGCCATGGCAGTCACCCTGGTGTGGCTGGTCTGGGACAAGTTCCGCGGCGAGCCCGTCGGGAGCGACCCCGTCCGCGAGGCATCGGTCGCCGTCCTGCCTTTCGCCGACATGAGTGCCGAAGGCGACCAGGAATATTTCGCCGACGGCCTGTCGGAGGAGATCCTCAACCTGCTGGCCGGCATTCGTGAGCTGAAGGTTTCAGGCCGGACATCCTCGTTCTCGTTCAAGGGCAAGGACGTGCCGATTCCCCGGATCGGCGAACAGCTGGGCGTTGCGCACGTGCTCGAGGGCAGCGTTCGCAAGGCCGGCGACCAGGTGCGCGTGACCGCGCAGCTGATCGAAGCCGAGGGCGGCTTTCATCTCTGGTCCGAGACCTATGATCGCCGGCTCGACGACATCTTCGAGATCCAGGACGACATCGCCGGTGCCATCGCCGGCCAGCTCAAGCTGAGCCTGATCGATAGCGACGGCCGGGCGGTCAGCGCCAACAGCACCGATTCGCTCGAGGCCTACGAGCTCTATCTCGAGGCGCGCCGGCTGGTACAGGGGCGCTCGCTGGAAGGCCTGGAGCGAGCCCACGAGCTGCTCGAGCGGGCCCTTGCGCTCGACCCGGATTTCGCGCCGGCCCTGGCCGAGTCGGCATTGACCTGGCTGATGCGCTCGAATGCGCGCATCACGCCCGGCGACATTCCCCTGGCCACGGCGCTCTCGGAAGCCCGCCCGCGCCTCGAGCGCGCGCTTGCGCTCGATCCGAGGCTGGCCGAGGGCTACGCCGTCGGTGGCCTGATGAACATCCTGGAGCGCGATTTCGAGGGCGCGGAGTCCGCGCTGGCCCGAGCGCTCGAGCTCAACCCGAGCCAGTCCGACGCGCTCAACTGGCGCGCCATCAACCTGCGCAGCAGCGGGCGTTTACGTGAGGACATCCGGGCCAGGCGCCAGCTGGCCAAGATCGATCCGCTGCACGTCAGTAACCTGTTCAATCTCGCCATCGGCTATATCTTGGCGGGGGACGAAGCGGCCGCGATGGCGGAGGCCCGCGGTATGCGCGAGCGGTTTCCCGGGATTCCCTGGGGGGAACTGGCCGAACTCGAGGTGCTCGAGGCATTCGGCCGGCTGGCCGAGGCCGACCGGATGGGGCGTCGGGCGATCGAGGCCGGCAACGAAGTCGTGCGTTCGGCGGCCGGCAGCGTCAATTTCATGCTCGGTCGCTACGAAGCTTCGATGGCGCTTGCCGGCGTCGAGTACGACATGGCATTGCTGGCTCTGGGGCGGGTCGACGAGGCGCTGGCGGCGGCGCGAGACCGGGCCGTATCGTCACCCCGCGACCAGGAAGCCGCGCACGGCCTGATGCACACCCTGAGCCTGGCCGGCCGACACGAGGCGGTGCTGGCTTACTACGAGAAGCGCTGGGGCAGTATCGAGGCACTGTCCCAGTATTTCGGTTTCGACACGCTGTCGGCCGAGATGATCCCGGTGGCCGCGGCGCAATACCACCTGGGCTTGACCGAGGCACTCGAGGACACGATGGCCCACTGGCGCCAGCGAATGACCGTCCCCGTCGACCAGGGTTACGACATGCCCTACTTCCATGCCATCCGGGCCCGGCTCGAGGCCCTCTCGGGCCATCCGGAACCGGCGGTCGAGTTTCTGGCCAGGTCCGTCGAGGGCGGCTATCTCGATCCGCTGCTGCAGCGGATGCCGTCGTTCTCGATGCTTCGCAACGATCCGGCATTCCAGCGTGTCGTCGAGCGCAATTTCGAATTGATCGACATCGAGCGCTCGAAGCTCGATCTGCCCCCGATCGAACGGGAGCAGGCTGCGCCGCCCCCACCGTAGACCGTCGCGGGCTCGTTCTGCGTCCTGCCGCGCTCGGCGGCCTGGTCGTGCGGTTCTCCGGTGCCGGGCGCCGGCAGACCGAGGATCAGGGCCGGGTCAGATCGCGTCCTCGAAATCCGCCGGGTCCAGAGCCTCTTCGCCGTCCCCGCCGGGTGCGAAGTCTTCGCTCCAGGACTCGCCGCGGTCTTCGGTGACGATCAGGCTTCCGTCGCTGCAGCGCGCGAAGATCCGCTCCTCGGTGGAGATTTCCGGCAGCAGCTGTCGGCAGTACGGTTCGACCTTCTCGCCCCAGCGCACGATCTTGCCCTTTTCGTTCGCCATGCGGAGCCGCGGCTCGTCTTCGTAGAGGACGCGCTTGGTGAAATCGTCGACGTAGCCCTTGTAGGACAGCGCCAAGGCGCGATGGTCGGGCAGGACCAGCAGGAGGCCGATTTCGCCGACGCGGTCGGACTCGGTTGGCCAGTCCTTCGAGGACTCGTGCCAGCTTTCTCCGCCGTCGAAGGTATAGACGTGGTCAACGGAGGAGATTGCCCAGCCCGGATCTGGAATTGCAATGCCCGCACCGTTGGGCTGCTGTTCGAAGCTCATGAAACCGTCGCTTTCCTCATCGAGAACGATCTCTCCGGCTGCGTCGAGGATTCGCCTTCGACCGTCGCCAAACAGGACGATACGATCATCGTTCATGGCTGCCACATCGAGCTGGCACTTCAGAGGGAATACACCGCCCCGTCCTGAGGTCAGCAGTTTCGTCGTCCATTCCGAGAAGTCCTCGGAGACGTGGAACAGGGTGCAGGTCAAGCCGCTCCGGACCAGGGCGTAGAAGCTGCCGTTGCTCATCTGCGTCATCCATTCCACGGCGGACTGGGACCCCGGCCCGGTAACGACCTGCCAGTCACCGTCTAGGTTGTCGGCCCGCATGACCAGCCCGCGCTCGCCGGCGACCACGTAGCCGTCGTCGGTCTTCGCCATCGCGGCCAACTGGTGATTCACGCCGGTCTCGACCCGACGCCACTGCCCGGGGCCTTCGCGCAGCATGACCGCGCCGATCGGGCCGGTCATCGCGATCTCGCCGCCGCCGAGCCAGTGGTATTCGGTGCCGACTGCGAATTCACCAACCCGCTCGGCAAGCTCCTCCCGGGCGTTGCCATTACGTTCCAGGTCCCAGCCGTGAATCCGCTCGCCGAGGCGCTCGTACAGGTCCGGCGTGGCGACGCTCATGAAGCGATCGAAGCGCTCTTCGTCGTCGTAACGGACGAAGGTGTGCACGCGCCGCCAGCGCCCGTTCTCCTCGACCGCGCCGAGGGGCTGGAAAAGGACCGTGCCCAGGCTGGTCAGCTGGCCGGGTTCGATGCGGAAGGTCCCGAGATTCTCGGTGACGGGTGCTTCCATCCAGGCCTGGGGGTTGCCGGTTTCCGGCCACTCGCTGATCAGGTTCTGGATCCGGTAGCGTCCCGGCGGCAGCGCGCCGACGAAGATCCGGCTGCCGAGCAGGCCCGTGCCCGCCGGCTTGAGCAGGAAGTGGTTGTCCGGCTGGTCGATCCGGGCGACGTGCGCGCCGGTCCAGGTGAAGAGCCGGTAATTGAGTTCGTCGATGTTGTTGGTGGCCTGAACGACCACTACGCCGTAGTCTTCCGGCAGGGTGCCGAGATCCTCCGGGCGGGTGTCGAAACCGGTCGAGCAGGCAAAGAGCAATATCGCAAGTCCGGCGAGCGTCGTCGCGCGGGCAATCGCAGGCAGGTTCATTTGGAAAGTTCCGATGGTGATGTCCCCGCGACCCATTCTTGCCGAAGCCGCCCGACACCGCAAGGATTGCGAAAACGCCGGCGCAATGCGATAACCGGCGTTGCTGCCGCGGCAGGGGCCGCCGAACGGGGCCCGCCCGCTGGAGGCCCGAGGATGGAGACAACGATGAACCCCGACAAACGAACCATGGTCCTTCCGGCACTGCTGCTGGCAGGCCTGCTGTGGGCGGCCGTTTCGCCGGCTTCCGAGGGCCGGAGGCTCGAGCGGCTCTTCGGCCTGGGCCCGGTCGACACCTTCACGCTCGAGTCCGAAACGCTCGGGCGGGACTTCCATATCTACGTTCGACTGCCCCGCGACTACGCCGAATCGGACTGCGACTGGCCGGTGGTGTACATGCTCGACGGCGGCATCCTGTTCCCGATGCTCGCGCCCCTTCACCTGATGATGGAAATCGACGAGCTGGCGCCGCCGGCCGTGCTGGTCGGGATTTCCTACGGCGGGCTCGGCTACGCCAAGGGCAACATGCGCTCGACCGACTACACCGCGCCGGCGCCCGAACCCGAGTACTACGGGGGCGCCGACGACTACCAGCGCTTCCTCGCCGAGGAGCTCGTTCCCCGGATCGATGCCGGGTATCGCGTCGACCACGAACGCAGCCTCGTCCTCGGGCAATCCCTGGGTGGGCAGTTCACCCTGTACACGGCCCTGACGCGTCCGGGCCTGTTCGGCGCCTACCTGTCGATCAACCCGGCCCTGCACCGCAACCTCGACTATTTCCTCGATCTCGAACCGGCCGCGCGGACGGCCGCCACCCCCCTGATGATCACGCGCTCGAGCGAGGAGGACGCGCGCCTCAGCGCGCCGCTCGATCGGTGGCTGCAGGACTGGCGCTCGGGCGGCTCGAGCGCGCTGGCGCTGACGGTTCGGCCCCTGGAGGGCCAGCACCATGCCTCTTCCGGGCCCGCCGCCTACCTGGAGGCCATCCGGTGGTGGACGACGGGATGGACCGAGACCTGCCGAAGCGGCGAATAAGGGTCCCCGGCCTGGCCTGAAAAAGCCCTTAGCCCGAGCCGCGCCGGCGAAGCAGCAGCGATGCCAGCACCACGCCCGCCAGGCCGATGATTGCGCCGGGCCGGGCGCCCAGCACCAGCGCCGCGGCCAGTCCCGTCAGCAGCGCCAGGCCGCCGGCCAGGATCGCCGAGATCGATTGCGCGTGGGGGACGACGCTGCGGCGTTGCGTTTCGATCCAGGCGACGATCGCCAATACCGGCACGACCATCAGCAGGCACAGGGCGAGCCACCACAGCCGGCCGGCCCAGAAACCCGGATCGCCGGGCGTGCCGGCGTCGATGGGCGCACCGATCTTCTCGCCCAGCCAGGCCGCGGGCAGTTCGGCCAGTTTGTGCCAGAGGTAGAGCGGCATGCCGAAGGCGCCCAGAAAGGCCACGATGCCGGCCAGGCGTTCCCGGTCGAGCAGCCAGCGGGCGGGCTTCTCGCACAGGAGCACCAGGCCGACCTGCAGCCACATCACGCCGATCAGTGCCAGCGTGGGCGGCAGCATGTTGCTGTTGCCGTCCATGTCCTCGCCAATCATTCCCACCGGATAGCCGCTCATCACCGTGCCCGCCAGCCAGGCGGCGCCGAGCAGGACGATCGACAGGCCGGTGAGGCTGCCGCGGAAGCGCCCGCGCTTCCAGGCGATGCCGAGCTGCTGCGGCAACAGCCAGACGAAGAAGGCGTTGAGCCAGCCGATGGCGCCGTCGCTGCTCGTCACCCGGGCGCCGAGGGTCGGCCACTGTGTCGGCAAGAACGCGCCGGCGCGGATGATGTCGACGGCCGCGGCCATCACGACCAGCCCGACGATCGCGCCCAGCCCGAACCGCCGGTCGGCGGCGACGCTGAGCGGCAACAGGGCCTGCACGACGAGCAGCATCACGAGAAACCAGAGGTGGATCGTCAGCGAGCCGTCGAAGGTGCCCAGGAAGCGGCCGTCATTGAACCGCGCGACGACGACGAGCAGGGTGAGCGCCGCCATGTAGGTCACCGTGGGGCGCGCCAGGCGCAGCGCCCGTCCGCCCCACCACTCGAGCTGAGAGTGGCCCTGGTGCAGCCGACGGGCGACGCCTTCGGTGCTGACCGCAGCGGAGACGAACACGAAAAGCGGCACCACCTGCACGGCCCAGGTCAGGAACGCGGCGGAAATCCAGACATCCAGCAGGTGGTCGGTGGCGACCAGTTCGCCGCCTTCCAGTCGCGGCAGGGTCGCGAACCAGTGGCCGAAGACGACGACGAGCAGGGCGAGCGCGCGCAGCGCGTCGGGGTAGAGATCGCGAGCTGTGTCTTCGGTCCGAGTCAGGGTGGGCGCCGGGGGATGGGTCTTGCCGAGAGTATAAACCCGGCTCAGGTCGGTGCCGGGAAAATGCCGCGGGCGCAGCGCCCGCGGCGCGTGTCCCCCTTGCTCAGTCCATGAATTTCACTTCGCGCAGCAGCAACTCGCTGCCGAGCGTGCGCAGTTCGCCGCGCTCGATGCCCGCCTCGCGGGCTTCGTCCATGCCGCCGAAGGTGCTTTCCATCAGCTCCTCGAAGTACTCGGGGCCGCGGTCGAAAGCCGCCCAGTTCGGGTAGGTGACGCGCAGGATGAGGTTGGGTTCGCCCTCGCGGGGCGATACGACGGCGTACATGCCGTAGCCCAGCACGTGGCCGTCTTCCATCTGCGCTTCCATGCTGCGGCGCCAGTTGGCCTTGAGATCGTTCATGTAGGCGTTCCACATGCCCGGCTTGACGTGCACTTCGGTGAGCGCCAGCACCGCTCCGGGTTCGGTCGTGCGACTGTGATCCTGGGCCCAGGCGGTTGCCAGGCAGCCGGTGAGCAGCGCGGCCAGGGTGATGATTCGAAGGGTCTTCATGGTGTTTCTCCTCGAGCGTTCGATGTTGTCGGTGGTATCGGGTCTTGGTGCGTCCCCTGCCTCGAGTCCGCACCGTGGTCGGACGATGCCGGGGCGGGCCGGTGCTTGCCTGTCGAAATGCTTGCGACGGCGGACAGAAAGCGCTAGAAAGGGGTAGTTGGGCGTGACAGGGAGCCCATGCATGGAGGTGCAATGTGGCCAGTGTCGTTTCTTTTTCGGGTCCCGGCCATCCGCTGCTCGAGCGGCTCGAAGTGGTTTTCGATGCGGATTCGCGCACCCTGGAGCGGGGCGGACGGCGACGTCATCTCGCGCCGCGCGAAGCCGGGGTGCTGGCCGCCCTGCTCCGGTCGGAAGCAGGGCAGGTGATCCCCCGAAGTGACCTGCTCGATGCGGTCTGGGGAGACGGGGAGGTCTGCGAGGATGCCCTGACCGTGATCGTCTCCCGCCTGCGCCGCCATTTCGACCGCCTGGGGATCGGCGAGCCGGTCATCGAGACCGTGCCCAGGCGCGGTTATCGTTTGGGTCAGTGCCGAGACGAAACGGGAGGCTGGCGGGAAGCCCGCCGCGACGGTCGTCTGGCACGCAGCCTGGGCCTGTCGGCGCTGGTGCTGTCGGCCAGCGCGCTGGTCATCGCGTCCCTTGCGCTCGTCCTCGCCTTGCCTTGAGGTGCCCGGTCAGGCCGTGGCCCGGTCGAGTCGGTCGCGGATGGCCGACCAAGCCGGTGTCCCGGGCGGACGCTGAACCAGGATGCGCCGCGCGCCGACCGTGTCGAGCGCGCGCAGGGCGGCATAGAGACCGCGTGCATAGGCGGCGGGTTCTTCCGGTAGCGACTGCCAGGCCATGAACCCGCCCGGATCCGGCGTGACGCCGAGTGCGAGGACCGCTGCATCCGGGTCCGGCGCGGCGAGCGCAGTCGCGTCGACCAGCTCGACCCGGGTTTCCGGTGCGTAGTGAGCGGGCAGCCGGCCGGAAGCGCGCGGCCCCTCGTCCTGGCCGGCCGATGCGGGGCGTTCACCGAGTACCTGTCCGATCTGCCCGGCGGTGATCATCCCGGGGCGAAGGATGCGCGGGCGCTCGCCGCTGCAGTCCACGATGGTCGATTCGACACCCACTTCACAGGGCCCCCCGTCGACGACGGCGGCGACGCTGTCGCGTCCTTCGAATTCGCTGATCACATGATCGGCGGTGGTCGGGCTGATGCGGCCGAAACGGTTGGCCGAGGGCGCGGCAACAGCGCGTCCGAAGATTGCGAGCAGCCTGAGCGTCACCGGGTGACCGGGCACGCGCAGGCCAACGGTTCGCTGGTAGCCGGTGATGACGTCCGAGACATGCCCGGCCTTCGGCAGGATCAGGGTCAGCGGCCCCGGCCAGAAGGCTCGGGCCAGGCGCCGCGCCACTTCGGGCACGGCGGCGGCCCAGTCATCCAGCGCCTCGATGCCGGGCAGGTGGACAATCAGCGGGTGATCGGGCGGGCGCCCCTTGGCGGTGAAGATACGCAGCACGGCACGGGGATCGGCGGCGTCGCCGGCCAGGCCGTAGACGGTCTCGGTCGGGACCGCGACCAGTTCTCCGCGATCGAGCAGCTCGGCCGCGCGCTCGAGATCCCGGTCGCTGCCGTCGAGCCGGATCACGGCTTGAACTTGTCCGGGCGCAGCACTTCCACGTCCGACAGCGTGAGGATCATCGCGTAGTTGTCGTAGTAGCGCTCGCGCAGATGGCGGGCGATCTTCAGGGCGGTTTCGTCGTCGCAGATGACCTCGACACGGATGTTGCTGTCTGCCTCCCAGCCGGCGTCGCGCACGCCGCGCTGACCGCGACCACGCGCGTTGGTGATGGTGTAGCCCGGCGCACCCAGCCTGTCGAGATCGCGCGTGAGATGCGTCTCCAGGGCGGCCTCGGTGATCACCATCAGGAGCTTTCGCCGGTAGTCTTCCTGGATGCTCATGGCCTGCGCCTCCTAAAAGCTGCGGTGAATGAACTCGGCCAGCCGCCAGTAAAGCGGGATGCCGACCAGCACGTTGAAGGGAAAGGTGATGCCCAGCGACGCCGTCAGCGACAGGGTGGGGTTGGCTTCCGGCACCGAGATGCGCATGGCCGCGGGCACCGCGATGTACGAGGCGCTGGCGGCGAGCACCGCCATCAGCATGGTGCCGCCCTCGGACATGCCGAGCAACCAGCCCACCGAGGCGCCGACCGCCGAGCCGAACAGGGGCATGACCACGCCGAATCCGACCAGGAACAGGCCGTACTGTCGCAGGCTCCCGGCGCGGGCGGCCGCGATCAGCCCCATCTCCAGCAGGAAGATCGCCAGGATGCCCTTGAACAGGTCCATGAAAAGCGGCTCGATCGATTTCAGGCCCTCCGGATCGGACAGCCAGCCGATCAGCAGTCCGCCGATCAGCAGCACGATGCCCTTGCCGAGGAAGACCTCGTGGGCGACGTCGCCCCATCGCGTGTCGTTGTGGATGCCGCGCGCGAGCACGATGCCGACCAGGATGGCGGGAATTTCCAGCACCACCAGCAGCAGCGGCAGGTGCGGCTCGTAGCCGATGTTGCGCGTGGCCAGCCAGGCCACGGCCACCGCGTAGGTGCCGACGCTGACCGAGCCGTAGTGGGCCGCGATCGATGCCGCGTCCGCGCGGGTGAAGCGGCCGAGCTTGCGCAGCACCGGAAAGGCGACCAGCGGCATCAGCAGGCCGATCATCAGGGTCGCCAGCACCGACGGCGCCAGCTCGAGGAAAGGCTGCTTCTGCAGTTCGATGCCGCCCTTCAGGCCGATCGACAGCAACAGCAGGATGGAGACGAAATCGTAGACCGCCTGCGGCAGCCTGAGCTCGGATTTCAGCAGCCCGGCGGCCAGGCCGAGCAGGAAGAAGAGGATGATCGGATCCACGGTAGTCGTTCGGTTCCTCGGTAGCAGTCTTGCAGGATCGGGATCGATCCGCAACCGGCATTCTAGCGGCTGGAGGAGATGCGGGGGAGTCTGGCGGTGTGTCTCTTGGTGACGTTTTCGGCCGGAGGAATCGGATGACGGGAATTGGTCGATTGGATTCGCTACCGGCTCGTCTCAGTGCTCGCGTTTGAGTTGTCGGTGCAAACGCCAGGCGTAGATGCCCAGTGCCAGCGCAATGACCATTCCGACGCCGAAGCCCTTTAGCCAGTGAATTCGCATCTTGCCGGTGTCGATGTCGTGGCGGTGGTTCCAGATCTCGACGATCTTGCCGTCGCTAATGCGGAAGACATTGATGATCGGCAGGCTGTGCTCGCCGAGCATCGCCCAGCCGCGGAGCGTGTCGGGCTGGAAATGCAGGGTCCAGCGCGTGGCGACGAGGTCGCCTTCGGCGATCTGGTAGTCGATCTCGCCGGACAATTCCCCCAGCGACCAGAAAAAGTCCGCGATGCGCTTTTGCCGGATGGCCGGTTCGGTCACGTTCTTGCGGTCGCCGGTGTCGTGAACGACATATTCCTCGGCCACGTAGTCGGCATACCGCTCGGTGTTCCCTGAAAACCACAGGTCTTCATAGAGACCCCGGGCGATTTGCTTGTTCTCGGCCGTGCCGGCCGTAGCGATCTGCGCGGAGCAAAGAAGTACTACGCCCAGAATGGCGCCGAAAGTGAATCGAGCGGGATGCGACTTGATCGGAGGGCTCCGTTTGGTGGAGGGCGCTGTTTCCTGATAATGCCGCGTTCCCGGAATACCGAACGCATGCCGATCGAAGCGATCGGTCCGCGCTGCCCCGGTATGGGCAGCGCCCGCTCGGGCGGGGTATGCTGGTTGCGGTCATTGACTTGCGTGAACTCGCCAATCCGCGAATGCCGCCCGAGGACGATCCGAATCTGCTGAATCTGGCCGAGTCGGTCGCGGACGGTCGTGATGTCACCGGCGAGGCGGGATCGGATGCCCCGTCGGACAACCTGCGTCGTCTCGCGGCGCTCGCCGGCGTATTCAGTCGGTTTCGCGAAAGCGCGCCGGAGCCGCCGTTCAGTTGGGCCGGCCTGGAAGTCGAGTCGGTGGTCGGACAGGGCGGGTTCGGGACGGTCTACCGGGCCCGCGATCCCGTTCTGGCGCGTTACGTGGCGCTGAAGCTCATCGATCGCGGCGCCCTGGACGACGACGAATTCATGGGCGAAGCCCGTCGACTGGCCCGGGTGAGGCATCCCAACGTGCTTTCCGTCCACGGCGTCGAGCAGGCCGAAGGTCTCGTGGGCCTGTGGGCCGATCTGCTCGAAGGAGAAACGCTCGAGGAACTCCTGGCGCGCGGTCCCGTGGACCGGACTTCGCTGCTGGCCATCGCCGCCCAGCTCGCCGAGGCCCTGCGCGCCGTGCACGCCGCAGGCCTGGTCCACGGCGACATCAAGGCCGGCAACGTGATGATCGACGCCGACGGGCACGTCACCCTCATGGACTTCGGGGCCGCCCACCAGGCGGTCGGCGGTCTCCTGCGATTCGGCTCGCCGCGCAACATGGCCCCCGAGTGCTTCGACGCGCCGTCCGGCTTGTTCGCGGCCGACGTCTACGCCTTCGGCGCGCTCCTCTATCGCATGGCCGCCGGTCGCCATGCCTGGGCGGATCTGGATCGGGAGCGCCTGGTCGCGCGCAAGCGCGGCGGCGAGCTCGACCTGAAACCGCTCGGCGGCCTGCCCCGTCGGTTGCGGTCGTTGATCACGGCCATGTTGGCGCCGACGCCCGATGCACGACCGGATATGGCCGGCATCGTCCGGCGCATCGAATGGCTCCGCTCGGCGCCCGTTCGGCGATTGCGAAGGGCCGCGGCGGTCGCGGCCGCACTTTGCCTGGCGATGCTGGCCGCCTGGATGGTCGACCGCAACGATCTGACTCCCGAGTCGGGCTCGTCCTTCGAAGCGTCGGTTGCCGTGATGCCCTTCGACGATCTCGATGCCGACAAGGAGCACGGCGATTTCGTCCGTGGTCTGTCCGACGAGATCCTGCATGCGCTCTCCGGGGTTGGCGGGCTGAAGGTCATCGGGCGCTATTCCGCGTATGCCGCCGTCGACGGCGAGCGGTCGGAAGCGGCGAAAAAGCTCGGCGTCGATCATCTGCTCCACGGTTCGGTCCGGCGAAGCGGCGATCGGCTTCGCGTCTATGCCGAGCTCACGCGCTCCGAAGACGGCGCGCAGGTCTGGTCGGAGACGTTCGACCGGCGGCTCGACGACGTCTTCCGGATTCAGGACTCGATCGCCGCCGAAGTGGCCAGGGCGCTTCGCGGCGTGACCATCGACGACGACCGAAGCGACGTTCGGCGCACCGATGTCGACCTCTACGAGATCTACTTGCGCGGCTTGAGTCTGCTCAATCGGCGCGGCGTCGACAACTTGCTGCGGTCGATCGAGTATTTCCGCGACGTGGTCGACCGCGATCCGCGATTCGCGCCCGCCTGGTCGGGGCTGTCGTCGGCCTACGCCGTCCTGCCGTCCTACATGAACGCGCCCGCCGACTCCGTGGAGAAAGCGCTGAAAGCCGCGCGGCGGGCCATCGAGCTCGATCCCGACGACGGACTGGCGCTGGGGGTTCTGGCCACCCAGCACACGGTGGATCGGGAATGGCTGCAAGCCGAGCGGATGCACCAGCGATCCCTGGCGGCGTCGCCGAGCAGCAGCGTCCTGCAGATGTGGTACGGCGAGCTGATGGCGGAGACCGGTCGGCTGATCGCCAAGCGCGAGCGAATGGCTCTGGCCGTGGAACTCGATCCGCTGGCGCCGGCGCAGCGGGGCAATTACGGATGGGCGCTGATCGTCAACGGCGATTTTGCCGGTGGCCGGCGTGAATGCCTCAGAGCCTGGAACCTGGGCCTGGAAGCGATTTTCGTGTGGCAGTGCACGTACTACTCGCTGCTGTTTTCAGAACGCTTCGACGAGGCGAGAAGCTGGATCGAACGTGTGCCACGGGGCGCGACGTATCGACAGCAGGTGCGGTTGTTCCAGGCCGCTTATCGCGATCCCTACAATGCCGACAAGCATCAACGTGCGCTCGACGCGCTCGAGGAGGCGCGCGAGCACGGGATTGCCCATTGGGAGAGCGCCGCCTGGCTGAGCATGCTCGGCGAAACCGAGTCGGCGCGGCAAGTCATCGAAGAGGCGGTCGCTTCCGGTGACCTCGAGCTTGTCCGATCGCTGTTCGGGCCGCACTTCACCGCGCTGCAGGGTGAGGATCGTTTCGTCGACCTGATGCATCGCCTCGGTATGGTCGAATACTGGCGTGCGACGGAGTGGAGTCCGCTTTGCCGGCCCGTCGGCGGGCAGGTGGAATGTGCGCCGATCGTCGATGGATGGAGACGGTCTGAAGGTGAATCTTGATCATGACTGTATCGAAGAGGAGCCCATGACTTTTCGGCCGGTTTCGAATCCGGCCACGGTCACTGCTCGAATCGATCGCCGAATATCGGCGGCCCGCTTCCGAACTCGAAAGCACCGAGGTCGCAGGTCCCGATGCGGGGCGCGCCGCGCTGGTCGTGTTCGACCGGGTTGCCGTCAAAGTCCGTGCAGCCACCGGGGTCGCCGGCGTCGATGGCCGGCGAACCGGGCTGCAACGCATGGGTGTGTGTGGGTCCGAAGTTGTCTTGCAGCGGGCCGAGCTGGGGGTCGCTTCCGAGGATGACGCCGCTGGTGTCACCCGCCACCAGACACGGGGCAAGCGGGCCCGAAGTGGACGCGTTTTCGATCAGGTTGTAGCCGTCGGACTGCAGCGTGCCGGAGCAGTCTTCCGCCTGCGGATTGCCCGAAGGTGAGCCGTCGATGTTGTCGGCGACGATCGAGTTGCGCAGTTCGACGGTGGTGCTGACGCAGAACGGATTGCAATCGGAAGGCGGTTCCAGGTAAATGCCGCCGCCATCGCCACTCCCATCGCCGTCGTGATCGGCGGTGTTGTTGGCTATCGTAGAACTGGCGATTTGCAGGCTCTTGCTGGCACAGACATAAATGCCGCCTCCGTCTTCCGTGGTCCTGTTTCCGCTGATCGTCGAGTTGACGATACGGCCCGGTTCATTACCGCAGAAAAAGATCCCACCGGCTTCGCTATCGTGAATCAGCGAATCCTGGATCCAAGTTTGTTCGCTGGTGGAGTGAATGAAGATGCCGTATCCAAAAGTGGTCTCCACGCGGGATCGAAGCACCGTCAGGGAGCCAGAGGACTCGATGGACGCGTCATCGTTGTCGCTTATCCGCGAGTCAATCAATGACAATTCTCCTTGATTCAGGATCCCTTGCGAGATTTGGCTGCCGGAGATTGTGCAACTGGTCAGAAATGCTGTTGCTTGATTGACCATATTGCCGCCTTCACTCGCGGTATTGCCCTTGAGCGTGCAGTTCTCCGACACCAGGGTGCCGGAATTGTGTATTCCTCCACCCAGGGAACTGCTCGAGCTCTCTATCAGGACGTCTTGCAGCGAAAGGTCTCCAACGTTTCGTACCCCTCCGCCAACGGCATCTCCTGGTTTCGGTCCCGCCGCTTTGCACTCCAGTAATTCGACCCGTCTCAGAGTCAGGTTTCCCTCGTTTAAGAGGCATCCGCCGCCACCTGTGCCCTGGAAATAGCCGTAGCGAATTTGCAGATCCCGAATGGTGGCGGTCGTGTTCGGGAATATCCAGAACACACGAGCCGGAGCGGTATTCGGTGCGCTGGCCGCCTGAATCGTCGTGTTGTCAACGCCCTGACCCTGAATCGTGACGTCCTTGTTGACCGAAATATCGAACTCGGTGTGGGGCAGGGAGCTGAGCAGCTCGATGGTGTCGCCGGCCGCGGCCTGACTGATCGCGCCTTGAATTGTGGTGGAATCACAGCCGCTGGGGCAGACCGTCCACGTCGCTGCGGGTAGGGCCGATGGAATGGACGCGAAACCGAGTGCGGCGAAGACCAGGGCGTAGGGACGGAGCATGGCGTTGGGGAAGCGACGGGTTCATCCGGGGACAATGCCGCGAATCGCGAGACCGAACGCGCGATCTGGACATGGGCCGGTTCAACGGGCTATGTTTTTCGCGGAAGGCAGGGGCATCGCCGATGCACGAAAGCGAATCGAAGCTGCTGGAGATCGCGCGCGTCGTCGCCGATGGCAATGCTCCGGAATTGTCCGAGTCCGCCAGCCCCGGCCTGGACAACCTGGGCCGACTGCATGCCCTGGCGAACAGGTTTGCCGAATGCCGGGGACAGGCTCCTGAGCCGCCCTTCCAATGGGCCGGGCTGGAAGTCGAGTCGGTGCTGGGCTGCGGTGGTTTCGGCACCGTGTATCGTGCTCATGACCCGGCGTTGGGGCGCCCTGTCGCGCTCAAGCTGATCGATCGCAGCGCCCTGGCCGGCGACGACTTCATCATCGAGGCTCGACGTCTGGCGCGTGTTCGCCATCCCAATGTGTTGACGATCCACGGCGTCGATGAATCCGAGGGCCGGATCGGTCTTGCCACCGAATTGATCGATGGCGAGGCCCTGACTGAGCGGCTGGCAGAGTCAGCGAGGTTGACTGAAAGACAGCTGCTCGACATCGCCGGTCAACTCGCCGCGGCGATGCGCGCGGTGCATGCGGCCGGGCTGGTCCACGGCGATATCAAGGCGGGCAATGTCATGGTCGACGCGTCCGGCCACGTCACCCTGATGGACTTCGGGGCCGCCTACCGGGCCGATCAGCGACCTCGATTCGGCTCGCTGGACACCGCGGCGCCGGAAGTCGTCGAAGAAGGTTCCGGGTCACCGGCAGCCGATCAATATTCCCTCGGCGCGTTGCTGTATCGCGCCGCTGCCGGCGTCCAGCCGCATTCCGGGCCGAATCGCGAGGCCATGATCGAGAAAAAGCGCACGCGTGATCCCGACCCGGCCCCGTTGCGTCATCTTTCCGGACCGACCCGGCGCCTGATTTTCGAGCTGCTGGCACGCGATCCGGCGGATCGACCCGACGCTGCCGAGACCGTTGACCGTATCTCCGAGATCAAGGCGAGACCGGTCCGGCGCATGCGCCGTTTGGCCCTCGCTTCCGTTGCCAGCGCCATGCTGATCGGGTTTCTCGTGACCACTATTGCTTTTTTTCAGGTTCGAGACTCGCAGCGCGAGACCGAAGCGGCGCTGAAGGAGGCCGAATCGGTCAATGCATTGCTGACCGACCTCATCGCGGCGCCGCGCCCGACCGAGGCGGGACAGACGACGACGGTGGTCGAAGCCCTGGAACAGTTCGAGCCGCGCCTTGCGACGGCGCTGATCGACCAGCCCCGGGCCCGAGCGCGTTTGTTGCGAACGGTGGGTCATACCTTCGTGCAATTGAACGACGCCGAGCGGGCACGGGACTATCTACAGAAAGCGCTGAATCTGGAAAATGAATTCGCTGATACCGATCAGGCCGCGCGACTGGATACGGTCGATCTTCTGGCACAGGCCGAACTCGCGGGCGATGCACCTGAGCGAGCGCTGGACCTGCTCAAGCCCGTGACGACTTCAGGCCTGGCGGCATTGGACTCGGCCCACGAACTTCAGGTGCGGCTGGCGGTAACCCGATCCCATGCGCACCAACGGCTGGGCGAGCTCGAGGCCGCCCAGCGCTGGGCACGGCAGGCGATGGAGGCCGCGTCGGACACGCGGTGGCAGTATCCCGAGAATCGAATTCTGCCTCCCCTGCGAATGGGCAATGTCCTTCTGGCGCGAGGCAGGCCGACGGAAGCCGAACGGTTTGCCCGCGAGGCGGTGTCGATCGCGAGCGAAGACCTACCGCCGCGCCATGCCAATGACCTTGCTGCCAGGGGCATGCTGGCCCAGATTCTCGTCCGAACGGGGCAACCCACAGAGGCATTGCCCGTCATTCGAAACGCCCTGACGGTATCGCAGGGCTGGCTGGGCCCCGGCCATTCGCGAACGATCGTGTTTCGCAATCTGCTCGGGATCGTGCTGATGCACCTGGGCCGCTACGAGGAGGCCGAGACGGTCCTGGCCGGCTTGATCCAATCCCACGCTCGGGATCTGGGCGCGGAAAGTCCGCGGGTGCTGTCATTGCGCGTCAATCACGCCAATGCCCTTCGCTACCAGGGAAGGGTCGAATCGGCAATCGAGACTTATCGCGAGGTCGTGCGTGATGGGTCGGCACATCACGGCGAACGAGCCGGCCCCACGCGCGTGGCTCACGCCAACCTGTCCGAGGCCCTTCTCGAGGTCGGCAGAATCGAGGCGGCGAGACGCGAGGCGCAGGCCGCGCTGGAGATTGTCCTCGAGCCGTTCGGACCCTCGCATCCTTTCACCTTGCATGCCCGCATGGTGCTGGCGGCGGCGGACGCCGAAGACGGCCGGGCCGGATCGGCCGTTTCCGAACTGCGCGGGCTCGTCGACCGGTACTCGGAGATCATGGGGCCTGATGCGCCGTCGTCGTTGCTGGCCCAGACTTACCGCGTACGGGCGCTGCGTGCGGCGGGCCGCCCGGCGGAAGCCGAGCAATTACTCGGCAAGATCAGCGAGCTCGCCCGCGCGAAGCTGAACGAGAAACACCGCGTCGCACGCCGGATCGCCCGACTCCAGTCGAGACCTGGTAGTCGCTGACACGGGTCACTGCTGGAACCGATCACTGAAGATCGGCGGCCCACTTCCGAACTCGAAAGCGCCGAGGTCGCAGGTCCCGATGCGGGGCGCGCCGCGCTGGTCGTGATCGAGCGGGTTGCCTTCGAAATCGCCACAGCCGTCCGGATCGCCGGCGTCGATGGCCGGGGAACCGGGCTGCAGTGCGTGGGTCGGCGTCGGGCCGTGATTGTCCGCCAGGGAGTCCAGCAGGGGGTCGCTTCCCACCATCGCCCCGGAGGTGTCGCCATCGACGAAGCAGTTGCCGGTCAACTCGGACAGCGAGCCCTGTTCGACCAGGTTGTAGCCGTCGGACTGCAATGTGCCGTCGCAGTCGTGCGCATGGCGGAAGCCGGAGGGCGAGTCGTCGAGGTTGTCGGCAATGATCGAATTACGCAGTTCGACCGTGGTGTTGATGCAGATGGGGTTGCAGTCGGTTGGCGGCTCGAGAAAGATACCGCCGCCATTGCCATCTCCGTCGCTGTCCGAATCCGCGATGTTACCGGCAATGGTCGAGCTCGCGATGCGCAGCGTGCGCGATTCGCACACGAAAATCCCCGCGCCGCTTCCCGTGCTCACGTTTCCCGCGATGGTGCTATTGACCAAAGACATTGGCTCCGAGCTGCATTGGGAAATGCCGCGGGCGTTGTCGGTCATCAAAACGCCTCTTATATCAACCTGCGCTTCGCCCAAAGCGGCGAGGGCGTTGCCAGTGCTGACCGTGATCGAAACCATCTCAATGGCGGCCGCGCCACCTGAAATGAATACGGCGACTCCCGAGCTGTCATGAACGGCGCTTTGGCGCAAACCCAGGCTTCCAACACTGAATATGGCCGACCCGACCGGAGACAGAATTGAGTGGCCTTCAATTGTGCAGTCAATCAGTTCGGCCGAACCTTGGTTGTACAGGCCGCCGCCGGCATTCTCGGCCGATGAACCCAGGGTCGTGTTGAGGAATAGTTCGCAGCCTTCGATGGACAGCATGCCAGCGTTGTATATGCCGCCGCCCTGATCTGCTTGTGACTGGGCGACTCGCGTGGCATGGAGTTGCAAAGAGCCCGTGTTGTAAAGTCCGCCGCCGCTGCCGCTGGTGATGCAGCCCTCGACTGTGACGTTCTCAAGCGTCAAGTCGCCTTCGTTGAGGAGGCATCCCCCGTTGGTGCCGCCAACGCCAAACTGGATCGTCATGTCGCGGATGATCACGCTGTTTCCACTGAGGATATGGAACACCCGCGCCGAGGCCATGTAAGGCCCGCTGGCGGCTCGAACGGTTGTGACATCCCGACCGGCTCCGTCAATCTCGATTGATTTGTCGACCACGACATCGGACTCGGTCATTGGTGATGGGGGCGTGGAATCGACAATCTCCACAATATCGCCTGAAGTCGCCTGGTCGATGGCTGCTTGTATGCTGATGGCGTCGCAGCCGCTGGGGCAAACCGTCCACGTTGCGCTCTGTCCGGGCACGGCCAGGACCCCGGCAATAATCAGGACTGCAGCATATGCAACGGGTCTAACCATGGTTGGTGTTCGGAAATGAATCGGGTTCATTGACACCAATGCCGCTGTCCCGGGAACCGAACGCCCCGTTGCGCTTGAGGTGGGCAAGAGCCCCCGACGCGATGGACGATCCGTTCCTTCGTTCCGGAGTGGAGGAAGACGTTCTCGACAGCCTCGGCGGCCGGGCGCTCCGCATGGCGCCCATGTTGCCGCCGGTCCACGAGCGCCACTGGCGGCAGGTGCTCGACTCGATCGGCCGGGCGCACGCCGCCGGCGTGCGGTCGTTTGGGCACCGACACCAACAACCCCTATGTCTTCCCGGGCTACAGCGTTCATGTCGGGCTCGAACTGCTGGTCGAAAGCGGCATGTCGCCGATGGCCGTCCTGATTGCGGGGACCCGGGCGGCCGCGGAAATTCTGGTTCACGAGGCCGACTACGGGACGCTGGAGCCGGGCAAGCGCGCCGATATCCTGCTGCTCGACGACAATCCTTTGGAGGCATTCGGGCGACGCGCATGCTGTCGGCAGTAATCAAGGAGCGGCAAGCTGATTGATCGGCAGTCGCTGGTCACGGAAGAGCATCTGCAATAAGAGCTTGATCGCTGTTGATGGATGCGCCCGTTCGGTTTCCGGTTGAACAGGCATTGCGTACTTGGAGAGCCATCGAGGGACTGTTTATGCCATTCATTCGAATTTTATTGAGTGACTACCGAACCACCATTGTGCGATTACTTGTGTTTGTCTTGCTCAGCACTTGTTGTATCGCGTCGGTCGGCGCGGCCACCTTCTGCGCCACTACCAGTGCCGAACTTCAAGCGGCACTCGATACCGCCGAGACCAACGGGGAAGCAGACGAGGTGCGGGTTCTGACCGGGACCTATACCGCGCCAGCCGGCGGTTTTTCCTACAATGCAATAGGATCCTCCGGCCCAGATCAGAGTATCGAGATCAGCGGTGGCTGGTCGGGGACCATCGGCGGCTGCGGACAGGTGCTGGAGGAAAACGCTGCGCTCACCGTGCTGTCGGGAGATTTATCCAACCGAGTGATGAGTGTCTTGTTGCCCAGCGACGCTGACGCGACGGTGCGTCTATTGAGCTTCGTTAGCGGCAATACTTCCGGACAGTTCGCTGGCGGCGGGCTGAACGTGCAGGGCACCAACCCTTATAACGGGGTGATAACGATCGAGCGCAATATCTTTCTCAACAATGAGGCCGAAAACGGTGGCGGTCTTAATGTTTTCTACACCGGGTCGACGGCCGCTAATACCCTAATCGTCAACAATCTGTTCGCCGGCAACCATGCCCGCGACAATGCCGGTGCGCTCGATCTCGAAATCGAACAGGCGCCCAGTCTGTCACCCGCACGGGGCAGTATGCTTCCGGCCGTTTCGGTGACGAATAACACCATCGTCGATAACAGCCTTCCGCCGATCATCCTTCCTCCGCCTGATCTGGTCGGCGGAATGCGCATCGACGGGACGGTGAGCAACAAGTGGGTCGTCAACAATAATATCTGGGCCAACCAGGCGACCGACCTGTTCATCGGTAATGGCTCGGGCCTGCGCTTGTGGAACAACAACATCCAGTCCCGGGCAGGTGATGCCCCGACGAGCGAGCAGAACAATATCAGCGCGGAGCCCGAGTACCTGGATTGCGGTTTGCTGTGTGTGGCTCGTACGCCGGCAGTCTCCTCACCCCTTATGGACGCGGGGGCGTTTCCGCAGACCGGCCACCCCTGGTTCCTCTCGGATACCGATCTTCGCGGTCTCACGAGAGTGCGCGACGAAGGTATCGAAATAGGCGCCTACGAGAACAACACGCTGCTTTTTTCTGACCGCTTTGAATCCGCGCTCTGAATCATGGCGTTCCGGGGTTCTGAAATCTGGTTGCCACCTTTGTGAGAGTGAGCCGAACCGTTCGTTCTGTGTTTCAGAGGCATTGAAAGTGGATGAAGCAAGGATTTAGCTGTACGGGAGGCTGGCATGAGATACCACTCGATTGTTTTCGCGGGTTTGATGATGATCACAGCCGCTTTCGCTAACGCACAGGGAACTTATGATGACGCAGTGGTTGGCTATGCGTATACGAGCCCGTCGGGTAGCCTGCAGTTCGAGAACCTGTATCACCGTTCGGGTGGGGACATCACCGTAGACCATACGTCGGAAGGCCAGTACAAAATCCGCTTCTATGGTGCATCGACCCAGGGTAGTTACATACCCATGCTGGCCTGGCCAGCCGCCGACGGCGGAGTGTGCACGATCAGTGGCTTCGGTCCCGGTCTTGATTTTTCCCATGATCCGCCCACGTTTCGCTGGGTGGGCGTTCAATGCTCCGACGCTTTGACTGTCAATCCCGACGATGATTGGAATCAGGTACTCCTCGTCGATGAGGGAGGCCCCGACGGCAGTAACACCAGCCTGGCTTTTGTTGAAAGCCGTGAAGCCATGCCACCCGGTGGCTCCGTTGACCTGTCGAGCGAGAACTCTACTTACAATCCGGGTGGCGGTACAACGAGTTTGAGTAGAACGGGCTTGGGAGAGTACTACGTCTCCATGGACGGTCTGGGTGCCGTCATGCCGGCTGACGTCAATGTGTACGTCGCGGCATTTAGCGATTATTCCCGATCCTGTCGCGTAGCCGACTGGACGCTGCACTTCGCGGGCTCGGACAACGCCCGAGTACAGGTCCGCTGCTCAGGTCCCTCGGGACCAGTGGACATGCGATTCGTGCTGTTGCTGACATCGACCGAGCCATCCTCGGCTTCAGCGGCAAGCGCCAAGATCAATGGCTTTTCCCAGCCCTCGGAGTGGACGACTGTCAGTGGCAGTGCCGTACACAACCCTCATGGTCAGGTTCAATTCAGATGGGATGGCGATAATCACCAGATCCGCTTTGAATGGCCTAGCGATCAACCGGAAGGCGTGGCTTTCGTCACTTCGGCGTACTCCCAACTTCGATTCTGTTCAAGCACTACGGCACATCGCCCGCCAGGCGGCCCGGCGGATTATCTCCAGGTCAACGTGAACTGCTTTGATTTCGATGGCACTTTGGGCGTGGGCACATTCACCGTACTCTTGACGCAGGTCACTCCAGCGCCCCCGGGCGACCTGATCTTCAGTGACCGGTTCGCAATGGGCGATTCCCAATAATCCGGGCACTATTCAGGAGTCCGGTGGTCGCCCCGAGTGATATTAGAGCGGCAGGCGGGGCGAATGATACTCGGTTCCGGCTAGCCAAACGCGGTCGTTTCTGCTCCAATAGTAGGGGTGAGGCGACCCATGAACGAAGCTGTAATCGATTCTACAACCCGACTGATTCGCGAGGCGCAGTCCGGTGACGGAACTGCGCGTGATCGCCTGTTTGCGCGTTGCCGGCCGCTGCTCAGGCGCTGGGCGCGAGGTCGATTGCCGCATTTTGCCCGTGATCTGGCCGATACCGAAGACCTTGTTCAGACGGCCCTGACTCGGGCTTTCACCAATTTGGACCGCTTTGAGGCACGGGGTACGGGCTCGTTTCTTGCCTACCTGCGAACCATCACGCTCAACGCGGTCAAGGAAGAGCTGCGGCGCAGCGGCCGCCGGCCGGAGGACACGGAGCGGTTCGAGGCGGCGGACGATTCGACTAATCCCGTTCTGGAGGACGCGATCTCAGCCGATACGCTGGCTGACTACGAGTCCGGTCTGGATCGGCTCGACGAACCGCGTCGGGAGGCTGTCGTTCTGAGACTGGAGTTTGGGCTGAGCTATTCGGAAATCGCCGAAGAGCTGGGATTGGCATCAGCCGACGCGGCTCGCATGAAAGTCTCCCGCGCCTTGGTTCGCCTCGCCGAGGTTATGCGACCGCCTGACGATTCAGCTGGCGCTCACTGACCATCCGGGGTTCCCGCCGGCCCGCAGCGGCACGAGCACGTCATCGCCCGCGTTTACGGTCTCCGGCACCTTCCAGTCCGATTTCTCCAGCGTGATCTTTTCCTCGTGGCGCGGCAGCCCGTAGAAGTCGGGCCCATGGAGGCTGGCGAATCCCTCGAGCTTGTGGAGCGCGCCGGCGGCTTCGAACACCGAGGCGTAGAGTTCGATCGCGGCCGGCGCCGAGTAGATGCCGGCGCAGCCGCAGTCCGATTCCTTGGCGTGCTTCGGATGCGGCGCGCTGTCCGTGCCCAGGAAGAAGCGCTCGTTGCCGCTGGTGGCCGCGGCCACCAGGGCGCGGCGGTGGCGTTCGCGCTTGATCAGGGGCAGGCAGTAGTGGTGGGGCCGCAGGCCGCCTTCGAACAGGGCATTGCGGTTGTACATCAGGTGATGGACGGTGATGGTCGCCGCGATCGGGCCGGGCGCGGATTCGACGTAATCGATCGCGTCGGCCGTGGTGGCGTGCTCGAGCACCATCTTCAGTTCCGGGAAGCGCCGGCGGATTTTCTCCAGGTGGCGCTCGATGAAGACCGCCTCGCGGTCGAAGACGTCGATGTCGCCGTCGGTCACCTCGCCGTGCATCAGCAGCGGCAGGCCGTGCTTTTCCATCGCCTCGAACACCGGGTAGACGCGTTCGAGATCCCGCACGCCGGAGTCCGAGTTGGTGGTCGCGCCGGCCGGGTAGTACTTGATCGCGTGCACGAAGTCGCTTTCGGCCGCCTCGCGGACGTCCTGTGCCGTGGTCGTTTCGGTCAGGTACAGGGTCATCAGCGGCTCGAAGCGGCTGCCGTCGGGCCGTGCGGCGAGAATGCGGTTGCGGTAGGCGCCTGCGTCGGCCACCGTCCGCACCGGCGGCTTGAGGTTGGGCATGACGATGGCGCGGCCGAACACGCGCGCCGTGGCCGGAACCACGGCCGACAGCATGTCGCCGTCTCGAAGGTGCAGGTGCCAGTCGTCGGGGCGTCGGATCTCGATGCGGGTCACGTCACTGTCGCGATGTCGGTTGGCCTGTGGGCATTCTAGTCGCTCGCTGGCACCCTCGCTCGCCGTCGCGACGCCCTGCTTGACCGGCTCGGGAATCGTGCGGATAATGAAAAGATATAACATTACATATCTCACTGGATTCCATGGAGACCCGAATGATTCGATCGACCCTTCTGCTGGCGGGACTGCTGCCCCTGACTGCCCTGGCTCAGGACGCCGAGCCGGAACAGGAAGCCGAAACGCATACGGAGCGCAGCGAGCTGGAAACGGTCGTGGTCAGCGCGCTGCCGATCGAGCGCAGCAAGCTCGATTCGGCCCAGCCCATCGACGTACTCTTCGGCGAGGAACTCGACGACCGGCGCGGGCTGACGCTGGGCGAGACCCTCAAGCAGCAGCCCGGGGTGCACTCGACCAGCTACGGCCCCGGCGCCGGCCGGCCCGTGATCCGCGGCCTGGGCGGCGGGCGCGTGCAGGTGCTCGAGGACAGCCTGCCTTCGGTCGACGTCTCGGCCCAGTCCGACGACCACGCCGTGAGCGTCGAGCCCATGCTGATCGATCGCGTCGAGATCCTTCGCGGGCCGGCCACGCTGCTCTACGGCTCCGGCGCCGTCGGCGGGGTGGTCAACGTGATCGACGGCCGTATTCCCGAATCGGTCCCCTACACGCCCCTGGAGGGTCGATTCGAAGTTCGCGGCAACACCGTGGCCGACGAGAAGACCGGCGTGCTGCGCCTCGACGGCGGCAGCGGCAACTGGGCCTGGAACATTTCCGGCAGCTGGCGCGACGCCGGCGACTACGAGATTCCCGGCTACGGCGAGCTCGAAATGCACGAGGATCACGAGCACGAGGAGGGCGACCACGACCACGACGACCACGAGGACGAGGAGGAGCGGGTCTTCGGCACGCTCGAGAACAGCTTCGTGGAGTCGCAGTCCGGATCGGTCGGCGCGAGCTGGATCGGCGCGCGCGGCTTCTTCGGGATGTCGTTGAAGCGCTTCGAGACCGAATACGGCATTCCCGCGCCCCACGCCCACGGCGACGAGGAGGACCATGACCACGGCGGTCACGGGCTGGCGGCGTTTCGTTATTCCCTGTTGTCGGAGGAAGACCACGATCACGAAGACGAGCACGGTCACGAAGAAGAGGATGTCTTCATCGACCTCGAGCAGACGCGCTGGGACGCCAAGGGCGCACTGAACGATCCCCTGCCGGGCTTCACGCGCGCCACGCTGCGAACCAGCTACAGCGACTACACGCACGCCGAGCGCTCGGTCGGCGAGGGGCACGGCCACGAGCACGAAGAGGAAGAACACGAGCACGAAGAAGAGCACGGCCATTCCGGCGATCACGTCCACACGCGCTTCGACGTGGAAGCGTGGAACGCCCGGCTCGAACTCGAGCACCGGCCGGTGGCCGGCTGGCGGGGGGCCGTGGGCTTCCAGTTCGAACACGAGAGCCTGTCGGCTACGGGCGAGGAAGCCTATATCCCCGACGGCGACACGCTGTCCTGGGCGCTGTTCGTGCTCGAGGAAAAGCGCACCGGCCCGCTGACCTGGACCCTGGGCGCGCGCGTCGAGCGCAACGAGATCGAGGTCGACGAGCTGATCGAGCACCACGATCACGAGGGGCACGAGGGCGACCACGACGACGACCACGAACACGGCGACGAGCACGACGCCCCGCTGAGCCGCGACTTCACCACCGTGTCCGGAAGCGCCGGCGTGCTGTGGCGGATCGACGATCGGTGGCAGACCTCGCTGAACTACTCCTACGCCCAGCGCGCGCCCTCACAGGGCGATCTCTACGCCAACGGTCCGCACGCGGCCACGTTCACCTTCGAGCGCGGCGCGGTCGACCTCGACGAGGAAGTCACCAACGGATTCGACTTCATCGTCCATCGTCATGGCGAGGACTTCGACCTCGAGGCCAGCCTGTTCTACAACGCCATCGACGACTTCATCTATCTCGGCGAGACCGGCGAGGAGGAAGACGGGCTGCCCCTGCGCACCACGCGCCAGGAAGACGCGACCTTCTACGGCGGCGAATTGCTCGCCACCTGGCACCTGCCGCGCACCGCCGTCGGTCACTTCGACCTGCGAGCCGGCTACGACTGGGTCCGCGCCGAGCTCGACTCGGGCGAGAACCTGCCGCGGATCTCCCCGGCCCGCTACCTCGCCGGCGTGGACTGGCACCTCGGCGATTTCCGCGGCAGCCTGGACTACCAGCACGTCACCGACGCCGACGACCTGGCGCCCAACGAGACGCCGACCGACGGCTACGACATGCTCGACGTCAACCTGAGCTACTTCTTCGACCTCGGCGGGGCCGAACTCGAGGCCTTTGCCCGCTTCTCCAACCTGCTCGACGAAGAGGCCCGGGTCCACACCTCCTACCTGAAGAACTTCGCGCCCCTGCCGGGGCGGAACTTCGGCGTGGGGCTGCGGGGCCGCTTCTGATCGGCCGCGAAAACGGGCCCGGCCGGCATCGCGCCGGCCGGGCCCGCGCACTGTAAACTTTTAATATCTTATTGCGGTAGACTGTCGCGCTTTTCACTCAGCGTTCGAAGGAGAGACAAGCGTGACGACCGCCGCTCGAATCGCGGCGGCCCTGGTGCTTTTTACCGGGGTTGCCTCGCATCAAGATGCCCGCGCCAGGGACGACGGCGCGACCTCGCTCGACCCGGTGCTGGTCAGCGCCACGCCGACCGGCCGGTCCCTGTCCGACACGTTCCAGTCGGTCACCGTCATCGACCGGGAACAGATCGCGAGCTGGCCGGCCGCGACCCTGGCGGACCTGCTCGCCGGCGTGGCCGGCGTCGACGTGCAGCGGCGGGGCGAGCCGGGCGTGCAGGCCGATGTCGGCATCCGCGGCACCGGTTTCGAGCAGACCGTGATCCTGCTCGACGGCATGCCCATGGGTGATCCCCAGACGGGTCACCACAACCTCAACCTGCCGGTACCCGTCGAGCTCATCGAGCGGATCGAGGTGGTCAAGGGCCCGGGCGCCATGGCCTACGGCGGCAACGCGACCGGCGGGGTGATCAACATCGTGACCCGGCGGGGCGGGGATGCTTCCCTGGCAGCCCAGGGACGAATCGGCAGCCACGACACTCGCTCCGGCTCGGTTTCCGGCGCCGCCGGCCGGGGCCGCAGCGACCATCGCCTGAGCCTCGATCATCTGCGCACCGACGGGCACCTGCCTGAACGCCGCGCCGATGCGGCCCTGACGCGCGGCCTCTATACCGGCGGGACGCCGATCGGTGACTCGGGCCTGCGCTGGGGATTCGGCGCCGAAAACCGGGACTTCGGCGCCTGGAAGTTCTACACCGCCGACTTCCCGGACCAGCGCGAACGCACGCAGACGCGCACCGCCTGGCTGGCGGCCGATACCCGGGCGGGTGAATGGTCCCTGACCCCGCAGGCCTGGTGGCGCGAGCACGACGACTGGTTCCGAACCCTCGTGTCCGGCACCGCCTTCGTCAATCGCCACGCCACGCGCGTGCAGGGCCTGCGGCTTGCCGGTCGTCGCCAGTGGGCCGGTGGCGTGACGGCCCTGGGGGCATCGCACGCGCGCGAGCGCATCGACTCCAACGCGCTCGATCGCCACGAGCGTGACGAATCACAGGCCTGGCTGGTACACCGCCAGCCCCTGGGCGAGCGGACCGCGCTGGAAGCAGGCGTGTCGCTGGTCGACTACAGCGATTACGGCGCCTACGGCCTGCCCAGCCTCGCCTTGCGGCACCGGATCGGCGACCACTGGACCGCGTTCGCGTCCGTCGCGCGTTCCGCTCGCGTGCCGTCCTACACCGAGCTGTTCCTGCAGACCTCGGGCAACCTCGGCAATCCGGACCTGGAGCCGGAGCGCTCGGACTATGCCGAGGCCGGCCTGCGCTTTCGCGCCGGTGCCCAGCGCGTCAATCTCGCGCTGTTCGAGCGTCGAACCGACGGGCTGATCGACTGGGGGCGGATGCCGGGCGAGGTGCAGTGGCAGGCGGCGCAGTTCGACGGTCACCGCAGCCGCGGCGGCGAAGTCGAGTGGCGCTGGTTCCCCGGGCGGCCATGGCTGGAGCGCGTGGACCTCGCGGCCACGGTGCTGGAAACGGACCTGGACGACCGCGGCCTCGAGATCAAGTACGCGCTCGACTATCCCGAGCTGGGACTGACCGGGGGCGCGGTCTGGCGGCTGGGCGAGTCGGTTCGCCTGACCACGCGGGCGCGCTACACCGACCGCAGCAGCGGTGAATCCGGGACGCTCGTGGACTTGCGCCTGGGCTGGCGCCTGTCGAGGGTCGAGTTGTTCGTCGAGGGCAGCAATCTGCTGGACGAACGCCTGGTCGAAGCCGGTTTCGCGCCGCTGCCGGGGCGCTGGCTCTACGCGGGTGTGCGCGCCGACTACTGATCGGCCGAAGCCGCGTCACCCGATTCCAGCCAGTCTCGGAAGCGCTCCCGGATGCGCTCGATCGTGTGCGCGTACCAGTCGATGTCCTTGGCCACGGCGTTGGCGCTGTTGTAGGCGTGGGTCGGAATGTGCGGACGCATGTCGATGCCCGCCTCGGGATGGCGGCGCACCTGGGCTTCGGCCGAGTGCCGGGCGGGGCCGTAGGCCAGGCGTTCGGCCAGCGCCGTGAGCGGGCCGGTGCGCGTGGCGAAGCGGATGAACTCGCGAGCGGCTTGCGCTCGCCCCGCGCCGGCGGGAATCACCCAGGTCTGGTATTCCTGGATCTGGCCGTCCCAGATGATCTCGATGTTGCTGTCGGGGTCGAGCTGCGCGTTGAAGAAGCGGCCGTTGTAGCCCGAGGCCATGACGGCCCGCCCCGACTCGAGCAGGCGCACCGGTTCCCCGCCTTCCTCCCACCAGATGATTGATTCGCGGATTCCTCCGAGGCGACGAAACGCCAGTTCGAGGCCGCGCGGCGTCGACAGCAGGTCGTAGAGCTCCTGGCGCGGCACGCCGCTGGCCAGCAGGGCCCACTCCATGTTGTCGGCGGGCGTCTTGCGCAGGGCGCGTTGGCCGGGAAAGGCCTCGGTGTCGAACAGGTGGGCAACGCGGCTCGGCCGCTGGCCCGAAAAAGCCCGGGCGTCGTAGGCGATGACCGTGGCATAGACCGTGTGGGTGAGCGCGCAGCGATGGCGGGCGCCGCCGATGAAATCCATGTCCGCCGGCGTGCCGTCGCTGCCGGGCGGCAGTTCCAGCGCCTGGATCGACTGAAGACGATCGTCCGCGCAGGCCGCCAGGGATTCGCTCATCGCCATGTCGACGATGTCCGGCGCCGGGTCGTTTTCGAGAATTTCGGTGCCGCCGTTGTAGGCGATCGTCTCGATCGCGATTCCCGTCCGCTCCCGGAAGGGTTCGAACAGGACTTCGCGCTGCACGCGCTCGTAGGCACCGCCCCAGGTTGCGATCCGGAGCGGTTCCTCGCCTGCGGCCGGTGCCGCCAGGAAAATCGCCAGCAGGCCGATCGTCGGCAGGCGGTCAAGCGGTCGCATGTTCCTCCTTGCGCATCTGTTCGAGCAGTTCCAGGTAGGCGTTGATCAGGTCCGACTCGTAGACCGTACCGACCAGGCGGCCTTCGGCGTCGAGCACGGCCATGCCCTCGCCGACGAAATGGCGCATGGCGTTCATGGCCTCCCAGACCGTTTCATCCTCGCGCATGCTCAGCGCGTTCGGGTCGCACCAGCGCTGGGCGGGCTCCGAGTCGTCGGCCGAGAGCAGTTCGTGCAGGTGGACGGTTCCCGCGTAGTAGCCGCGAGCGTCGACCAGGTAGGCTTCCGCCGAAGCGGCCGCGACGATCGCGTCCCGGGCCTCGCGCGCGCTCGCGTCGGGTCGCACGGCGACGTATTCGTCGGAGAGCAGTTCGCCGATGGCGTGGGTCTGGAGGATGGCCCGGCTGCGGCCGCCGGAGAGATCGTGGCCGCGCTCGGTCAACTGCCGGTCGAACAGGGAGCGGCCGAAGTAGCGCGAGGCGATGAGGTTGGCCAGCGCCACGCTGGCCAGAGCGGCGATGGTCAGCGGGTAGCTGGCCGTGAGCTCCAAGACGATGATGACGGTGGTCAGCGGCGCGCCGATGACCGGTGCGGTCACGGCCACCATGCCGCAGACCGCGTAGACCACCAGCGCGGAGAGATCCAGGCCGAGCAGGGAGCCGACCACACTGCCGAACAGCGCGCCGAACAGGCTGCCGATGACGAGGGCCGGGCTGAACACGCCGCCGGCAAACCCCATGCCCAGGCACCAGGCCGTGGCGAGCAGCTTGAGCGTCATCACCAGCAGCAGCTCCCACTGGGTGAACGCACCCTCGATGAAAGCCAGCCGCAGGGTCTCCGAGCCCATGCCCAGGATGTCGGGCACCCACAGGGCGGTCAGGCCCAGGCCCAGGCCGGCGACGGCCGGGCGCAGCACGGCGGGCACCTTCATCCGTTTGGCGACCCGCGCCATGCGCAACAGCGCCGACATGTAGGCCACCGCCACGCCGGCGCTGGCGATGCCCAGGACGATGAACAGGCCGAATTCCCACAGGTGAGCCACCTCCGCTTCGGTCACCTGGAAAAGCGGCGGCTGGGGCCAGATCAGCTGGGCCGTGACGTGTCCGAGCACGGATGCGACGGCCACCGGCGCGAAGGCGCGCAGCGCGAAATGGCGGAGCACCACTTCGTGGGCGAACAGGATGCCGGCGATCGGTGCGTGAAAGACGGTCGAGATGGCGGCGGCCACGCCGCAGGCGATGGCGATGTTATCGCTGGTTACGCCGACCCGGAACAGGCGGGCCAGCGCCGAGCCGACGGTGCCGCCGACGTGCACCAGCGGTCCGTACTGCCCCACGGATGCGCCCGAGCCCAGCGACACCAGGCTCGACAGGCCCGTGAGGAGGCCGGTGCGCAGCGGCAGGCGGCCCTTGCGGGTCTGCACGGCGGCTATCAGGTCCGCGGGCGAGTGGGCCCGGCCGTCCGGGATGAAGCGGTGCAGGAGGCCGCCGACGAGACCGCCGAGCGTCGGCACGGCCACGATGGCCAGGGTCACCAGCCAGGCGCGGCTTTCCATCATGCGGCTGCGCGGCGAGATCAGCAGCAGGTCGTTGAGCCAGCCAATGGCGGCGACGAACGCGTTGGCCAGGACCGCGGACGCAACGCCGGCCACGGCGCCGAGCACCACGACGATCAGGACCCGGCGCAGCAGGTCGCCGGGATCGCGCCGACGGGGAGGTGGCTCGCGTTCCTCCGTCACCGCCCGTTAACTCATGACCGGTACACCGAACAGGATCGGATGCAGCCAGAACGCGAATGCGGCGTATAGAGCCAGGCCGCCGACGATCACGATGGCGTCATTGGCGCGCGAATCCGGCAGCTGCGGCGTCGCGCGCTGCGGCCGCCGCTTGAAGGAAATGCGGTCGACCACCGCCCAGGCCAGGAAACCGCCGAAGAGCAGCAGGTCGGCGAGCGTGCCGTTGACCAGCAGGTGGGCCAGCGCCCAGGCCTTGACCGCGACCAGCATGGGGTGCTTCAGCGTGCGCTGGATGCGTCCCGGAAAATACGCCGCGAGCAGGGCCGGGAAGGCGAACAGCATCAGCAGCATGGCGATGTGGCGCATGAAGGCCGGCGGCTGCCACAGCCAGGTGGGGTCCATCCGCGCCTGGCCGTAGCCGATGACGATCAGCACGAGCCCGGCGATCGCCAGGAGGCCGTAGGCCGCCTTGAACGGGATTTCGCCCATTCTGGCGACCAGCGCGTCGCGCCCGCGCCAGGAAATGATGCTGACCGAGTGCGTGCCGAGGAACAGCACCAGGCCGAGAATCAGCAGAGTCATTGAACGCTCCCTCTTCGCTAGATCAGATCTTCATTGTACTGGCAGGCGGGTCCGGCACCAGGCATGCCGGAGAATCGCGCCGCGGAGATCGGCGCTTCCTCGGGGCAGTAGCCGGGTTTTCGGCCGCTGCCGGCCGGCGCTTGATTTGCTGACGCGCAAGAGTATGCTTTATCGCTGGACGCATGTTACTTGCGGATCACAGACCCCAATGGAGAACATCGCATGACTAATTCGCTTCGCGCTACGCCAGCCTGGCTTGTACTGCTCCTCGCCGCCCTCCTGCTCGCCGCCTGTGGCGCCTCGGACGACGACACGGGCGCGTCAGAGCAGGCATCCGAGCAGGCGATGACCGCTTCGGAATCCGCGCCTGAACCCGAAGTCGAAACAGACACCGAGTCGGACATGATGCAGGAGTCCGAACCCGCCGAGCCGATGGAGTCCGAGAGTGACGCCATGGCGCAAGAGACCGAAGCGGCGCCGGCGACCGAAGCGGACGCCTCCCCGGCGGCCTCCGGTGAGGTCGTCACCGTCGGCGACGACGGCGTTGCGCGCGTCACGATCGGCGGTACCGACCAGATGCAGTACACGGTCAACGAGTTTTCCGTCGAGGCGGGCCAGGAGGTCGAACTCACGCTCGTCCACGAAGGCCGCCTGCCCGTCGAGCAGATGGGCCACAACGTCGTGATCCTGCCGGCGAGCGAGGACTACATGGCCTTCGGTCA
This sequence comes from Gammaproteobacteria bacterium, assembly GCA_009908385.1. Classification (GTDB taxonomy): domain Bacteria; phylum Pseudomonadota; class Gammaproteobacteria; order Xanthomonadales; family Wenzhouxiangellaceae; genus Wenzhouxiangella. Next base: position 67,900 of record JAAAPE010000075.1, read on the forward strand.
GTCGCTGATCGGCGGAGACGCTTCGCTCGAAAACGGCTACCTGCCCGAGGGCATGCGCGACGGCCTGATCGCCTACACCGACATGGTCGGCGGTGGCGAGACGACCACGGTCCGCTTCACGGCGCCCGATGAGCCCGGCGAGTATCCGTTCCTGTGCACCTTCCCGGGGCACTACCCGATGATGAACGGCGTGATGATCGTCCGCTGATTCGGTATCAAGCACCCATCATCGGCGGGCGCGACTTCCGGCATCGGATCGCGCCCGTCGCTTTTCCAGACACCGGGATCTGAAGCTTGTCGACGCCGCGCAACAGCGTCAGGCGATCTCCGGCGGCGTCCAGAGCCCGGGCCGTGAAATGGCCACGTGGGTGTGGCGCGCCGCCAGCGCGTCCGGCAGGGCCGTGACCACGCGCCAGGCCTTGCGGGTCTTGCCGGTGAACACGCGCTGACCGATGCCTTCAGGCCCGCGCCGCACCACCTGGCGGCCGATGTCGCGATACACCGCGCGTGCGGTGGCGATGGCCCAGGCGGCGCGGCGGGGCAGCGCACGGATGCCGATGGCGGCCGAGCGGTAGTAGGGCTCGGCCTCGTCGACCAGGCGCGCGACCAGCGGGAACACGCGCTCCCGGCAGGTCGGATCGGCCAGGTCGTCGATGGCCAGGCCCGCCTTCGTTCGCCATTCCCCGGGCAGGTAGCTGCGGCCGGCCAGCGCGTCCTCGACCACATCCCGCGCGATGTTGGTCAGCTGGAACGCGATGCCCAGGTCGCTGGCACGACGCAGCGTGGGGGTGTCGCTCACGTTCATGATTCTTGCCATCATGATGCCCACGGTGCCGGCGGTGTGATAGCAATACTTGAGCGTGTCGTCGAGCGTTTCCGGTTGCCAGCCCGCCACGTCCAGGCCGAAGCCGTTGATGTGGGAATCGACCAGCGTCGCCCCGATCGAATGCCGGCGCGAAAGGTCGGCCAGCGCCAGATAGGGCAGTTCGGAAGACGGCTGGCCGGCCAGGGCGGCCAGGGAATCGGCGCGAAGCCGTTCCAGGGTCTCGCTCGATGCGGTCGTGATCCGGCCCCGTCCGAATGCCTGGCCGTCGATCAGGTCGTCGCAGTGGCGACACCAGGTGTAGAGCAGCACGACGTCGCGGCGGGCGGCGGGGGCGAACAGCCGGCTCGCGGCGGCAAAGCTCTTCGACGCCCGGTCGATGACCGCCCGGGCCTGCTCACCAAGGTTGCTGCTGCTTGCCGTTTCCACGGTCATCAGAACGCAGGTACCGGGAGGCCGAAGTCCTCGAGCATCACGCCGGCCGTGGCCCGAGCCGAGCCGACAACGCCGGGGATGCCGGCGCCCGGATGAGTGCCCGCACCGACCAGGTACAGATTGGGAATGCTGGCATCGCGATTGTGCGGACGGAACCAGGCCGACTGGGTCAGCACGGGCTCGACCGAAAACGCCGAACCCAGGTGAGCGTTCAGTTCGTCGCGGAAGCCGAAGGGGTGCAGCGTTCGGCAGGTGACCAGGTCTTCCTTCAATCCCGGAATGTAGTGTTGCTCGAGGTAGTCGAGAATCCGGGCGGTGTACTTCGGGCCGATCTCGTCCCAGTCGAGGTCGGCCGTGCCCAGATGCGGCACCGGTGAGAGCACGTAGTAGGTGCTGCAGCCTTCGGGCGCCAGCGATGGGTCGGACAGCGTCGGCGCATGCAGGTAGAGCGAGAAGTCTTCCGCGAGTCGGGGGGCGTGGAAGATGTCGTCGATCAGTTCGCGGTAACGCGGTCCGAAGATCACCATGTGATGCTTGAGGTGCGGATGGACGCGTTTGAGGCCGAAGTAGATCACGAACAGCGACATGCTCCAGCTGCGTTTCTCCAGCGCCTTTCCCTGTTTTTGACCGCGTTCAGTATGCCCCAGCAATCGACCGTAGGTGTGAAGCACGTCGGCGTTGCTGGCAACGGCATCGAACCGGTCGCTGTCCCCCGGGAATGTGTGAATGCCCGTGATGCGGCCGTTCTCGGTGTCGATCTTCGAGACCTCGCTGTTCAAACGCAGCGTGCCGCCGAGATCCTCGAACAGCCGCACCATGCCGCGCACGAGGGCTCCGGTTCCGCCGCGCGCGAACCACACGCCGGACTCGCGCTCGAGGGCATGAATCAGGGTATAGATCGACGAGGCCTTGAAGGGATTGCCGCCGACCAGCAGCGCATGGAACGAGAACACCTGGCGCAGGCGCTCGTCGCTGACGAATCGGGCCACCTGGTCGTAGACGCTGCGCCAGGCCTTGAGCTTGATCAGCGCCGGGGCGACTCGCAGCATCGCACCCGGGTCCAGGAAAGGCACGTGTCCGAGTTCCCGGTAGCCTTTTTCGTAAACGGCCTTCGAATACTCGAGAAAGCGACGGTAGCCCTCGACGTCGTCGGGATTGCGCCGCCGGATCTGCGCTTCGAGCTGTCCGGCATCGTTGGTGTAGTCGAAGACCTCGCCGTCTTCCCAGCATAGTCGGTACATGGGGTCGACCGGCATGAGCGACACGTAGTCGTCCATCTTCCTTCCCGCGAGGGTGAAGAGCGCCTCCAGCGCGCCGGGATCGGTGATTACGGTCGGCCCGCCGTCGAAGGTGAAGCCTTCGTCCTCGTAGACGTAGGCACGCCCGCCCGGCTTGTCGCGCTTTTCGAAAACGGTGGTTTCGAAGCCGGCCGCCTGCAGCCGGATGGCCAGGCTCAGACCGCCGAAGCCCGAACCGATGACGGCGACACGCTTTGCGTGCGTCATGATCTCGCCTCGCGGCCCGCGTCGCCGGCTCTCGGGATCCCGTGTATCGCTCGGACCAGCATGGCGCTATCCCTGGAAAACAGCTCGTGCGTCATCGCGGGCGGGGCTGGCCATCACTAGCGTCGGCGCGTGCGATTCGAATTCGGCGATCGGCGGCTCAGTCTTCACGGGCGCTGCGACGAGTGGCGGACACCGAATCCTGGTTCGCGCCATGGCGATCGTAATCCCCGGCGGTTTCGGGGTAGGGCAGCTTCAAGTGCCCGTAGCGAACCACCAGGACGGAGATCGCCAGTATCAGTATTGCTCCAGACAGGCCGACCACATGCCATGGGCCGAGATGAGCCGCTTCAAGGATGATGTAGCGCGCCATGGCAACCATCGCGATGTACAAGGGCATGCGCACGGGCAAACGACCCGTTCGCCAGTAGACATCGACCATGGTGATGACTTCGAGATAGATGAACAGCAGCAGGATGTCCGTGAGAGTGATCGTCCTCGCTTCGATCATCTTCCAGATTTCGAGACTGGCCGCGATGATCGTGGCGATCAGAACGATCCACAATCCGATGTGCCCGACGAAGTTGGTGGAATGCCTGCCGGAGCGTTGGAGCAAGCTGATCATTGCGGTGTCCCTGACTCTCGCGAGGTCGGCGGTACGAATCCCTCAGCGTACCACGGCCGGTTTCGCTGCCTTTCAAGAATGCCCTTCCCCAACGGGCAAGTCAATCGACGGCTCGGGACCGTCGGCTCATGCAGACCTGCGCGGCATGCGGAAAGGCAGCATAAGCCGAACCCAGGGCGACGTGAAGCGACGCAGCGACAGGCTCTCGTGTACGGCCGTCACGCGTTCGCCCAGCAACGCGGTGTTTACCCTCGAGCGCGCGTAGAAGGGCGTGTCTTCCCAGACCGCTTCCATCCTCGCCGTGCCGTCCTCGGATCGCGTCGGTCGGGCAATGCCCCAATGACTTCGAGGGAGTTCGACCGGTCGTGGAACGGGCAGCTCGTGCACCTCGCCGTCTCGATCGAAATGCAGGGCGAGCGATCCGTGTTCGCCGCTGCTTGCTTGCGTGTCGTACAGGATGACCGGTCCATGACGGGTTTCGGCCCGCGACCAGGACCAGCTGTCGAAGCCATGCTCGAGCGGTTCTGTTCCGGCATTGTGATCGACGTAGCCGGAGCCCGACCATGCGATACCGGGATGCTGCATGGCGACTTCCACCCGTGCCGCCGGCCACACGGGCGTCCAGCCGTGACGGCCTGCAGTATCCAGCTCGATGCGTTCGTTGCTGCAGATCGTGGGGTGGACGCGGATGCGGCCGCGGACGCGTCGCGGCAGGGGCACGGCCCATTCCTCGAGGTCGATCAGGAGCGCGTCGTCCGTCCAGTGAAGACCGCTGGGTCCGATTCTCAACGATGCCTGTTCTCGATGCAGGGACGAGCGGCCCCGTTCGGTCATGCTCCAGCGTCCGGATGGACCGTAGAGGGCGACGTTGATCGCGCAGTGATTCAGCGGGTCGCTCCGGCCTCGGCCCCGTGCCCAGGCGTAATAGGGTGAAAACACGCTGCCGATGAACGCGATCAGCGTCAGGCCATGGCGGCCGTCGTCGCTGATCGCGTCGATGTACCACCAGGCATAGCCATCGTGCGGCACGTGCTGGTCGAACGCCGGGATCATCGGTGGTTTCACCGCTTCGATGCCAGGCCGAGATCGGCGGCCACCGCCTCGGCCGCGAGTCGTCCGGAAATCGCGACCATGGGAACACCCGGGCCGGGGTGAACGCTGCCGCCGGCCAGGTAAAGGCCCGGAACCCGGCTTCGCGCGCCGGGCCGGTCGAAGCTGGATCGCCATCCGTGTGCGGCCGAACCGTACAGCGCACCACCGGTGCCCGGAAACCGCGCTTCGAAATCGGCGGGCGTCGTGACCACGCGGTGCTCCGGCCGGACATCGACGCTCAAGCCACAGTGTTCGAGCAGTTCGAACACGGCCGACTCCAGCGATGAAACGATCCGGGCTTCGAAGCGCTCCCGGTCACCGACGGGCGGTGCGTTGACGATCAGGAACAGGCGCTCGCGACCGGTGGGAATGCCGGTGCCCGGCGCCCGGTCCTGCGCGCAGACGTAAACAGCCGGCCTCTCGGGCAGACGGCAGTCGCCGAAGATGTCGTTGAACTCCCGCGGGTAATCGTCCGGGAAAAAGACGTTGTGGTGGGACAGCTCGAAACCGTCGGTTTCAGCCAGCAGCGACCAGGTGACCGCCGAGAGCGAACGCTCGTTGCGGCGCGGGCGGGAGACGGCCGACGCGGCGCGCTCGCCGAGCAGGCCCTGTTCGATGCCGGCGACGTCGGCGTTGGCGACCACGACGTCGCCGTCGATCCGATCACCCGACTCGAGCCGCACGCCGCGCGCATGGCCTGCATCAAGGTCGATTTCGCCCACGGTCGTGTCGTAATGGATGACGCCGCCGTTGTTTACGAGGAGGGTGGCGAGGGCATCGGCCAGGCGTTGCATGCCGCCTTCGATCTGCCACACGCCGCATTGCTCGACATGGGCGATCAGCATCAGGGTCGCCGGTGCCTGCAGCGGGCTCGATCCGCAGTAGGTGGCATAGCGCGCGAACAGGCCGCGCAGACGCGGGTCCCTAAAACACTTGCCGAGTCTCGTCCAGAGCGATTCGAACGGCCGTATGCGCCACAGATCGACGAGGCCCCGCAAGCCCGAAGCGGCAATGAGTGCGCCGGGCCCGGGTCGCTGGCTGCGAATGAACGGACCATGGAGCGTTTCGTAGACCTGTCGGGCCCGGGCGCAGAAGTCGCGGAAGCGTCGCGCCTCGGACGCGCCCGAGAGCTCCTCGATCGCTCGCGCGGATCGTTCGATGTCGGCGAACAGGTCCAGCCGGCCACCGTCTCGCCAGGCATGTCTCGCCAGCACGTCGGCGGGATTCGCTTCGAGGTGATCGCCGAGCCTGCTGCCGGCATCGGCAAAGAGCTCTTCGAACACCCAGGGCATCGTGAACACCGTCGGTCCCGAGTCGATCCGGTGCCCCTGGATGTCGACCTCGCGCATCTTGCCCCCCGGTCGCGGCGCGCTTTCGAGCACGGTGACTTCCAGACCGAGGCCGGCGAGGTCGATCGCGGCCGCCAGCCCGCCGATGCCGGCTCCGATCACGATCGCTCGGGACGCTTTCAATCGAGGTTCCGCATTCGCGGCGGTGCAAGCAGGCTGCCGGGCGGGGCATCGGGCTGATGCATCCACATTGCCTCATCGCCCGCAGCGTTCTTGCCCATGCCGCCGACGATCTGCCGCTGCCTCCGTTCAGAGTCATTCGAAGGCCTTGTCGGGCACGAGGTGGGCAAGTATTGACTCCCGATGAACGGTGTGAGTAGTCTACAGGACAAGCGTTGTGTGCCAACGCGCAAGCCGTCGTCTCGAGGCATCGGTCCCGGGTCGGGATGGCTCAAGGAGGTTGAGGGATGGACGTCATCGAACGCGTTGAGCGGTGCCTTGAAGAGACGATCGAGTCGAATCGCGGCCCCTTCTGTCCACCCGGCCTGGATCAGGCGATTCAGTACGCCGTGTTTCCCGGAGGCGCGAGAATCAGGCCGAAGATCTGCCTGGCCGTGGCCGATGCCTGCGGGGAAGACCATCCCGAGATCAGTGACGCGGCGGCCGCCTCGATCGAATTGCTGCACTGCGCTTCCCTGGTTCACGACGATCTTCCCTGTTTCGATGATTCCCCGTTGCGTCGCGGACGGCCATCGGTTCATCACGCCTTCGGTGAGCGCCTGGCGGTGCTGACCGGCGATGCGCTGATCGTGCTCGCGTTCCAGGCGCTGACCCGGGCGGCGAGTCGGGCGCCCGAACGGCTTCCGCAGCTCATCGAGATCATTGCCCGCTCCGTCGGCATGCACAGCGGTATCGTTGCGGGGCAGGCCTGGGAGTGCGAGCCGGAAGTCAACCTGGCCGATTACCAGCAGTTGAAGACGGGCTCGCTGTTTGCTGCGGCGACCGCCGCCGGTGCCGCTGCCGCGGGTGTCGATCCGAAGCCCTGGCGTGCGCTGGGCGAGAACATCGGCAGTGCCTACCAGGTCGTCGACGACATTCTAGACGTCGCCGGCGACGCCGAGCAGTTGGGCAAGCCGATCGGCCAGGACGAAGCGCGAGGGCATCCCAGTTCGGTCCGGGAGATGGGCCTCAATGGTGCTCGTCGTCATTTCGAAAGCGTCATGGCCGGCATCGTCGAGAAGATTCCACCCTGTCCGGGTCGAGCACGGCTCAAGGCACGTGTCATGGAGGAGTCCAGCAAGTTCCTCCCGGCTTCCCTGGCCGAGCACGCGGCCTGATCCGGCATCAGCGCAGCGCTGTCGCCGATCGCCCGGACCGCCATTGAGCTTCTTGAGATCCTGGGTCGCGCCGTTCCTGAACTGGCGTGATCGTCTGTTGAGCAGTTCCGACTTCCAGCGCCGAGCGCTTCGCCTTCCGCTGGCGGGCTGGGTCGCGCGCCGCAGGATGCGCGCACTGTTCGATCTGTGCAGCGGTTTCGTCTATTCCCAAGTACTGCTGGCCTGTACGCGTCTCGAGTTGTTCGAAACGCTCTATCAGCATCCGCGCACTGCCGCCGAACTGGCCGACGCTCTCGAGATGCCGCGGAGCTCGATCGACCGCTTGCTCGAGGCTGCCGAATCGCTCCAGTTGGTTCAGGTCCACGGACGCGAGCGGTTCGGTCTGGGGCCGCTTGGCGCGGCGCTTTTGGGTAACCCCGCGGTCGCCATGATGGTCGAGCACCACAGTGCCTTCTACGCGGACCTGAACGATCCGGTGGGTTTGTTGCGCGGCGAACTTCAGGGCGCCGAACTTCAAGGGTTCTGGGCCTATTCCGGAAGCGCGAGACCGCAAGACCTCGGGTCCGAGGACACGAGGGCCTACAGTCAACTGATGGCGGCCTCGCAGGCGCTCATCGCCGACCAGGTGCTTTCGGCCTATCCGTTCGACCGGCATCGCCGTCTGCTCGACGTCGGCGGTGGATCGGGCGCATTCGTGCAGGCGGCCGTGACCCGGCACGCGCGGTTGGAAGCCTGCGTGTTCGACCTGCCATCGGTCGCGGAGCAGGCGAGGGAGCGATTCGACCGGCTGGATTCGGGAGAGCGCGCCAGTGCCAGCGCGGGCGACTTCCTCGCCGATTCCCTGCCCGCCGGTTTCGATCTGATCACGCTGGTCCGGGTGCTTCACGACCACGACGATGATGCTGCACTGAGCATCTTGCGTTCCGTTCGCCGGGCCATTGCATCGGACGGTGTCTTGCTGATTGCCGAACCCATGCTCCGAACGCGAGGCGCCGAACCGGTCGGGGCAGCCTACTTCGGCTTTTACCTCATGGCGATGGGGCAGGGCAGGCCGCGCAGCGTCAGCGACATCACTTCATTGCTTCGACAGGCCGGCTTCATGGCGCCGAAGGAACATAGAACTTCAGCGCCTTTGCTGGTTCGTGTATTGACTGTCAGGCCGCTCGATCAAACACATTTGTGAAGACACCTTCACGGCCGTGAAGGCCTGTCGTAGAGGCGTTTCGGCGATATCGCCGGGACTTTGAAATCGTCTTGACTTGGTGTATGTTAAGAGGCAGAGGGATAGCTGCCGCCGAGCAGCTGGAGTAAGTGAAATGATTGCCAACCGGCATGTAGCCAGCAAGAGCCTATCGTAAGGGTGTCCGACCTAGCCGCCCTTGCCGTAGTCCTCGAAGCGCCGGAACGTTCGGATTTCAGGAGACTGGAATTAACGCCGCCGGCCAGGGATGATGTTGTCGTCGATATCGACTTCAGCGGAATCAGCACGGGGACGGAGCGTTTGCTCTGGAACGGGACAATGCCCCCTTTCCCCGGTATGGGCTACCCGCTTGTGCCGGGTTACGAATCAGTCGGTCGAATCATCTCTGCTGGCCCGCAGTCGCAACGACGAGCGGGCCAGCTCGTTTTCGTCCCCGGTGCTCGTTGTTACGGGCACGTGCACGGCCTGTTCGGAGGCGCCGCCTCCAGAGTCGTCTTGCCGGGCAAGCGCACGCTGCCCCTCGATGAAAGCCTCGGAGAACGTGGCGTGTTGCTCGCACTGGCGGCAACGGCTTACAACGCTATTCGTGCGCCCGAGGGTGGTTTCAGAAGTCCGGAGTTGATTGTCGGTCATGGCGTACTGGGCCGACTGCTGGCCAGGCTGGCGCTCGTTCTGGGTGATGTGCCGCCGGTGGTTTGGGAGATCGATCCGAGACGGCGTTCCGGCAACGCCGGTTACGAAGTCAAGTCTTCCGCAGAGGATCCGCGCTTCGACTACAGCGCCATCCATGACGTCAGTGGTTCGGCCGGATTACTCGATACCCTGATCGCGCGTCTCGCCCCGGGCGGCGAGGTCGTGCTTGCGGGATTCTACAGCCAGCCGTTGCAGTTCGCCTTCCCGCCCGCCTTCATGCGGCGTGCCCGACTTCGTGTCGCCGCCGAGTGGCAGCAGGAAGACCTGGCGGCTGTTTGCCGCCTAGTTGAAAGCGGCTCGTTGAGTCTTGATGGGCTGATTACGGAATGTCGGGATGCCGATAAGGCGCAGGAAGCCTACGAAAACGCTTTCGGCAACCCGGCCAGCCTGAAAACGATCCTGGACTGGAGGGCGTTTCATTGAAGTCATCATTGAGCGCCGAGACCAGGATGGCGCGGCAACCGTCGCTGCCGGAGTGCTGGAACAATTGATCTGGATCAAGACGTGTTTATGAGGTTGGTTTGAATAAATGCAAATTGAAGTATTCGTCGACATCACGTCGGAAGAGCCCGCCGCGGGGCTGATGCGCGGCACCGTCCGAAAGGGCAATTGAAGGAGAAAGTAGTATGGACAACCAAGACCAGAAACAATCCATATCGGGTCTGAGCGAAAAGGAAGCCAAGGAGTTCCACAAGATCTTCATCGTGAGCTTCATTGTCTTCGTGGCCATTGCAGTGGTCGCTCATATACTCGCCTGGCAATGGCGGCCGTGGCTGCCGGGACCTGAAGGCTATGCGGTCATCGATTCAGCGGCCTCGGCCGTCAGTTCTTTTGTTTCATCGATAAGCTAGGAGAATCATCATGTGGCGTATATGGCTTCTGTTTGATCCCCGTAGAGTGCTCGTGGCGCTGTTCACTTTCCTGTTCGCGCTGGCACTTCTCATCCACTTCGTCCTGCTGAGTACCGACCGGTTCAACTGGCTGGAAGGAGCACCCTCGAGCGGCGCGGCCGCGGAGCAAAGCATGAGTGCGACCCTGCAGGAAGGAACGCGTGAAATGCATAGTCCCACACGTTGGGTCTAGTAGTGCCCCGGCGCAGCGGGGGTACAGCTCCCCCCGCTGGACCGGTCGGCACTGAGTTGAGATTGATGGAGGCGCAGGCATGTCGATGCTGAGCTTTGAAAAGAAATACCGCGTGCGTGGCGGCACACTGATCGGCGGCGACCTGTTCGATTTCTGGGTCGGGCCCTTCTATGTCGGCTTTTTCGGGGTCACCACGATCTTCTTCTCGATTCTGGGAACGACCCTGCTGATCTATGGAGCGGCAATCGGTCCGACCTGGAACATCTGGCAGATCAATATCGCTCCGCCCGATATCAGTTACGGGCTCGCGCTGGCTCCTCTCAAGGAGGGCGGTTTGTGGCAGATTGTCACAGTGTGCGCGATCGGGGCCTTCGTCTCATGGGCGTTGCGCGAAGTGGAGATCTGTCGAAAGCTCGGCATGGGCTACCACGTGCCGATCGCCTTCGGAGCTGCGATTTTCGCCTATGTCAGTCTCGTCGTGATCCGACCGGTTCTGATGGGTGCCTGGGGTCATGCTTTTCCCTACGGCATCCTGAGTCACCTCGACTGGGTCTCGAACGTCGGGTATCAGTACCTGCACTTCCATTACAACCCGGCACACATGCTTGCCGTGACGTTCTTCTTCACCACGACCTTCGCCCTGGCCTTGCACGGTGGTGCGGTGCTGTCCGTGCTCAATCCCGGACAGGGCAAGCCGATCGGCACGGCAGAACACATCAATACCTTCTTCCGGGACACCATCGGCTATTCGATCGGCGAACTCGGTATTCATCGGCTGGGACTGTTCCTGGCGATCGCCGCGGGATTCTTCAGCGCGGTCTGCATCATCATCAGCGGTCCTTTCTGGTCACGCGGTTGGCCGGAATGGTGGAACTGGTGGCTTGAACTGCCGATCTGGTCGTAATTCAAAAGGAAACAAGCCCTCATGGTCGAAAACACCAATATCTTTACCCGGGCACAGGTTCATGGGCCACCCGATTACGGTGCTCCGCTTCCAGAGGGTAGCTATCCGAGAATTGGCAAGCCTTTCAAGTCCTACTGGATGGGAAAGATCGGCGACGCACAGATCGGTCCGATCTACCTGGGCTCCTATGGCGTGGCCTCGCTGCTCGCCGGTTTCATCGCGATCGAAATCATCGGCCTGAACATGTGGGCGTCGGTCGGATGGGATCCGGTCGAGTTCATCCGGCAGTTGCCATGGCTTGCCCTCGAGCCGCCACCTCCGGAATACGGCCTGAGCCTGCCGCCGCTCAATCAGGGCGGTTGGTGGCTGATGGCGGGTTTCTTCCTGACCCTGTCGCTCCTGCTCTGGTGGGTGCGAATGTACACGCGGGCCAGGGCGCTGGGGCTGGGTACGCACGTTGCCTGGGCATTCATGTCGGCGATCTGGTTATACCTCGTGCTGGGCTTCATAAGGCCCATAGCGATGGGTAGCTGGAGTGAAGCGGTACCCTTCGGGATCTTCCCGCACCTGGACTGGACCGCGGCCTTCTCGATCCGCTACGGCAACCTCTTCTACAACCCCTTCCACATGCTTTCGATCGCGTTCCTGTACGGCTCCGTACTGTTGTTCGCAATGCATGGGGGAACCGTGCTTGCAACCAGCCGGTTCGGCGCGGAGCGTGAAATCGAACAGGCGTACGACCGGGGCACCGCTTTCGAGCGAGGTGCGCTCTTCTGGCGCTGGACGATGGGCTTCTGCGCCAACGCCGAATCGATTCACCGTTGGGCCTGGTGGTTCGCGGTGCTGGTTCCGCTCACCGGCGGCATCGGTATCCTGCTGACCGGCACGGTCGTCGAGAACTGGTACCTGTGGGGCATGAAACACGGCCTGGTGCCGCCCTATCCGGAAACCGGGGTGGCGGATCCCGCCGCCGCGGCGATGCAGGGAGCTGAACAATGAAGATACTCGCCTGGTTCATCGGTTTCATCTTCCTCATTCTGACCGGCTTCATGCTGCTGACCGCCGGTTGGGAAGCGCCGCCAATGGACTCCGAGCAGAGCGGATTCCGGGGAACCGGAATGGTCCAGGTGAGCAACCCCCGGGTCGATCCGGCCCGATTGCAGGCCCAGCTCGAGATGGTGCCCGAGATATCGCCCCTGCCGGAAGACGGTGGGGGGCCGCGCGCCGGGGACATTTACCAGAACGTGCAGGTTCTGGGCGACCTGTCGGTGGCGCGATTTACCCGGATCATGCAGCAAATGACCGAGTGGGTGACGCCGGAAGAAGGTTGCGCGGGTTGTCATGTGCTCAACAATCTCGCGGACGATAGCGTCTACCGAAAGGACGTCTCGCGCCACATGATCCGGATGACGCAAGCGATCAACAGTGGCTGGGAGAACCACGTCCAGGCGACCGGGGTGACCTGCTATACCTGTCACCGAGGTCAGAACGTTCCCGAGTACACCTGGTTCAATGCCGACCCCGCCGCCGAATCCGGCCGGGGACTCGTCGGCTGGCGGGCGGGTCAGAACCGCGCCGCGGAACAAGTGGGCCTGACTTCACTGCCCGAGGATCCGTTTGGCGACTACCTCGAGGGTACCGACGAGATCCGCATTGCCGGACGGACCGCGCTACCGGAAGCCGACAAGCCCGGGACCAGCATTCAGCACACCGAGGAGACCTACGCACTGATGATGCATATGTCCACCTCGCTGGATGTCAATTGCACCTACTGCCACAACAGTCGCGATTTCGGAAGCTGGGAGCAGAGCAACCCCGCGCGTGTCTCCGCCTATCACGGGATTCGCATGGCCCAGACGCTCAATCTGGAGCACGTCGCTCCGGTGAGCGATCTGCTCCCGCCCGATCGTCTCGGACCCACGGGCGAAGGCCGCAAGGTGAATTGCACGACGTGCCACCAGGGCGTCAACAAGCCGCTGGGCGGCCTGCAGATGGCGGAGAATTTCCCCTCCCTGTACGGTGAGTCAGTGAGTTCACAGGCGTCTGCCGAGCGCGAGGAACAGTCGGGAGAGTTGGTGAGCGCGATCCCCGGAAGCGGGAACCCGGTCGGGACGGCGCCCGATTCTCCCGCCGGTCCGCGCTGACGCGCTGCTGGCCGGTCAAGCCAGGCCGACCTCATGTCGCGAGGTCGGTCTGAGGCTCGACTTGCCCGCGAGCGTGCCTTCTCAGGGACGTGATCATACGTGGGTTGCGACGGGTATGCCTGGCTGTTGCCTTTTCGGGCGATTCAGCCGCCCTCGTCCTGGTCGACTGAATCGCTCGCTTGCCCGGCAGCTGCCAGCCCGAGGAATTTCTCGTATTCGTCCACGAAAGTCGTCGGAATCTCGAAGTACGGGAGCGCACCGGTCGGGAAGCGGGTCATCCGCCAGTTCGGTTTTCTCGAGATGGCATCGGTCCGGGAAAAATCCGTGAAGCCGCCCCGCACGCCGTGCGAGAGCCAGACAGGCTGGGTCAGCCTTTCGTAGGTCGTCAGGATATCGGCGCTGAACAGGTAGCCGGAGAGAAAGTGAAACGGCGCCCGATGCGCATCCGGATATCGGGCCAGTCGGCAGGATGTCCGGAACATTTCCTCATCGATCTCCTTGCGCCCCCAGGTTTTGCGCAGAAAGAAGCGAATGCTCGGCGCGCTCGTCAGTAATGCGAACAGCGCCCGCCCCAGCAGCGGCAGGGTCAGGATGCGATAGGCCATCGGTATCCGACAGTCGGCATCCGGAGGCCCCCTGGAGGGCGAGTTTCGCGCGAAACCGGTCGGGCTGACCAGGGCCAGGCTGCGAATCGAGCCGGGCGAGGCGATTGCGGCCTTGGCGAGAAACTCGCAGGAGAGCGACACGGCCAGCGCATCGATCGGCGATTGGTCGTTGTCCGAGCGGATGTCCGATATGACGGCAAGGAGCGCGTCGACCATCAGACCCTGGCAATAGGTCCGGTCGCTGCGTTCTGAGTAACCGTAGCCGGGAAGGTCGATTGCATAGGTTCGACGCCTTGCCCTGAACGCGTCGAACAAGGGCCGGACCTCGTGTGCCGAAGCCGAGGCATTGATGCTGTGCACGAGCAGGAGCGGAGGCGGTTGCCCTGGACCGTGTGACGGACCAGCCGGAGCCGGCCCGTCGACGTAGTAGCTGACGAGCCCTGCCCGATGATCGTGAACTTCCCGTCTCTCTCCGGCGAGTACGTGAGGCAGAGCCTGGGGCGGTTGCGTCATCCCCGGCTTCCGATGCGGGTCCGGGAGAGTCCGGCGAGGTCGCGCATGCTCAGGCGTTGGCGGATCGGGTGGATGGTTTGATGGAGTTCTTTTCCTCCGCAGGCGTTCCTGCAGAGTCTCCCGTGTCGTACCCGGCTGTTACGGACTGCCTTCGACTCCCGGTCGATTCGGAACTTTCGGTATCCGCTGCGGACGGCTCGATGCTCCAACGCCAGAGTGCCTCGGCCGGAATCGGAAGAATCATGAACCAGTGCTCGATGACCGCGAGCGCCATCAGTGAAGCCAGCAAGACGAAACCAGCGGTCGCGAAAGCGCCCCCGTCCGTCGTGCTCGCCTGCTGAATCAGCAGGGTCGTGATGATCGTCCCCGCGGTGACCGAAAACGGAAACAGGAGATTCATCGACTTCTGGCGGAAGAAGCTCGTCAGGTAATCAAGGCGTTCGGGAATGAACTCGGTATTGAGGTTCCTCACCCCGAGAAAGACATTGAGCTTGGCGCTGACATGCATGCCCCAGAGCAGGAGAAAAGTCCACAGACCGAAGGCATTGGGTTGTCCCCATGTCATCCAGATCATCAGGCCGGCGGTGGCGATGATGGCCAGCTCGTGATAGAGGCTGGTTGCAATGGCGAGGAAGAAACGCTCGAGTCGGCCGCAGTCCGGCGGACAGCGCTCTCGCCTCGGGCCCGTGATGATCCCCATGTAGTAGCTCATGGTGTGCCAGCCCCAGATCACCAGCCCGCAGGTAAACGCGATGAAGACCGCCCCGACCGATCGGGATTCGGCGCTCGCCCAGAGGCCGTACAGGGCGACAGCAAGGACGATCGAGCCTGCCAGCATGCTCCACCGGAAGGTGCGGGTGGGTCGGGCGTTCAGGTAGAAGACCACACCGGTGCTGAACCACCAGAGGAACGTCGCGAAAAGGATGGCCGTCAGGGTCAGCTGCAAGTGTAAGGTCCCTTCCTGGACGAGGAGCTCCCGGCTTCCGCACTGCTTTCCGGTTCGGCGTTCATTGCGGCTTCTCGTCGCTGGCCAGCATCGATCTGAAGGATTCGATGTTGGTGGGCCCGAATGCGGGCAGGTAGATCCGTTCCCCGGTTTGCGGATCCTCGAGTACCAGGGTGCCGTTAGGCTCGGTGATGAGCAGGAACGGGTGTTCTCGCCCAATCCCGCTTGCCCGTCGAGATCGCGCCATGCTGCGCAGGACGCCGCGAATGAATCCGCCTTCGCCCGGCTGGACGACGTGAACGACACGATCCGCAGCGTCGTCGGTGAGATCGTACACGAGCACCTGCCCGTTCGGACTGTCTTCGAATCGAAGCTCTCTGACCTCGAGCGGCCGATCGGAGGCGGGTATCCGGGCGGTCGGGTCGAGGCCCGCGATACGGAAGGCGGCGACCGCCGTAATGGTGAGCAGAATCAGCACGCCGGCGGCGATGAGCGCTCCCTTGGGGACGTGTATCTGATGGCTGTGCTGCTCGGCCATGGGTGCTTCAGGAGGTTGCAGCGCGACGCCGACCCGACTCCAGGTCCTCACTGTCCTGCGCCGGCACGGAATCGCCTGGTTGATCAGCCGCCAGCGCCCCGCCGAGAATCTCGGCTACCATGTGCGGTTGTTCGAGCGCGCGCAGCATCGGGGTTGGACGTTTCAGTCGCAGGAGCCGTACGTTCGGCCACAGCATGCTGTAGAGCAGACGGGGCCCCGACATCGTCAGTTCGATGTCGCCGGTCTCGTCGGTAAACGTCTTCATGTCGGCACTGCTGACCTTGCGGAAGGGCAGGTTCACGGCGCTGGGCAGGGCGAGACCGGACTGAATGACGACGCGCCTGGTGGTGATCGTGTATACCGTGGTGCGCGCGTACAGCCAGGCGATGATCGCCAGCAAACCCAGTACGCCCAGCGCGGGCGGAATCGACCAGGCCAGCGAGCGCAGGAGGGCGATCCCTTCACGGGTTTCCAGGTAGGCGGACGTTGCAACCCAGGCGACGATGACGAGAAAGTAGAGCGCGATCTTGTCCAGCTGGAAAACGCGCCGGCTGAACGGTTTCCAGGCGGGAGAGTCCTGCCAGAGCACCTTTTCCCCTTCCGGTAGCGGCTCCGGAAGGGGCTTGATGGCCTTGACCCTGATCTCGCTCAAATGAGCGGTTCCTGGCGTGAAGGACGGCCGTACAGGTGACCGCTGGAGTAATAGGCGGTGATCCGGTCTTCCTCCAGTCGGGTGATCTGCTCGTCGCTCGCGGTACGAGGCACGTGCGCGAAATGCTCGGCCATGATCGATACCACGCGAATCTGCTTACGCCCGAAACTGACGTTGGCGAAACCGTAGGGCAACAGCGGATTCTGCGCCGTTGATGCGGGCTGGGCGCCATATTCGGCTTCGTCGCCGCCACCGGTGTCGTCCAGGTCGACCTCGAAGAACAGGATCCTGTGCTCGGCCCGGTCCACCCAGAGGTCCTTGACGGTTCCGACGGCCTTGCCGTTGGCGGCGATGACCGCCATGCCGCGCGGATCCGGATCATTGGGCTCCACCATGAAGTCCCTGGCGACCCGCATTGGCACCACCTTCGGGGTTCCTTCGATCGTCAGGTCGGGCACGTCGTCCCGGTTCGCGTAGCTTGCCGGTCCGACGCCGTCGCGCATCGGATCGCCGGTCGGCACCAGGGGCGCTCCGTCCCAGGCCGCCGCTTTCTCGGTGCCCGGAATGTCGCCGGCCGGCGACTCGGGGTGCGGTGCCTTGCGCGTGCCCTGGCCGAGCGGTAGACGATACTCCTTGGGCTCGGGAGGCTTCGGGAAGCCCACCACGTTCACGCGGGGTGCGCGATCACTACGGTCCGATTCGAGCGGGTAGCCTTCGCGCTTGTCCTCCCGTCGGAGGTAAATGATCAATCCGGCAAAGAAGATCCAGAATGCGTACAGAACGAGCTGTGCGACGTCCATGTAACCAGTAATTGCACCTGTGGGCATGACGCGTTCTCCTGTTGCGCCGGGTCATTCCGGCATCTGGTCGAGACCGAATCGCTTTCGAGTGACTGCGACTGAACGACCGCGCTGCCACGGTTTGGCCAATGGTCCGACAATTGCCAATGTTATGAACAATACAACAACTTCGAGTTGATAAACAAATCCGTAGCCGACGGCCGGGCCCGATAATGCCGGCCCCAGATGGCCCTCGACGGCGAGGCCGTCGACGAAGTCCCGGAGCCCGCCGCCGAGGGCGATGCCTGTCCCGATGGCGGTCGCCTGCACGGCACCCCAGGCGCCCAGCACGAGCCCGTTGTCGCTGTCTCCGGCCATATCCATGGCCGCGGTCAGCGTGCTGACCGCGAACAGGCCGCCACCGAATCCGATCAGTATGGTGCCGGCCCTGAAAATCAGACTCGATTCCAACGGCGCGGCGAGCACCACGGCCGTGAATCCGGCTATGCCGACCAGCAGCCCCGTGGCCGCAAGACGGTGAGGATCGCCACCCCGACCCAGGGAGCGTGCGGCATAGCCGAAGGCGGCCAGTGCGCCACCGGCCAGCAGGGCCGTCAGGATTGTCGTTGCGCTCACGCTCAGGCCCAGTACTTCGGCACCGTAGGGTTCGAGCAGGATGTCCTGCATGCTGAACGCGGCGCTCCCGAGACCCACGGCCACGAGAAAGCGACGCATGCCAGCCTGGCGAATCAGGCTGCGCCAGGCTTCCCGGAAGCTCGGGCGCGGAAGCTCCATGGACGTGCGGGCCGGATCGCGAGGCTCCTGTTTCCACAGGGCCAGACAGTTCAGGATCATCGTGGCGAGCGCCGCTCCCTGGATCACCCGGATCAGTCGAATCTGCCCGAAGTCGGCCAGGGCCAGCGCGAAGATCAGGGCGCTGCCGACCATGCCCATCAGCAGCATGACGTAGAGCAGCGCGATGACCCGGGGCCGGGACGCCTCCGGCGCGAGATCGCCGGCCAGGGCCAGTCCGGCGGTTTGCGCGGTATGCATGCCCGCTCCGGTGAGCAGGAAGGCCAGTGCCGCGCCGATCACGCCGATCCACGCGGGTCCTTGGCCGTCGCCGGAAAGCACGAGCAGCGCGAAGGGCATGATCGCCAGGCCGCCGAACTGCATCAGCGTCCCGAACCAGATGAAGGGCACCCGACGCCATCCGAGCACCGAGCGGTGGGTGTCGGAGCGAAATCCGATCAGTGCTCGCAACGGGGCGAACACCAGCGGCAACGAAACCATTGTCGCGATCAGCCAGGCCGGAACACCGAGCTCGAAGATCATGACCCGGTTGAGCGTGCCGGTCAGGAGCACCACGGCCATGCCCACCGAAATCTGGAAAAGCGACAGGCGCAGCAGCCGGCCCAGCGGCAGCTGGTCGCTGGCGGCATCGGCGAACGGCAGCATTTCGGGACCGAAGCGGGTCCATGCCTTTGCGAGACTGAGATCGTTTCGCTTCATTCGCGCGATGCCCATGGCGGTAAAATCCCCGGCCCGCCTTGCGTCCGGGCGAAGCCCGCGGTTTCGGCGCCGTTGAACGCGTTCGAGGGCGCGGTGTGAAAGCGATCTGCGGAGCTCGTGGAACGCTCAAGCCGATGCGTCGTGAGCCTAAGCTCACGTGTCGAGTGTCGTGTCACGCAGACTCGCGGCCGTGTCTTCATGGTTCGATCCGGTCGCTGAGTAGTCCCCTGACCGGTTTGATCTCCCATATCGAAATTAAACTCCGGCGCTACGCATGTCAATCAATACGCGATCGCGGCCGAGCGCTCGTTGACCTGTATCAACAGCCCTTCTGGATGACGCCGGATCATCCGCCTCGATGGGCGCCCGTGAAGCCGGTCAACGGGCGTCTTTGTGGGGTAGACTTCAGGGTATGGCCGCTCCGTTTTCGCCCAAGACCGTTCTGGAACTGCTCAAGCCAGTGACGTGGTTCGCGCCGGTATGGGCGTTCGGTTGCGGTATCGTCTCGGCCGGCGTTGCGATTCAGGATCGGTGGCTGTTCGCGCTCGGCGGATTGCTGTTGGCCGGACCACTGGTTTGCGGGACCAGCCAGGCGGTCAACGACTGGTTCGATCGCCATGTCGATGCCATCAATGAACCGAATCGTCCCATTCCTTCCGGGCGCATTCCGGGTCGCTGGGGGCTGTACATCAGTCTGATCGGCAGCGCTGTTTCACTCCTGGTCGCGGCGCTTCTGGGTGTCTGGGTGTTCGCGGCCACGGCCATCGCGCTGTTACTGGCGTGGATGTACAGCATGCCCCCGTTCCGGCTCAAGCAGAACGGCTGGTGGGGCAACGCGGCGGTTGGCTTCAGCTACGAGGGGATTGCCTGGTTCACCGGCGCGGCGGCCATGTTGTCCGGTTTCCCGGGCTGGCCGATCGTGGTTCTCGCCGTGCTCTACAGCCTCGGTGCCCACGGCATCATGACGCTCAACGACTTCAAGTCGGTCGAGGGTGACAAGCGCATGGGGCTGGCTTCGCTGCCGGTTCAACTCGGCGTCGATCGTGCGGCGCGACTTGCCTGCGTGGTCATGTCCGTTCCGCAGCTCGTGGTCATCGTCCTGCTGCTTGCCTGGGATCGTCCCTATCATGCGGCGACGGTCGTGGGGCTGCTCGCGTTGCAGATGGTGCTGATGGTTCGAATGATCGAAAAACCACGGGAGCGCGCCCCCTGGTACAACGCCACCGGCACCTCGCTCTACGTGCTCGGCATGCTGGTATCGGCCTTTGCGGTGAGGAACCTGTTGCCGGCCACGGTCTGACCCCGGCTCATCGCGGACGATTCGCCGCCCCGCCGATCATCGAAGGCCGCCGGAAGCATGTCGTCGTCACATGGCCGTTGAGCGGGCCGGGGCACACTTGCGGCCGGGGATGCGCAGCGGTATCTTTTTCCTGCACACGGAGAGCGACGATCATGCAACGACAATCGCAAGCGCCAGGGCACGGGGAAGTTTTCGATGTCGTTGTCGTCGGTGGCGGACCCGCCGGCGCGACCGCCGCGAACGAACTCGCCGGTTCGGGACGCTCGGTGCTGCTGCTCGACCGCGGTGGGCGCATCAAGCCTTGTGGCGGTGCCGTTCCGCCGATCCTTCTCGAAGAGTTCGACGTGCCCGACTCCCTGCTCGTGGCCCGCTCCAACTGTGCCCGGATGATCTCGCCGAAGTCGGCCGAGGTGGATATGCCCATCAACGGCTTCGTGGGCATGGTCGATCGCGAACATTTCGACGAGTGGCTGCGTGAGCGGGCCGCTCGCTCCGGAGCGGTCAGGCGCGCCGGCCGGTTCAAGACGATCGAACACGATCGCGAGGGTCGGCCGGTCGTCGTCTACAAGCCCACCGGTCCCGACGACGGGCGCGATGCCGAACCCGTGCGGGTGACGGCGCGCCTCGTGATCGGCGCCGACGGCGCGCGTTCCGAGGTGGCTCGGCAGAACGTTCCGGGCGCCGAGGCCATTCCTTTCGTGGCTGCCTACCACGAGATCGTCAGCTCGCCCCCCGAAGGCACCCGGGACTTCAGCGGGTCACGCTGCGACGTGTACTACCAGGGCGAACTGTCTCCTGATTTCTATGCCTGGATCTTTCCGCACGGCGATTGCACCAGCGTGGGTGTCGGCACGGCCAACAAGGGTTTTTCCATGCGTGAAGCCGTGACCAAGCTCCGCGAGCGCTCGGGCATGGGTGAGAGCACCCTGATCCGTCGGGAGGGCGCACCCATTCCGCTTCGAACGCTGAAACGCTGGGACAACGCTCGTGACGTCCTGTTGGCCGGAGACGCCGCCGGCTGCGTTGCGCCGGCTTCGGGCGAGGGCATCTACTACGCCATGTTCAGCGGCCGGATCGCCGCTCAGACGGCCGACGAGTTCTGCCGCAGCGGTGATGCCCGCGTCCTGCGTTCGGCGCGCAAGCGATTCATGAAGGCGCACGGGCGGGTGTTCTGGATACTCGGGATCATGCAGCGCTTCTGGTACAACAGCGACAAGCGGCGCGAACGTTTCGTCAGCATCTGCCGCGATCCCGACGTACAGCACCTGACCTGGGAGGCGTATATGTACAAGCGCCTGGTCAAGGCCAGGCCCACGGCCCACGTACGAATCTTTTTCAAGGACATGGCGCATCTGCTGGGTTTCGCCTCGGTCAAATGAGTCCGACAGCGTCAACGCGCCGCTGGGTGCCCGTCGTTCTGGCCGCCCTGGCGGCGATTCTGGTTGCCGTTCTGGGGTTGCTGGCGACCGACCTGGACGGCTGGTACCGCGCACTGGTGAAGCCGGCCTGGCAACCACCGGACTGGCTTTTCGGACCGGCCTGGACGCTGATATTCGCCCTGGCAGCCATCGCCGGTGTGCGTGCATGGCGGGGGGCGCCCGATAGCGCTGCGCGCAACCGGATTCTCTCCCTGTTTGCCATCAACGCGTTTCTCAACGTCTTCTGGAGTCTGCTGTTCTTTCGTCTGCATCGACCCGACTGGGCCCTGGCGGAGGTGGTGCTGCTCTGGCTTTCGATCGTCGCCCTGATCGTGGGACTGCGGCCCTTGTCGAGGGCGGCCGCCTGGTTGCTCCTGCCCTATCTGGCCTGGGTGAGTTTTGCCGCGATACTCAACGCGGCAATCGTCAGGCTCAACCCGGTGTCTTGAGCTCTCCGGGCCCGGGAACGCGTCCGACGGGCGCCCTCGACTGGTCGGTCGAGGGCGATACCTGGCCGCATGCCCGGGCCAGCCGCTTCGTCGACGCTGGCGGTCTGCGCTGGCACGTCCAGCAAATGGGCGAGGGTCCCACGGTCCTGTTGATTCACGGTACGGGGGCGTCGACCCACTCCTGGCGCGCGCTTGCTCCGCTGTTGGCACGGCAGTTCACGGTGATCGCGCCCGACCTTCCGGGCCACGGCTTCACGGAGTGCCCGCCTCGGCGCCGCCTTTCGTTGCCCGGGATGGCGCGCGCCGTCGCGGCGCTGTGCGAGGCACTGGCGCTCAGGCCCCGGGTCGTCGTCGGGCATTCGGCCGGTGCGGCGATTCTGCTGCGATGCTGTCTCGACGCATCGCTGGCCCCGCAGGTCGCGATCAGCGTCAACGGTGCGCTGCTGCCGTTTCGCGGAACGGCCGGCTATCTCTTCCCGCCTCTGGCCAAGCTTCTGTTCCTCAATCCCCTGACGCCGCGGGTCTTCGCCCGGGGCGCAGCCAGCCGGGGGCGGGTCGCAAGACTGATTCGCGGCACCGGCTCGCAGCTGGACGAGGCGGGCATCGAGCTCTATGCCCGACTTTTCACGAGCCCGGCGCACGTGGCCGCCACGCTCGGGATGATGGCCAACTGGGATCTGCGCAGCTTCAATGGGGAACTACCAGGGCTGCAGGTGCCCCTGCTGCTGGTCGCGGCCGAGAACGATCTCGCGGTCGCCCCGGACGATGCCGAAAGGGTGCGCAGGATGGTGCCTGGCGCTCGTCTCGCCCGCTTGCCGGCCCTCGGTCATCTGGCCCACGAGGAAGACGCCGACGCCGTGGCGGGGCTGATCACCGATTTCGCCGCTCCCGACGCGGCATGGCCCGTCAAGAACGACACATCGGGCCGCAAGGAGGGCGATTGATGGGCGCGTTATTCGAGAGCGGCCTGATCGTCCATCTCATCCTGGCCCTGATGGCCGTCGAGGCCGTGATCATCTGCATCTTCGCCCTGTCGCGGCGCGACCGACTGCCCGTTGCGGGCCTGCTCCTCAATCTTGCCGCGGGCGCCTGCCTGCTTCTGGCTCTGGGCGCCGTGCTGGAAGGGGCCGCCTGGCAGGTGACCGGCGCCTGGCTGGCGCTCGCTCTCCTGGCTCATGTCGCGGACGTGGTCCAGCGCCTGCGGCGCTGAAGCCGAGAGCTCGGGATCAGGGTTCGCTGTCATCCCGGCCGGCCTCGTGACCACCTTCAGAGGGCGCCTGTCTGTGCCGAGCATCCTCCGAAGGATCATCGTCGGAATGTTCCTTAAGCGCCTTGTTGACGTCGTAGAGCTGCCAGAAGCCCAGGCCAAGGGCCACGACCAGGACCAGGATCAATTCGAGCAGGATGATGTTCATGGTCACCGTGACCTTCTTCTAGGCAAGGATTCTGTAACCCTAAATCCTAGCAGGCGTTCGATGAAGGCGACCCAAGCCGGTGGCCTGGAGGCGGCCCTTCTCGCCGATCACCGTCGAGAGTGAATTCGCGCATCTCCGGCCGCTCGGAAAACGGAAATCAGCCTGAGTAGACGGTCGGCGTCGACTTGGTAATCGAGTGCCCAGAGGGCGCTCACAGCCGACCTTTTCATTGAAGTACTGGGGCTCTGGCGGGTGGCCGAACGACCGCGCTTCATATTCGTTTTACCGAATTTTCGCTTCTTCTTGACGTGCTGCATTCGTCTCGTGTATCAATGACCCGCGGCCGGTTACAACAGCATGCCGGACGCCAACGACAATCACGCCTGTGAGAGGGAAACAACTTGATCAAATTCACTGACCCGGCCCGATTCTTCCTCCCTTCCTCGACTGAACCAACCCGCAAGAATGGCCGACAGGCCCGGTCAGCGCTTCTGATCTGCTGTCTGGTGATGGCGGCCTGCGTCTTCACGCCCGCCCTCGCACAGGACGAAGCAACGCCGGCGCAGGACGATGACAACGACGAAATCGATGCGGCACTCGTTCTCGAGAACGTGATCGTGACGGTACGCCGAATCGAGGAAATCGAGGGCTCGGTACCGCTGAGCATCAACGTGATCGATGAAGAACAGATCCTGCGCTCGGGCATCACCGAAATCGAGGACGTTGCTCGGATGACGCCGGGCCTGACCTACGACCTCGGCGGTTTCCCCAACGACACGCGACCGGCCGTTCGCGGCATGCAGGCCGAGCGTGGTCGGCCCAGCGTGGCCGTGATGCTCGACGGCCTCGATCTGTCGGGCGAGAATCTGGCCATCTCGGGTGGTGGTGCGGGGGTCGTTCCCGATCTCATGGACCTGCAGCGCATCGAGGTCGTGAAAGGTCCGCAGACGACCCTTTACGGACGCAACGCTTTCGCCGGTGCGATCAATTACATCACCAAACTGCCCGCCGACACGCTCGAAGGCAGGTTGGAGCTGGAAGCGTCCGAGTACGAGCAGCGACGCGCGGCGGGCATGCTCAGCGGCCCCATCGTCGATGGCCTGCTGTCCTACCGCGTCAATGCCGCGGTGCGCGAGAGCGACGGCTTCTGGACCAACCCGGTCAACGGCGGTCCGCTGGGTGCCGAGCGTTTCAAGGGCTTTGCCGGTGCCCTGCGGTTCACGCCCGGCGACAACTGGGATATCAATCTCCGTTACCAGGTCAGCAGCACGGACAACTCGGATTACCCGACCGCCCAGATCCCGGCCAATACGCGCCTGCCCGTTCCGGACGGCACCTTCACCGCGGGTCCGCCCGGGTCGCCGTCCCTGCCTTGTCCGTCCGACCTGTCGGGCCAGCCGCCGCCCGTGGTTGCCGCCTGTACGCGGGGAACGGTCGTCGGCCCCGTTTCAGCCGACATCAGCGACGTGCAGATGGGCCTGAACGAGCTCACGGGCGAGCCGCCGGGCGGGCTCGAGAACGATCGGCACATCGGGTCGCTGGATGCGAAGTGGGATACCGACTTCGGCACCTTCCGCTACAACTTCGGCTGGATCGATAACGACAGCTTCGTGGAGGCCGACGGCGACTTCACCGATTTCGACGGGCCGCCCGGGCTCGTGTTCTCGCTGTCGGCGTTCCAGCAGCTGGACTACGCCGACGAGCGCCTGGACCACAACCTGTTCTGGACGCACTCGATCGGCGATTTCGACCTGCTCTTCGGCGCGCAGTATCTCGAGGAGGAGTCCTCGCTGCTCAACAGCTCCAGCTTCTGGGTGCGCAATCCCGATTCACCCCTCGGCGGACCGCCGTTCTTCCTGGCCACCGAGCAGACGCGCACCGAGTTCCCGGTCCGGATTCAGCGCGATACCGAGTACACGGCCTTGTACGGCAGCCTGAAGTGGCACATCACCGACACGGTGCGGCTCGGTCTTGAGAGCCGCTTCAATTCCGACGACATCCGATACGAAGTCCCCGGCTGGCGGCTGCAGGATGTCTCCCTGCGCCAGCTCGAGCCGGTCTGTCTGCCCGACATCCCGCAGGGCGCGATCTTCATGGGCGTCCCGGGGCCGAACGTGCCGCCCCCGGGAACGGTCCAGGGCTGCCCGCAGACCGAAAGCCTTTCCTACGAGGAATGGACGCCGCGCGTGACGCTCGACTGGAAAGTGCGCGACAACCTCATGCTCTACGGCAACGCCGCCCGGGGCTTCAAGCCCGGCGGCTTCAACGCCAACGAGCTGATCGACTTCGAGGGGCAGGGCTACCTCCCCGAATTCGTGAATGCCTATGAAGTCGGCTTCAAGAGCGTGTGGCGGGATATCAGGCTGGCCCTCGACGCCGCCGTTTTCTATAACGACTACACCGATCAGCAGATCGGCGTGCAGGTCAACCAGACCGGCGCGGGCGACACCATCGTCGCGGTGCCCGGCATCGCCAACGCG
The DNA here is from genome assembly GCA_009908385.1 of Gammaproteobacteria bacterium. Lineage (GTDB taxonomy): Bacteria > Pseudomonadota > Gammaproteobacteria > Xanthomonadales > Wenzhouxiangellaceae > Wenzhouxiangella. The sequence continues at coordinate 93,635 of JAAAPE010000075.1, forward strand.
GCCGAAGTGGAGTCCAAAGGCTTCGAGATCGCTGCCGACTGGGTGCCGGCCGATCGCGTCAACCTGAACCTCAGCTACGCCTACACCGACGCCACCTTCGAGGACTACGTGCAGGGGCCGAGCCCCGCAGCCGGCCCGGGGTCTTTCGAGGCATGCGGCGTCCCTCAGGGTCAGACGTCCTCGCCGCAATTGCGCACCGAGGCGGGCAATCCCTGCGCTAATTTCTCCGGCAATGCCGTCGCCAAGAGCCCGAAGCATTCGCTCAACATCGGCGCGCTCTACCGCGCCCCGCTGGGTGACAGCGGCAACAGCTGGTTCGTGGAGCTGATGGGGCAGTACCGGTCGAAGCGCTACATCGACGAATCGAACCGGTCGTGGATGCCCAGCTACACCAATCTCGATCTGCAGGCCGGGCTCGAGTTCCGGAACGTCAGCGTGATCGGCTTCGTCAACAACCTCACCGACGACGACACCATTCGAAGCGCGCAGCGCAACGTCGATCCCGGACGACCCGAAGGCTTCGCGCCCGGTCGGGCATTGATCGCCTACCTGCCGGAGCCGCGCGTGGCCGGGATCAGGGTCATCTATCGTTTCGGCAGCTTCTGAGTATCGCGCATTCCGGGCGGGCGGCAACGCCTGCCGCTCGGGCTTGCTGCCGGGGCGCATCGAGGGCAAAGGGGCATTGCTTTTCGGCCGCACAACGGCCCTCTTGGTTCGTGCTCGTCACCCCTGGCGACATGGTGTCGCGGGCCGGCGGTCAAGCTTGAATTGAACCGGCAAATGTAATACAACGATTGCAGACTTTTGGGGAGCTCCCGTCACATGTGGAAGACCGTCAGGGCGATCGTCTGGACCTTGCGCATCGCCCTGCCGAAGGTCGCCACGGGCTGGATGTTCGCCCTCCTCACGATCGACTTCAATCGCGTGGCCATCTTCGAGCTCGGCATCGCGGCGATCGTGGTGACCACGCTGCTGTCCATCCATTACTTCATGGCCCCCTTCCAGGTGGTGATCGGCCGCATCGCCGATACCATGCCGCTGTTCGGATATCGGCGAACGCCCTATCTGCTGCTGGGGAGTCTCGTCGCCAGCCTGTTGTTCCTGGCCCTGCCGACGGTGGCGATGGGCATGGGGGAGGGCTCGGCCGTCGCCATGCTGAGCGGCATCGTGCTGTTCACGGTGTTCGGCCTGTCGATGGCGGTGATCGCCGACACCTATCACTCGCTCATCGCCGAAGTGACGACGCCCGAGACGCGCGGCCTGGTGATTTCGGTCGTCTGGATCGTGCTGATCATGAGCACGATTCTCGCGACCGTCGTGATGAACATCGTGCGTCCGGAGTTTTCGCCGGAAGCCATGCAGAATCTCTACAATCTCACGCCCCTGATCGTGCTCGGGAGCACGTTGCTCGGCGTCGTCGGGATGGAAAGGCGCATGAACGCCGAGGAGCTCGAGGAAGCCCGCCTGAAGGCGCGCGCTCTCGCGCCGCCCGGCAATCCCCTGTCGTCGGCCTTTAAGTTGCTGCGTCAGAACGCCCAGACTCGCGCTTTCTTCGCCTTCATTTTCCTGGCGATCTTCTCCATATTCCTGCAGGAGAACATCATAGAGGTCTTCGGCGCGGAGGTGTTCGCCATGTCGATCACCGAGACCTCCACGCTGCAGCGCTACTGGGCCGGGGGCGTGCTGATCGGAATGGTGCTGACCGGCGTGGTCAGTTACGCCTTGAAGATATCGCGCAAGAAGCTCGTGATCACGGGCCTGATCGGTTGTGCCGCGACCTTTCTGCTGCTCGGCTTTTCCTCGCTGCTCGAGATCGAGGCGGTCGTGCCACCGATCCTGTTCGTGATGGGTCTGTTCATCGGCATGTTCAACGTCGGTGCGCTGGCCTTGATGATGGAAATGACCGTTGCCAACGCCACGGGGCTGTACATGGGGCTCTGGGGCACGGCGCAGGCGTTCGGCATGGGCCTGTCCTCGGTCGGCAGCGGTGCGTTGCATACGGCATTGATCAGCGGCGGCGTGCTCGAACCCAGCCATGCCTACTTCGGGATTTTTGTGCTGGAGGCCGCGGGATTGATGCTGGCTTGTTACATCCTCTACCGGGTCAGCGTCAGCCGGTTCGCCGCCAAGGCGGTCGGTTCGGTTAAGAACGGCCGGTCTTCCGAGTCACCAGTGTCGGCGGGCTCGACGGCGAGGGCCTGAGCCGCCCCGGCGACCGACGGGCGCGCGAGACTCTCGAAACGCCTTTGATTCGTCTGCGGGTGTCGCTCCATGAATGCACCGACCAATCTCGATTATCGCTTCGATACGCGCGTAGCCGCGCAGTACGATGTGCTGCGCGGCCATCCATCAGAGGTCTCGACAGAGATCGGACGGGTGATCGCCGGCTACCTGGGCGCGCGCGCGCGGGTGCTGGAGCTTGGGGTGGGCACCGGCCGCATCGCCCTGCCGCTCGCCGCGGCCGGCTGTGAAGTCCACGGCATCGATGTCTCTTCACACATGCTCGCCGAGCTGGCCAGACGCGTCCGCGTGGACGAGCTGTCGGGCATCCATCTCGCGTTGGGAGACATCACGGCGCTGCCCTACCGCGAGGGCGTCTTCGACGGGGCAATCGCGGTGCATGTTCTGCACCTGGTGGCCGACTGGGCGGGTGTGCTCGCCCGGGTCGGTCGCCTGGTCAGGCCGGGCGGCACGCTCGTCCTCGGCCGCGACTGGATCGACCCCGAGTCCTTTTCGGGCATGATCAGGACCCACTTCCGCCGGACCGTCGTGGAAGTGGGCCGGGAAATGCTGCCTCCGGGCGCAACGGCCGCGGCCCCGCCCAGCGGGGGTGCGGCGATCGTCGGAGCGCTCACCGAGCTGGGTGCCCGGCCGCTGAGTGACGGGGAGGCGGTCGCCGCGGAGTGGCGGACCGAAATGACCCCGCGCCAGGTCCTCGACGGCATCCGCTCGCGCGATGACGCGGAAAGCTGGGTGCTTCCGGACGACGTCCTTGCCGAAACCATGCGCCGCCTGGACGCCTTCGCCGCCCACCAGTGGTCCGATCTCGATGCACCGCAGCCGGTTATCCGACGCTTCATGCTCGGCGTGTTCCGTTTCGGCGCATAGGTCCGTTCGGCAAGCAGGGTGGGGCGGAATGATCCGCTCGTCCGGTATGGGGCGGGCGGGACCCTGGAGCGGTCGATCGCGGCCGGGTCGAAGCTGGGGGCGGGGGCGAGGAACGTCTCGAGGGGAAAAGTGGTCGGGGTGAGAGGATTTGAACCTCCGACCACTGCCTCCCGAAGACAGTGCTCTACCAGGCTGAGCTACACCCCGACGAAGCCGGCCATTCTAGTGGAAGCGTCCCGGCCTGGCAAGCAATTCGGGCCGGATTTTCGCCGGCCGTTGCAGCCGGGCTCGATTTGCGGCTCCTCGAGGCGTATAGTCGGGCGCGAGGGTGCCTGATGACGTCGCCCGCCGAGGGGGCCGGCCCCGGTACCCGGGGAATGGCCGGGCGGATCGCGGTTCGAACGGAAGTCGGGCCACTAGAAAGTCGCCGCCGATGTTGTCGTGGCGTTTGGGGAAAGTTAAAATGCTGTAATCCCGTTGTCACTCTGGGTTTCTAGAATGCCTCGTACCTGTCGAGGCCATCGGCTGCGGGCCACGCCTTGAACCGGATCGTTTCATACATGTCATCCAACGGAGTAGCTTCATGAAATTTCAAGACTTTTCGCGGCTTTCGCGCGTCTGGTCGGCTTTCATGGTGATTGGTATGCTGGCCCTCGTCAGCCTGCCGGCTTCCCATGTATTCGCCCAGAGCACGTCTGCCGATCTGCGCGGTCGCGTCCTTGCCGAAGACGGCAGCGCGGTTTCCGGGGCCACCGTCCAGATTCTTCACGTTCCGTCGGGGACGGTTTCTGAAGCGGTCACCGGTGACACGGGTGGTTTCTTCCGGGGCGGCCTGCGCGTCGGCGGCCCCTACCAGATCACCGTCCAGGCCGAGGGCTACGAGCCCACGCAGGAAGGCGGTGTCTTCCTCGAGCCGGGCTCGCAGGATCCGCTGGTCCTGACGCTGGGAGAGGTCGACCGCGACCTGGGGACGCTCCAGGTCACCGGCACGGCCATTTCCGCCGCCACCGAACTGAACAACGGCGTCGGCTCGACCTACAGCGCACGCGACATCCAGAACCAGCCGGCCGCCGACCGCGACATCATCGCCACGCTCGCGCGCGATCCGCTGGTCCAGACCGAAGAAGTCGGCATCATGTCGGTCGCTGGCACCAACCCGCGCTTCAATGCCTTCGCCATCGACGGCTCGCTGCAGCAGGACGACTTCGGCCTGACCGACGGCACCTACGCGACGACGCGCTCGCCGATCAACCTCGACGCGGTCGAGTCGGCCACGCTGGTCGCCTCCGACTACTCCGTGACCTCCAGCGGCTTCACCGGCGGCCTGGTCAACGTCGTCACGAAGTCCGGCACCAACGAGTTCGACGGCTCGCTCTACTACGCCTATCAGGACGATTCCATGATCGGCGAGGATTTCGACGGCGGCAGCTTCGATCCGGGCACCTTCGAGGAGAAGGAATACGGCATGACCCTCGGCGGCCCGATCGTCAAGGACAAGCTGTTCTTCTTCGTGTCCTACGACGAATACGAGAACGCCTCGCCGGTCGATTTCACCAACTCCGACAACTTCAACGGCGTCGATCCGGCCTTCTTCGAGGCCGCGCGCCAGGTCATCCAGAACACCTACGGCTTCGACCCGGGCGGCCGCCCGCAGGTCGTCAACGTGCCTCAGATCTCCGAGCGTACCCTGGCCAAGGTCGACTGGAACATCAGCGCCGATCACCGCCTTGCGCTGACCTACCAGAAGTCGGAAGAAAACGATACCAGCGTCGGTGCCGATGAGTTCTCCGGTGCGTGGTACGACATTCCGCTGTCGATCGAGGCCTACACCGCCGAGCTCTTCTCCGACTGGACCTACGCCTTCTCGACCAACCTGCGCGTCAACTACACCGAGAAGGTGCGCGGCCAGAATTGCCGCGCCGGCACCCAGTTCGGGCAGATCTCGCTCGACTTCGACGATCTCGACAGCATCGCCGGCAGCCCGCTCGAAGGCCTGCTGACCGAAGACGGCAACAGCTTCATCGCTGGCTGCGACAATTTCCGTCACGCCAACGCCTTCGAGGACGAGCGCCTCCAGGTCTTCGCTTCGGGCGAATACTTCATGGGCGATCACCTGATCACCTTCGGTACGGAATACCAGCAGTACGATCTGTTCAACGTCTTCATCCCGTTCTCCAACGGCGACTTCCAGTTCGAAACCTACGAGGACCTGGTCAATCGCACGGCCGACGTGTTCTACAGCAACGTCCCGTCGAACAACGCGCAGCAGGGCGCGGCGGCCTGGGGCTATGACCACTGGGCCTTCTTCGTGCAGGACACCTGGTCGGTCACCCCGGACTTCGAACTCAGCTACGGCGTGCGCTACGAGCGCTTCGAGCAGAGTGACGCGCCGCAGTTCAGTCAGGCGGTGTTCGACGAGTACGGCGTGGACACCAGCAACAACATCGACGGCAACGACCTGATCATGCCGCGCGTGGGCTTCTTCTGGCGGCCCTGGAACCGCGCCAGCATCAGCGGCGGCTTCGGACTCTACGCCGGTGGCGATCCGAAGGTGTGGACCTCCAACGCTTTCCAGAACGCCACCTTCGGCGCGTTCGGGGGCGGCATCGAGAACGTCGATATCACGCAGGTACCGCAGCAGCTTCTCGACCAGGTCGCGCAGGGCACGGCCGTGCCGATCGACTACATCAGTGAAGATTTCGACACGCCTTCGGACTACAAGGCTTCGCTGCGCTTCGAACAGGCTTTCGACTTCGAGATCGGCGGCCTGGACCTGGGTGACAACTACCGCTTCACGGCCCAGTACCTCTACACCGAGGCCAAGGACGGCTTCATCTGGGAGAACGTGGCCCACAGCAACGAGGCGGCGCTTCCGCTGGGCACGGCCCCGGACGGCCGCCCGATCTACGCCGACCTGGAAGACCTGGGTATTCCCAACCTGACCCGCCTGACCAACAGCAGCGGCGCCAACAGCAGCGTCCTGTCGGTGGGCCTGTCGAAGTTCTACGACAGCGGCGTGAACTTCAACTTCAGCTACGCCTACCAGGACACCGAGATCGTTTCCGAGGGCACGTCGTCGCGCGGCATTTCAAACTGGCGTTCGATCTTCGCCGCCGACAAGAACAACCCCGATCCGCGTGTTTCGCCCTTCCAGATCGAACATTCGTTCAAGCTCAACCTGGGCTACGAACGCGCCTTCTTCGGCGACTACGCCACGCGTTTCGATATCTTCGGCCGCGTGTTCAAGGGTGACGTGTTCAGCACCTCCTTCGATCTTGACGACGACAACGCGCTGTTCGGTCGTGCCGGCCTGGGCGAGGATCCCTTCGACAACGCCCCGCTCTACATTCCGGATCTGAACGGCGATCCCCGCGTGGTTTACGGCTCGGGCTTCGATTTCGACGGCTTTTCGCAGTACGTCCGGGACAACAACATCCCGACCGGCGAAATCCACGACCCGTACTCGTCGGAATCCAACGACTGGAACAACATCTGGGATCTGCGCTTCCAGCAGGAAATCCCGAGCATTCCGGGACTGGATCGCTTCGTCGGCGACAATCGCTTCAAGGTAGTCCTCGACATCGAGAACTTCCTGAACCTGATCAACGACGACTGGGGTCGCTACACCAATGGGCCCTTCTTCGGTCAGGCCGGAATCGTACGGGCAGATCTCGTCTCGGCCGCGGACGTGGCCGCCAACGGCATCGACGGCGCCACCGCGCTGACCGGCGACCAGCCGCGCCAGCTTTGTCAGAGTGCCGGTGACTGCGTTTACCGATACAATGACTTCGACAACGATCCTACGCGTTTCACGGATCGGGAGCGTTCCGTCTACGAAATCCGCCTGACGCTGCGCTATGATTTCTGATCAAGCTGCGTAATCGGCACGAAGGCCCGGCTCCGGCCGGGTTCTTCGAGGGAGCGGCCAGCCATCGTGCTGGCCGTTCCTGTTTAAGGGCCTCATAATGAGGCGCATGGAAGAATCAAGAGGGCTCATGAACGAAATCGCGCCAAAGAACAACGGATGCCTCCGGGAGACGGTGTCCACGCGCGTCTACCCGGCGCGCAGCCTCAAGGTGCTCTCTCGCGCGGAGGTCGCGCGACTGTCGGACGCCACCCAGGAATTGGGGGAATTACTGCGGCAGGTCGCACTGGCCGTGCTCACTTCGGGCGAGCAGGGCGATGACGCCGAACAGATGCTCGCAACCTACAAGGATTTCCACATCGAAGTGCACCAGGTCACGCGCGGGATGCGCATCGACCTGGAGAACGCGCCGGGCTGCGCCTTCGTCGATGGAGAGATGATCCGCGGCATCCGCGAGCTGCTCTCGGCGGTGGTGCGCGACATCGTTTACTTCCATACCGAGATTCACCCGAGCCCGTACTTCGATCTCGCCAGTTCCGAAGGGATCACGAACACCGTTTTCGAGATTCTGCGCAATGCGAAGCTGCTCGATACCGACGTCGATCCGCGCATGATCGTGTGCTGGGGCGGGCACTCCATCAGCAGTGAGGAATACGACTACACCAAGGAGACCGGCTACCAGCTGGGCCTGCGCGGCATGGATATCTGCACCGGCTGCGGACCGGGCGCCATGAAAGGTCCGATGAAGGGAGCGACCATCGCGCATGCCAAGCAGCGCACCCTGCCGGGCCGCTACGTCGGCATTTCCGAGCCGGGGATCATCGCCGCCGAATCGCCCAATCCGATCGTCAACGACCTGGTGATCATGCCCGACATCGAAAAGCGTCTCGAGGGCTTCGTCCGCCTCGGGCACGGCATCATCGTGTTTCCGGGCGGGGTGGGCACGGCCGAGGAAATCCTCTACCTGCTCGGCGTGCTGCTCAACCCCGACAATCGGGACATGCCGTTCCCGCTGGTCTTCACCGGCCCGGAGTCGGCCCGCGACTACTTCGAGGAAATCGACCGCTTCGTCGGACTGACCCTGGGGGAAGAGGCCCGCGAGCGCTACCGCATCATCATCGACAACCCGGTCGCGGTGGCCCGCCACATGGCCGAAGGCATGCAGCGCGTCCTTCAGTGGCGCGTCGACACCAACGACGCCTTCTACTTCAACTGGAAACTGAAAACCGACCTCGCTTTCCAGGAGCCCTTCGAGGTGACCCACGAGAGCATGGCGGCGCTCGACATCTCGCCGCAGCTGCCGGTGCACGAGCTGGCCGCCAACCTGCGTCGACTGTTCTCCGGCATCGTCACCGGCAACGTCAAGCCCAATGGATTGCGCGCCATCCGCGAGCACGGCCCCTACCAGATCAAGGGCGAGCCCGCCGTCCTCCGCGCGCTCGACGACCTGCTCAAGCGCTTCGTCGCCCAGCACCGCATGAAGCTCCCCGGCGGCAAGCCTTACGAGCCCTGCTACCGCATCGTCGGCTGAGGGCTTCGGAGGCGGGGGCGGGGTCGGCCTGCCCGTTGCCAACTTCCAGAGGTTGGCTGGTTCGCACCAGCGTTGGCTCGTTGGCTGGTTCGCTGGTTGGCTGGTTCGGTTCCCATTGATTTGCGGGGCGGCTTCGCCGCGCAAGGTTGGGTGGGTCTTGTCGCCAGGCAAGCACCGGAGCTCTCGCGGCAAAGCCGCCCACCCATCCTCCCGGCTGCCCAACCAGCCAACCAGCCAACGAGCCAACGAGCCAACCAGCCAACCAGCCAACCAGCCAACCAGCCAACCAGCCAACCAGCCAACCAGCCAACCAGCCAACCAGCCCGCGCCCAACCCCCTGAAACTGCTTGACACCCCGCGGTCCGAGGGCTATGGTGGCGCCAAGTGGGAAATTGTGGGATTTAGTGGTTTTCGAGTGGAAGCGAGTGTCGAGCCGTGTTTTTTGGTGAAACCGCCATCAATCTGGACGCCAAGGGCCGCCTGGCCGTGCCGACACGGTACCGCGAGGATCTCGAGGCTGCCTGCGAGAACCGCATGGTGCTCACCTATTCGGCCTTCGACGCAGGCTGCCTGTGGCTGTATCCGCACCCCGAGTGGGAGAGGATCCGCGACGAAGTGATGGGGCTTTCGACCTTCAACGCCAGCCATCGCAGCCTGCAGCGCCGGCTGGTGGGCTCGGCGACGCAGCTCGAGCTGGACTCCAATTCCCGAATTCTGCTGCCGCTCACCCTCAGACAGGTGGCCGGACTGGAAAAACGCGCGGTCTTCATGGGCATGGGCCAGCGCTTCGAAATCTGGAACGAGGACATCCTCAATCAACGCCGCGCCGCCGAGGAGCGAGAGATCCAGGATCAGGCGTCGGCTGAAATGGCGCAGCTGGTCCTTTAGGCCATGGCAAAGGGCCACGAACACGAACCGGTGCTGCACGGACCGGTACTGGATGCGTTGAGGATTCGTGCCGACGGCATTTACGTCGATGGCACTTACGGCCGGGGAGGGCACAGCACGGCCATGCTGGCCCGGCTCGGCGAGGAAGGGCGACTGGTGGTAACGGACCGCGATCCACAGGCGATTGCCGATGCCCGCGCGAAATTCGCCGACGACGGTCGGGTAACGATTCGTCGGGCGAACTTCGCCGAAATCGGCTCGATCATCGACGAACTCGGCCTGAGCGGCCGCGTCGATGGCTTGCTGCTCGACGTCGGCGTCTCGTCACCCCAGCTTGACGACCCCGATCGGGGATTCAGCTTCCAGCACGACGGCCCACTCGATATGCGCATGGACCCGGATTCGGGCGAGTCGGCGGCCGAGTGGCTGGCCCGCGCCGACGAGTCGGACATCGCGCGCGTGATCAGGGAATACGGCGAAGAGCGCTTCGCCCGGCGTATCGCCCGAGCCGTCGTCCGGACCCGAGAAACCACGCCCATCGAACGCACCGCCCAGCTGGCCGCGATCGTCAGCGAGGCCGTGCCCGGCCCACCGTCGCCCCGACATCCGGCCACGCGCACCTTCCAGGCCCTGCGCATCTTCATCAACGACGAGCTCGGCGCCCTCGAGAGGGCGCTCGACGACGGAATCGACCTGCTCGCGCCCGGCGGTCGTTTCGTGGTCATCAGCTTCCACTCGCTCGAGGATCGCCTGGTCAAGCGCCGCTTCGCGAAAGCCGCCCGCCCGCCGCCCGCCAGCCGCCGACTGCCCACGGTCGAACCCTTCGTTGCCCGGCTGAACCTCGTCGGCGGTCTGGTCCGCGCCGACGAGGACGAGCTCGTGCGCAACCCGCGCGCCCGCAGCGCCCGCATGCGCGTCGCCGAGAAGCCGGCGGGGGAGGCCGCATGATCCGCTGGCTCCTGCTCGCCGTCCTGACGCTGGCCGTGCTGGCCAGCGCCATTGGCGTTGTGTTCCTGCGGCACGAATCGCGCCAGCTCTTCGTCGCCCTCCAGGCGGCCGAGGAGACGCGTGACGCGGCACGCGTGGAATGGAGTCGCCTCCAGCTCGAACAGGCCTGGCTCGGTGACGCCGGCCGGGTCGAGGGGCGTGCCCGCGAACAGCTGGAAATGGAGAGTCCCGAAGAAGTGCGCATCCTGGTGACGTCGCCATGACCGAGCGCAACGACAGACAGCGAAGCACCGTGAGACTCTGGCTGACCGCCGGCCTGATGCTGCTCGGCGCCGTCACCCTGGTCGCCCGCGCGGTCAACCTCCAGGTCATGGAGGCGGAGTTCCTGCAGAGCCAGGGCGAGGCCCGCTACCTGCGCGATGTCTCGATCCCGACCGTTCGCGGCAGCATCCTCGACCGCAACGGCGAACCCCTGGCCGTGTCCACCCCCGTGCAGTCGGTATGGGCCCATCCCGGCGAGCTGCTCCAGGCCGCCGACCGCATCCCGATGCTCGCCAGCCTGCTCGAGGCCGATGCCGATGACATGGAGCGCCGCCTGACCCAGCGCGCCAATCGCGAGTTCGTCTGGCTGCGGCGGCAGATCAATCCCGACCTGGCCGAGCGAATCGGCGAGCTCGATATTCCGGGCGTCTTCCTGCAGCGCGAGTACCGGCGTTTCTACCCCACCGGCGAGGTCGCCGCCCAGGTCATCGGCTTCACGAACATCGACGACGTCGGCCAGGAAGGCCTGGAGCTCGCCTACAACGACTGGCTCGAGGGCAAGCCGGGCACCAAGCGCGTGATCAAGGATCGCTTCGGCCGCGTGGTCCAGAACGTCGAGCTCATCCGCGAGGCGCGGCCCGGTCGTGATCTCCAGCTGACCATCGACCGCCGCCTGCAGTACCTGGCGTTCCGCGATCTCAAGGCCTCGGTGATCGAGTACGGGGCCCGCTCGGGTTCGGTGGTCGTGCTCGACGTCGTAACCGGCGAGATCCTCGCGATGGTCAACTATCCGTCCTACAACCCCAACGCGGGGACGCGCACGGCAACGGACGGGCTGCGAAATCGCGCCCTCACCGACGTGCTCGAACCGGGCTCGGTCATGAAACCCTTCGCCGTGGCCGCGGCCATGGAGGCCGGCATCGCAGAGCCGGGCATGATGGTCGACACCTCACCCGGCGTGCTCAACGTGTCGGGACACGACATCCGTGACGTGCGCGATTTCGGCGAACTCAGCGTCGAGCAGCTGCTGACGAAGTCGTCCAACGTCGGCGTCGTTCAGCTGGTGCTGTCGATGGACGCCCGGCACCTCTGGAGCATGTACTCGCGCTTCGGCTTCGGTTCGGTGTCGGGCACCGGCTTTCCCGGCGAGTCGGCCGGCGTGCTGCGTGACTACGAGCGCTGGCGCAAGCTCGAACAGGCGACGCTGGCATACGGCTACGGTCTGTCCGTCACGCCCCTGCAGCTCGCCCGGGCCATGGCTGCGGTTGCCGACGGCGGGCGGCTGCGACAACCGACCTTCGTCACCGGCAGCGACAATCCGCCCCATTCCGTGCTCGATCCGGAGCTGGCGCGACAGCTTGCGTCCATGCTCGAGACCGTGACCGGCCCGGAAGGCACCGGCCAGGCCGCCCGCGTCGAAGGCTATCGCGTCGCCGGCAAGACCGGCACGTCGCGCAAGGCCGCCGCCGGCGGCTACGGCGATCGTTACGTCGCCAGCTTCGCCGGCTTCGCGCCGGTCTCCGATCCCAGGCTGGCAGCCGTGGTCGTGGTCAACGACCCGTCCGGCGATCACTACTACGGTGGGCAGGTCGCCGCGCCGCTGTTCTCCAGCGTCATGGCCGCCGGCCTGCGCCTGTTCAACGTGCCGCCGGACGACCCCGGCCTGCTCATGGCGCGGGTGGAGGAATCCCGTGAGTGAGCGCGGCCCGACCCTCCGGTCCCTGCTGGAAGGCCTGGCCGACGTGCCGGCCGGCGACTGGCCCCCGATCGGCGGACTGTGTCTGGATTCCCGGCAGGTGCGCCCCGGCGACCTCTTCGTCGCGCTGGCCGGGCGCAGCGGTCACGGCATGGCTTACGCCTACCAGGCGCGCGAGAACGGCGCCGTGGCGATGGTCCACGACGGGCGATCGGCGCCGCCCGGGGATCTCGGCCTGCCGGAACTGGCCGTGCCCGGACTGTTGCGGCACCTGCCCATGCTCGCGCGCCGATTCTGGGGCGAGACGGTCGACCGCCTCGACCTCGTGGCGGTGACCGGCACCAACGGCAAGAGCTCCATCGCCTGGCTGCTCGCGCAGGCACTGGACGGCGCGATGATCGGGACGCTCGGCTCGGGCCGTCCCGGCCGCCACCAGCCCGGGTCCCTGACCACGCCGGATATCTTCGGCGTCTATCGCCGGCTTGCGGAGCTGGCCGGGCAGGGCATCGAGCGCGTGGTGCTCGAGGCGTCCTCGCACGCGCTGGACCAGGGCCGGCTCGAAGGCCTCGCCTTCACGAGCACGATCTTCACCAACCTCGGTCACGATCACCTCGACTACCACGGCGACCGGGCCGCGTACGGCGCCGCCAAGGCAAGACTGTTCACCGACTTCGACAGCCGGCGCCGCCTGATCAACCTCGACGACGACTTCGGCCGGACCCTGGCGGCCGGGTTGCCGAAGGACGGCCGGCTGATCGGTTTCTCGCTGGCGGGCGACCCGGAAGCGCGCGCCGGCGCGGCGCTCCTGACGGCCGACATGACCGGGCTGACCGCCCGTTTCGAACTCGAGGATGGGTCGTTCGAAGCGCACTCGAAGCTGATCGGCCGGATCAATCTCTGGAACCTCCTCATCGTCGCCGCCGAACTGGCCGCCCGCGGTCACGATTCGAAGGCCATTGCCGGGACGCTCGCCGGCCTGCAACCCGTGCCCGGCCGGATGGAAGCCATCGGCCGCGATGGCGCGCCGCTGGCGATCATCGACTATGCGCACACGCCCGACGCCCTGGAAAGCGCCTTGATGAGCGCGCGCGAGCTCGGCAGCGGCACGCTCTGGTGCGTCTTCGGATGCGGCGGCGACCGCGACCGCGAGAAGCGGCCGCGCATGGGTCGCCTGGCCGAGCGCCTGGCCGATCGTGTGGTGCTCACCGACGACAACCCACGCAGCGAGGACGGCCTGTCCATCATCCGCGCCATCCAGGCCGGCATGAACCAGCCGCAGCGCTCGATCGTGATTCGCGACCGGGCCCGGGCGATCGCCCATGCGCTTTCCGGCAGCGAAGCGGGCGACATCGTGCTGGTCGCCGGCAAGGGTCACGAAACCGACCAGGTCATCGGCGACGAGCGCCTGCCCTGCGACGATCACGTCAGTGTTCGCGAAGCGCTGGGGGTGGCGGCATGATGACATTCAGCCTGTCGAGCATGGCGGAAGTGACCGGCGGCCGCGTGATCGGCGGGGACGTCGAGATCCGCGGCATGAGCCACGACGCGCGACGGATCGAACCGGGCAATCTTTTCTGCGCCTTGCCCGGTGCGCGTCACGACGGTCACGCGTTCCTCGGCCAGGCCCGGGACAACGGCGCCGAAGCGGCGCTGGTCGCTCGAGAGATCGACGACGCCCTGCCGCAGTTGCTCGTCGGGGACGTGGGCGAAGCCATGGGGCTTCTCGCCCGGGCCTGGCGCGATCGCCTCGACGTGACGGTCGTCGGCATCACCGGCAGCAACGGCAAGACCACGGTCAAGGAAATGACCGCCGCGATCCTTTCGACCCAGGGCCCCACGCTCGCGACCCGCGGTAACTACAACAACGAACTCGGCGTGCCCCTGACGCTGGCGCGCCTCGATCCCTCGCACCGCTTCGCCGTCATCGAGATGGGCTGCAACCGGCCGGGCGATATCGCCTACCTGGCCGGCATTGCCCGCCCCGATGTCGGCGTGGTCACCAACGCCGGGCCGGCCCACCTCGAAAGGCTGGGCAGCGTCGAGGGCGTGGCCCGGACCAAGGGCGAGATGTTCTCGGCCCTGCCGGAAGCGGGCACGGCGGTGATCAACGCCGACGACGACTTCGCGCCGCTCTGGCGCAAGCTCGCCGGTGACCGGCGCATCATCAGTTTCGGCGAGGACGGGGCCGCCAACGTCTCCGGCGTTCTGTCGGGCGCCCTGGCCCTGGTGCACACGCCGGGCGGCGATTTCGAGTTCGCGCCGGCCCTGCCCGGGCGCCACAACTTCTGCAACGCCCTGGCGGCCGCCGCCGCCGCCGTCGCGCTGGACGTGCCCGTCAAGGCCATCGCCGAGGCCCTGGCGGCCGTGAAAAGCCTGCCCGGCCGCCTGCAGATTCGTCGGCATGCGGACGGCTGGCAGCTGGTCGACGACACCTACAACGCCAATCCGGCCTCCCTGTACGCGGCCCTTCAGCTGCTGTCGGAAATGGGCGGCCGCGACCACTGGTTGGTGCTCGGCGATATGGCCGAGCTCGGCCCCGGCGGCGAGCGCCTGCACGCGGAGATGGGCCAGACCGCCCGCGACCTGGGCGTCAGCCGGCTTTTCACCGTCGGCGACCTGGCGCGGGCGAGCGCCGACGCCTTCGACGGCGACGCACGCCACTTCGAAGACCGCGAGGCCCTGGTCGCCGCCCTGGAGAACGAACTGGCCGCCGGCGTGACCTGCCTGGTCAAGGGCTCGCGCTCGATGGGCATGGAGCGCATCGTCGACCGCCTGCTGGGCGAGGAGTGCACATGCTGACCTGGCTCCTCGACCACGTCCTCATGACCGATCTCGCGCTGTTCGGCTACATCACGTTCCGGACGGTGATGGCTGCTTTGACCGCCATGATCGTCTCGCTACTGGTCGGACCGCTGTTCATCCGCCACATGATCGAGCGCCAGATCGGCCAGCCGATCCGGGAGCTCGGCCCCGAATCGCACCTGACCAAGGCCGGCACGCCCACCATGGGCGGCACGCTGATCTTGATCGCCCTGGTCGTCTCGACGCTGCTTTGGGCCGACCTGGCCAACCGCTATGTCTGGACGGTGCTTTTCGTCACCGGCGCCTTCGGAGCGATCGGTTTCGTGGACGACTGGCGCAAGCTCAAGTACCGCAACAGTGAGGGACTGTCGGCCCGATGGAAGTACGGCCTGCAGTCGCTGGCCGCGCTCGTCGTGGCGGTCTTCCTCTATGCAACGGCGGACGTGCCGGCCAACACCCAGCTGTTCGTGCCCTTCTTCAAGGACATCGCCCTGCCGCTCGGGCTCGGATTCGTGGTCCTGACCTACTTCGTGATCGTCGGCGCCTCCAATGCCGTCAACCTGACCGACGGGCTCGACGGCCTGGCGATCATGCCGGCGGTGTTCGTGGCCGCCGGTCTGGGCATATTCGCCTACGCGACCGGTCATACCGTATTCGCCGACTACCTCGCCATGCCCTATATTCCCGGCGCCGGCGAGCTGGCCATCTTCTGCGCCGCGCTGGCTGGCGGCGGACTCGGCTTTCTGTGGTTCAACACCTATCCCGCCCAGGTGTTCATGGGCGACGTCGGCGCCCTGGCCGTCGGGGCGGCGCTCGGTGTCGTGGCCGTGGCCGTGCGGCAGGAAATCGTCTTCATGGTGATGGCCGGCATCTTCGTCATCGAGACGCTCTCGGTGATCCTGCAGGTGGCGTCGTTCAAGCTCACCGGTCGCCGCATCTTCCGGATGGCGCCGATCCATCATCACTTCGAGCTCAAGGGCTGGCCGGAACCGAAGGTCATCGTCCGATTCTGGATCATTTCCGTCATGCTGGTTCTGGCCGGCCTGGCCACGATGAAGATCAGGTGATCGCGATGGCCCAGGTGACACAGGCACAACGCAGCAAGGACGCGCCGCAGTCGACCGGTCTCGACCCGGTGCTCGTGCTCACGACGCTCGGCCTGCTGGTCATCGGCGTGGTGATGGTCGCCTCGACCTCGATCGCCGTGGCCGAGGGCAACGACGTCTCGGTATGGCACTTGCTCGTGCGCCACCTGGTCTACATCGGCGCCGGCCTCGTCACCCTGACCGTGCTGCGATTCATCGGCACGAGCCACATGGAGAGCCTCTACCGGCTGGCCCTGCCTGCCAGCGTCCTCCTGCTGCTGTTGCCCTTCGTGCCCGGCCTCGGCCACGAGGTCAACGGCTCGACGCGCTGGATCGACCTCGGCCTGGCGAACTTCCAGGTGGTCGAGGCCGTGAAGCTCCTGATGGTGCTGTTCGTCGCCGGCTACCTGGCGCGTCGGCCGGAACTGTCCTCGGCGCGGTTCATGGAGACGCTCAAGCCTCTGCTGGCCGTGGGCGTGCTGGCCGCGATCCTGCTCAAGCAGCCCGACATGGGCTCGGCGGTGGTGCTCGTGGCGATCGCCGGCGGCATGATCTGGCTCGCCGGCGCGGCCTGGAAGCACCTGTTCGTGCTCGGCCTGACCAGCGTGCCGCTGCTGACCTTCGCAGCGCTCGAGCCCTACCGCCTGCAGCGCGTGATGACCTTCGTCGATCCCTGGTCGGATCCCTTCGGCAGCGGCTTCCAGCTCACGCAGGCCCTGATCGCGGTCGGTCGCGGGCAGATCGGCGGTGTCGGCCTCGGCGCCAGCGTCCAGAAGCTCTACTACCTGCCCGAGGCCCACAACGACTTCATCTTCGCGGTGCTGGCCGAGGAGCTGGGATTGATCGGCATCGTCGTCGTGCTCGCCTTGTTCGCGCTGCTGGTCGGGCGGATCTTCCTGGTCGGGGTCCAGGCCTGCCGCCAGGAACGTCCGTTCTCGGCCTACCTGGTCTGGGGCATCGGCCTGTGGATCGGGATGCAGGCCCTGGTCAGCATGGGCGTGAACCTCGGTATGCTGCCGACCAAGGGTCTCACCCTGCCGCTGATTTCCGCCGGCGGCAGCAGCATGATCATGACCCTGATCGCCATCGGGGTGGTGCTTCGCGTTCAGTGGGAGCTCGCGCTTGCGGCCCGCCAGACGCCGCGGCGGCGGAGGAGCTGGCAGGTATGAATGCCCCCAGCGTCACGATCATGGCGGCCGGAACCGGCGGGCACATCTTTCCCGGCCTCGCGGTGGCCGCGGCGCTGAGCGGCGCCGGCAACCGCGTGCGCTGGCTCGGCACGCCCCACGGCCTGGAGAACCGCCTGGTCCCCGGGGCGGGCATCGAGCTCGATCGCATCGACATCGCCGGCCTGCGCGGGCGCGGACTCGCGGGCTGGCTCCTGGCGCCCTGGCGGGTGCTCAAGGCCTTCGCCGCAGCGCGGCGCATCCTAAAGCGGCATCGCCCGTCCTGCGTTTTGAGCATGGGCGGCTATGTCGCCGGCCCGGGCGCCCTGGCGGCGCGAAGCCTGGGAATCCCGCTGGTCATCCACGAACAGAACGCGGTTGCCGGCCTGACCAACCGCCTGCTCGCCCCGCTGGCCAGGCGGATCATGACCGGCTTTCCCGAAACGCTAGCCCGTGCCGAGCACGTCGGCAATCCGGTTCGGGCCGACATCGCGTCCCTGCCGGAGCCCGATGCCCGATTCCAGGGCCGGGAGGGGCCGCTGCAGCTGCTCGTTATCGGCGGGAGCCTGGGCGCCCTGGCATTCGCTCGGGTCATCCCGACCGCGCTGGCGAAGCTTCCCGAGTCGCGCCGTCCGCGCGTGCTGCACCAGGCGGGGCGTCAGCTCGAAGCCACCCGGACCGCCTACGCCGAAGCCGGTGTAGATGTCGAGGTGGTTGAGTTCATCGATGACATGGCGGGCGCCTGGAGCCGGGCCGACGTGGCCATCTGCCGGGCAGGAGCCCTGACCGTTGCCGAGCTCGCCTCGGCCGGCCTCGCCGCCGTCCTCGTGCCGTACCCGCACGCGGTGGACGACCACCAGTACGTCAACGCGCGTTTCCTGGCCGAGGCCGATGCGGCCTGGCTGGTCCGCGAGGCCGACTTCAGCGCGCAATGGCTGGCCGATCGCCTGTCGACCGCCACGCGAGCGCAGCTGCTTGCGATGGCCAGCGCCGCCCGCTCGCTGGCGCGGGCCGACGCCGCCGGCGCGGTGGCCGCGGCCTGCCGGGAGGTGGCGGCATGAATCACGCGGCCCGGACGCCCAACCTGATGCACCGCACCCGCCGGATCCACCTGGTCGGGATCGGCGGTGCCGGGATGAGCGGCATCGCCGAGGTGCTGCGCAATCTCGGCTTCGAGGTCAGCGGTTCGGATCTGCAGTCCTCGCCGGCGGTCGAACGCCTGCGCGAGCTCGGCGCGGTCGTGCACATCGGGCACGCCGCCGAGAACCTGGGCGAGGCCGACGTGGTCGTCGTGTCCGGCGCCGTGCCGGAAGACAACCCCGAAGTGGCCGCCGCCCGCGAGCGACGCATTCCCGTCATCGCCCGCGCCGAGATGCTGGGCGAACTGATGCGTTTTCGGCAGGGCATCGCCGTGGCCGGAACGCACGGCAAGACGACGACCACCTCGCTGGTCGCGACCCTGCTGGCCGAAGGCGGGCTGGATCCGACCTTCATCGTCGGCGGCCTGGTCAACGCCTTCGGCACCGGGGCCCGGCTGGGCGAGGGCAGCTACCTGGTGGCCGAGGCCGACGAGTCCGACGGATCGTTCCTGCAGCTGCAGCCGGTGATCTCGGTGGTGACCAACATCGACCGCGATCATCTCGACGCCTACCAGGGCAGCTTCGACCAGCTGCAGCTCGCCTTCCTCGAGTTCCTTCACCATCTGCCCTTCTTCGGGGTCGCCGTGCTGTGCATCGACGACGCCCACGTGGCCGAGCTGGTGCCCGACGTGGGTCGCGCGGTGGTGACTTACGGGCTCGACGAGCAGGCCGATGTGCGCGCCACCGGCGTGCGCCAGGACGGCCGCCGCATGCATTTCGACCTGTGGCTGCCCGGAGCGGACGCCCCGCGCGCCGTCAGCCTGGCGCAGCCCGGCCGCCACAACGTGCTCAACGCCCTCGGGGCGGCCGCGGTTGCCAGCGAGATCGGCATACCGGTCGAGGCCATCCTGCGCGGCCTCGAGGGCTTCGGCGGCATCGGCCGGCGCTTCGCCGAGATCGGCGTACTCGACCTGTCCGGGCGCAAGGTGCTGGCCTTCGAGGATTACGGCCACCATCCCACGGAACTCGAGGCCGTCATCCAGGCGGCCCGCGAAGGCTGGCCGGACCGGCGGCTGGTGCTGTTCTTCCAGCCGCACCGCTACACCCGCACGCGCGATCAGTTCGACGATTTCGCCCGCGTGCTCTCCAGCGCCGATTGCCTGGTGCTGGCCGACATCTACCCCGCCGGCGAGGCGGCGCTGGCCGGCATCGACTCCGACGCGCTGGCCAAGGCGGTGGGACGTCGCCGGGAGCTCCCGCTGCGACGCATCGGCGAAGTGACCGAGGCGATCGAGGTGCTGCCCGACGTACTGGCCGACGACGACCTGCTGCTGGTCATGGGCGCCGGTGACGTCGGCCGGCTGGGCGCCCTGCTCAGGGAACGCTACGCGGAGGAGGCGGGATGAGTCTCGGCGATCCGCGCAGATTCGGTCAGGTGGCGCTTGTCGTCGGCGGCGAGAGCGGCGAACGGGAGGTCTCGCTCAAGGGCGGGCGCGCCGTGGCCGAGGCCATGGAGAAGCTGGGGATCCAGTTCAGCGTGGTCGACGGGCCCCGGCGGCTGCTCGAACACGTGGCGGCCGGCCACTACGACCGTGTCTTCAACCTGCTGCACGGCCGCGGCGGCGAGGACGGCACGCTGCAGGGCGCGCTCAGCATCTACGGCGTGCCGGTCACCGGCTCCGGCGTGCTCGCTTCGGCGCTGACCATGGACAAGCTGCAGAGCAAGCGGGTCTTCACCGCCTGCGGCCTGCCCACGCCCGACTGGGCGGTGGCGCGCCGGGCGGCGGACGGCGAGGCCATCCTGCGCTCGCTCTCGCCGCCGTTGTTCGTCAAGCCCGCACGCGAGGGATCGAGCCTGGGCATGAGCCGCGTGAGTTCGGACGAGGAACTGGAGCCGGCGCTGGCCCGCGCCCTCGAGTACGACGAGACGGTCCTGGTCGAGCGCATGATCACCGGCCGGGAGTACACGGCGGCCGTCCTGGGCGACCGGGTGCTGCCCCTGATCCGCCTGGAAACGCCGCGCGAGTTCTACGACTACGAGGCCAAGTACGAGTCGGGCGACACCCTTTATCGCTGCCCCTGCGGCCTGGACGAGGCCGCCGAGGCGCGGCTGGCGGCGCTCTGCCTGGAGGCGTTCTCGGTGCTCAGCGCTTCGGGCTGGGGCCGGGTGGACCTGATGGTCGACGAGCAGGAGCAGCCCTGGCTGCTGGAAGTGAACACCACGCCGGGCATGACCGATCACTCGCTCATGCCCATGGCCGCGAAAGCGGCGGGAATCGATTTCGAGGAACTGGTATGGCGGATTCTGCAAACCAGCCTGAACGAGTGATCCGGCCGGCCTGGCTGGCGACGGCGGTGCTGGCCGGTCTCGGCCTGCTGCTGGCGCTGTGGCTGCGCTCGGGGCTGATCGGCTCCGAGCAGTGGCCGATTCGCTGGCTCGATGTCGAAGGCGAGCTCGATCGAACCAGTGCGAGCCAGATCCGCGCCGCGGTGGCCTCGCCGGCCGGGCAGGGCTTCTTCGCCGTCGACCTCGGCGAGGCGCGCGACCGGGTCGAATCCCTGCCCTGGATCGCCCGTGCCGAGGTCAGCCGCCACTGGCCCGACGCGCTTCGCATCCAGGTCGACGAGCATCGACCGGTTGCCCGCTGGAACGACGATCGCCTGTTCAGCGACCGCGGCGAAGTGTTCCGCGTCAACGGCAGCGAAGGCATGCAAGGGCTGGCGCGCCTGCGCGGCCCCGAAATCATGCGCGAGCAGGTGCTTGATCGCTGGCTCGACATGCGCCGGACCCTGGGCCGGGTCGGGCGCGACATCGTGTCGCTGCACGTCGACGACCGCGGCGCCTGGCGGGTCACGCTCGACGACGGCATCACGCTCGTGCTCGGGCGCGAAAAAGTCGAGCAGCGCCTGGAACGATACATCGCGGTGCAGCCGGCCCTTTCGAGCCGCAAGCGGTCGATCGGCACGGTCGACCTGCGCTACACCAACGGCCTGGCGGTGCGCTGGGCGGAACCGGCACAGGAATCCGAATCGGGAGATGAACAGCAGCATGGCTAAACGACCGGACAAGTCACTGGTCGTCGGACTGGATATCGGCACCAGCAAGATCGTCGCCATCGTCGGCGAGGTCCAGCCGGACGGGCAGGTCGAGGTGGTCAGCCTCGGCTCGCATCCGTCGCGCGGCCTCAAGCGCGGCGTGGTGGTGGACATCGAGTCGACCGAGCAGTCCATCCAGCGCGCGATCGAGGAGGCCGAGCTGATGGCCGACTGCCAGATCCATTCGGTCTTCGCCGGCATCGCCGGCAGCCATATCAGCTCGCTCAACTCGCACGGCGCGGTGGCGATTCGCGACAAGGAGGTCACCGACGGCGATGTCGAGCGCGTGCTCGAGTCCGCCCGGGCGGTGGCCATTCCCGCCGACCAGCGCATCCTGCACGTGCTGCCGCAGGAATACGTGATCGATTCGACCGACGGCATCCGCCAGCCGGTCGGCATGTCGGGCGTGCGCCTGGAAGCGCGGGTGCACCTGGTCACCGCGGCGGTGAGCGCCGTGCAGAACGTCACCAAGTGCGTCGCCCGCTGCGGCCTGCAGGTCGACGACCTGATCCTGCAACAGCTGGCGTCGAGCTACGCCGTGCTGAGCGAGGACGAGAAGGACCTCGGCATCGCCCTGGTCGACATCGGGGCGGGCACCACCGACATCGCCGTGTTCACCGAGGGTGCGATCCGCTACACGGCCTGCATCCCCATTGCCGGCGACCTGGTCACCAACGACATCGCCGTCGCCCTGCGCACGCCGACGGTGCACGCCGAGGAAATCAAGATCAAGTACGCCTGCGCGCTCGAGCAGATGGCCAGCTCCGACGAGACCATCCAGGTGCCCAGCGTGGGCGACCGGCCGCCGCGTCGCCTCGAGCGACAGACCCTGGCGCAGGTGGTCGAGGCGCGCTACCGCGAACTGTTCCACCACGTGCAGAAGCAGCTCAGGCAGTCGGGCTTCGAGTCACGCATTCCGGCCGGGCTCGTGCTCACCGGCGGTGGTTCGAAGATGGAAGGCGTGGTCGAGCTGGCCGAGGAAATCCTGCACATGCCGGTGCGCCTGGGCGCGCCGCAGCACGTCACGGGGCTGTCGGAAGTTGTCAACAACCAGATTCACGCCACCGGCGTGGGCCTGCTGATCTACGGCAGCCGAATGGATTCGCCGCGCCGCACGGGACTGGCGCGCGGCGGAGAGAGTCTCTGGAACCGGATCAAGAACTGGTTCCAGGGGGAGTTCTGAAGTGAAAGCCACGCGCTTTCCGAGTGTTTGCCCGAACTCGATGTACCTCGGGCAAGGCATGGGAGCGGCACAAAGCGTCCGGAAAGAAGACGCGTGCCGCCATCCCTCGAATACCGAAACCGGCAAGGCCGGACTGTTGATCGTTAATGGCGAGCGAAAGGAGAACACGATATGCCTTTTGAATTGATCGAAAATTACACACCCGGAGCGACCATCAAGGTCGTGGGTATCGGCGGGGGCGGCGGCAACGCCGTCAACCAGATGGTGGAATCGTCCATCGAGGGCGTGGAGTTCATCTGCGTCAACACCGACTCGCAGGCGCTGCGCAACTTCGCCGGCAAGACCACCCTGCAGATCGGCTCGAGCGTGACCAAGGGTCTCGGCGCGGGTGCCAACCCGGAGGTCGGGCGCCAGTCGGCGCTCGAGGACCGCGACCGCATCTGCGAGATGCTTGAAGGCTGCGACATGGTCTTCATCACCGCCGGAATGGGCGGCGGCACCGGCACAGGGGCGGCCCCGGTCGTCGCCCAGACCGCCAAGGAGATGGGCATTCTCACGGTGGCTGTCGTCACCAAGCCCTTCCCCTTCGAGGGACAGCGCCGCGGCGCCGTGGCGCAGCAGGGCATCGACGAGCTCGCGCATCACGTCGATTCCCTGATCACGATTCCCAACGGCAAGCTGCTGAGCGTTCTGGGTTCGGAGATCACCCTGCTCGACGCCTTCAAGTCGGCCAACCAGGTGCTCTCCGGCGCGGTGCAGGGCATCGCGGAACTGATCACGCGGCCGGGCCTGATCAACGTCGACTTTGCCGACGTCCGCACGGTCATGAGCGAGATGGGCATGGCGATGATGGGCGCCGGGACCGCCAAGGGCGAGGACCGCGCCCTGATGGCGGCGCAGTCGGCCATTGGCTCACCCCTGCTCGAGGACGTGGACCTGAACGGGGCCTGCGGGATCCTGGTCAACGTGACCGCCGGCATGAACCTGAGCATGAAGGAGTTCGAAGAAGTGGGCACGACCGTGGCCGACCTCGCCAGCGAGGATGCCACGGTGGTCATCGGCACCGTGATCGACCCGGACATGACCGACGACTTGCGCGTGACCGTCGTCGCCACCGGTCTGGGATCACGCCGGCCCAAGCGCCAGGAAAAGCCGATGAAGATCGTGCGCACCGGCACCGACAACCGCGCGGCCTTCCGGGCCACCGAAGAGGACGAGGCGCCGGCGCACTCGGCTCGCGGCCGCGAAGAGAGCGCGCCGTCGGGCGAGAGCCGGAAGCTCTTCGGTGAGCAGAAGGAGCTCGACTACCTGGACATCCCGGCCTTCCTGCGCAATCAGGCCGACTGAGCCCGCGAACCGGGCACGTTGGCTTGACGCACTAGCCGGACAATGCACCGCCGGCACGGGCTTTCGACTCGCCACGAAAGCCTGGTGGGCCATGCGGCCAATGAGCGTTACCTCATTGGCCGCATGGCCCACTAGCCGGCCGGTTTGTGACCAGAAAACGACGGAGCGCGTTGTATTTTGGCAACATGTGTGGCGCTTTTCACGAAAATTTGCTTTTTTACCACGCCCCCCTGTGCTATGCTCCGCGTCAACCAGCAATCGGGCCAGCACATTGATCCGACAAAGAACCCTCAAGAACGTCATACGCGCGACCGGTGTCGGCCTGCATACCGGTGAAAAGGTCCTGATGACCCTTCGTCCGGCGCCGGCCGATCGCGGCATCGTGTTCCGCCGCGTCGATCTCGACCCGGTCGTCGAGATCAAGGCCGAACCGCACCTGGTTCGCGACACCGCGCTGTCGACCACCATGGTCAACGACGACGGCGTCCGCGTGGCCACGGTCGAGCACCTGATGTCGGCCCTGGCCGGCCTGGGCATCGACAACCTGTATGTCGATCTCAGCGCGACCGAAGTGCCGATCATGGACGGCAGCGCCGGTCCTTTCGCCTTCCTGATCCAGTCCGCCGGGATCGCCGAGCAGAACGCGCCCAAGCGCTTCCTGCGCATCAAGAAGGCGATCGAGGTGCGAGACGAGGACCGCTGGGCCCGCTTCGAGCCCTACGAGGGCTTCCGCGTCAATTTCACCATCGAGTTCGACCACCCGGTCATCCGCTCGCATTCCTGCAAGGCCGACATCGACTTCTCGACCACTTCCTATCTCAAGGAAGTGGCCCGCGCGCGCACCTTCGGGTTCATGCGCGACATCGAGTACCTGCGCCAGCGCAATCTCGTGCTCGGCGGCAGCCTCGACAACGCCGTGGTCCTCGACGACTACCGCGTGCTCAACGAGAACGGCCTCCGCTACGAGGACGAGTTCGTCAAGCACAAGGTGCTCGACGCCATCGGCGACCTCTACATGATGGGCCGCAACCCCATCGGCGCCTTCTACGGCCACAAGTCCGGCCACGAGGTCAACAACCAGCTCGTCCAGGCCCTGCTGGCCGACCAGGAGGCCTGGGAAGAGGTCACGTTCGAGGACGACCGGCCGGCGCCGATTTCCTATGTGCAGCCGGCGCAAGCCGTTTAAGCAAGCACGAAACTCGAAATCCCGAAATTCGAAACGATGAGCGGGCGCAATGCGCCCGTTTTGTTTCTTTCATTCGTGCTTCGAATTTCGGATTTAGCCGATCTTCGGCACCACGATCACCCGCGTCCCCTCCAGCCGCTCGTCGAGCTGCCGATTCGCCTCCTTGGTTGAATAAGGCCCATCACGCCAGGTTGACCCGGATTTATTTTTTTTTTTACCGTATCAATCGGGAGGGGTTACTTGAGGAGGTTTGGTGATGAAAAAGTTGGCTATTTCGACCATCTTGGCGATATTCGCAATTTTGGCACCTGAGATTGCGAAATCGCAGTTTTACTGTGCAGAAACAAAGTTCTATAACAGCTGCGTTAATTGTGACGGCATACTTTTTACTGGAGCTGCGTGGGAGACAACTTTTTGGCAGTGCGTGCCCTGTACGGAGTCCTGTCCGAGCGATATTGCGCCGCAATCCAAATCTGTCGACGGGAGCCCAGCGTCAACGTCTCCATCGTGCGGTCTTTCCTGGAATGAGTTTGCGCAACGGGCTCGCGCCGCCGAGCAGGTGGGTGGATTGCCTGACATCAGGTACGTGAGGGTGGATTTCGACGACAACCTATTGCGTTCGTTGGCGCGTTCGGCACCGCTGATCGCCAATTATCTGGTAACTCAGGATGGGTACATTCGCTTGGACCGACAGGATCCCAACCTTACAAGCGTCAATCAGGATCCAGCGATGATTTCTTCGTTCGAGGTGACGGGGCAGATGGTCAACTGGTTGATCGACAATCGGGACAAGAGCCTAACCGAAGAAGGACGAGCAACATTGACGCCGCCCCGCGCTGAGCCGCTGGAGAGGGGGCTGGCCCAGGCCGTGTACACAAATTTCGAGAGAATAGATGCGACCACGGCATTGGCAACCGTTCGTTCGACAAGGTTCCGATTGCCGAAACAGAAATCAGGGGATCCAACGATCCTGTCGCAAAATGTGCTGGAGTTAGAACTTAGGACGGGCTCAACGAAGCGGATTCCGGATGACATCCGCCCGGTTCTTGGCGATTCGCTCCCTGGACGCCAAATTTCCGCAGAGATAAGCGAGCATTCTCTGCACAGCAGCCAGTAGCTGGCGTCGGGCTAATCGGCGGAGTTCCGTGTGACGCCGACATGTGAAGCGGGCGCTACGGCGCCCGTTTTTCGATGGGGCGCCGGAATGATCAATTTTCAAGCACCAAGGACCAATCAAATTCCGAACGTTTAATGACCGATGCTCCAAACAGGACGCGCGGCCGCGGCGGCTCGTGTTTCGGTCATTTGATCATTGAGAATTGGTCCTTGTTTGAAAATTGGAATTTGGTCATTGGTCATTTAGCGGATCCCAGGCACTACAATCACCCGCGTCCCCTCCAGCCGCTCGTCGAGCTGCCGGTTGGCCTCCTTGAGCAGGTCGCCGGCCATTAGGCGGGCGCGGCTGGCCCAGGCGGGGCTGGTGGCGGCCAGGACCAGGGTCCGGCCCTCGATGCAGGCCACGCCGATGTGCTCGCGCATGCTGCCGGGCAGCACCGGGCGCAGCCGGGCGTCGAGGCGGTCGAGGGCGCGCGCCGTGCTCAGCAGGCGGGCGAGTCCATCGTCGCCCGAGGAAATCTGGTCGAGGTCGCGTTCGGTTCGGCGGCTCATGGCCTGGCTCCCGTCTTTGGCGGTCTGGGCATCTTCCTGTAGTTTAGCGGCCCGGCGGGCTACAATGGCAGGCTGTGCTTGCACCGCTTCGGTGCCGACCCCAAGTAGACCATTTCGGAACAACCTTCCCAAACGAACGGACGATCCATGCTCAAATCCCTGATCACCAAGGTCGTGGGCAGTCGCAACGAGCGGCTGATCAAGCAACTCTCCAAGGATGTCGAGGCGATCAACGTCCTCGAGTCCGAGTACCAGCAGCTCAGCGACGCGGACCTCAAGGCCAAGACCGGTGAGTTCCGCCGACGCCACGAAGCGGGCGCGAGCCTCGACGAACTGCTGCCCGAAGCCTTCGCCGCCGTGCGCGAGGCCTCCGTCCGGACGCTGGGAATGCGCCACTTCGACGTGCAGCTGATCGGCGGCATGGTGCTCCACCAGGGCAAGATCGCCGAAATGAAGACCGGCGAGGGCAAGACCCTGGTCGCCACCCTGGCGGTCTACCTCAACGCCATCCCCGACAAGGGCGTTCACGTCGTGACGGTCAACGACTACCTGGCGCGGCGCGACGCCGAGTGGATGAAGCCGATCTACAGCGCGCTCGACCTGACGGTCGGCGTGGCGGTGCCCGGCATGACGCCCGACGACAAGCGTGCGGCCTACAACGCCGACGTGACCTACGGCACCAACAACGAATTCGGCTTCGACTACCTGCGCGACAACATGGCGTTTTCGCTCGAGCAGCGCGCCCAGCGCGGCCGGCACTTCGCCATCGTCGACGAGGTCGACTCGATCCTGATCGACGAGGCGCGCACGCCGCTGATCATTTCCGGGCCGACCGACGAGGGGCCGGACATCTACGTTCAGATGAACCGCATCGTGCCCAACCTCGAGCCGCAGGAGGAAGAGGAAGGCCCGGGCGACTTCTCGATCGACGAGAAGACCAAGCAGGTCTACCTGACCGAGGACGGCATGGCCAAGGTCGAGCAGCTGCTTGCCGACGCCGGAATGATCGAATCCGGCGCCAGCCTGTACGACTCGACCAACCTCGGCCTGATGCACACCCTCAACGCCGCGCTGCGCGCCCATCACCTGTTTCACAAGGACACCGATTACATCGTCAGCGACGGCGAGGTGATCATCGTCGACGAGTTTACCGGGCGCACCATGCCGGGACGTCGCTGGTCAGAAGGTCTCCATCAGGCCATCGAGGCCAAGGAAGGCGTGCCGATCCAGCGCGAGAACCAGACCCTGGCTTCGATCACCTTCCAGAATTTCTTCCGGCTCTACGACAAGCTCTCGGGCATGACCGGCACGGCCGATACGGAAGCCTACGAGCTGCAGTCGATCTACGGCCTCGAGGTCGTCGTCATCCCGACGCACAAGCCGATGATCCGCGCCGACCATGCCGACCTGGTCTTCCTGACCAAGCAGGAGAAGTTCGACGCCATCGTCGACGACATCAAGGAGCGCGTCGCCGCGGGCCAGCCGGTGCTGGTCGGCACGACCTCGATCGAGAATTCCGAACTGATCTCGAAGGAACTGAAGAAGGCAGGCATCAAGCACGAAGTGCTCAACGCCAAGCAGCACGAGCGCGAGGCCCACATCATCGAGCAGGCCGGTCGCCCGGGTGCGGTGACCATCGCCACCAACATGGCCGGCCGCGGTACCGACATCGTCCTTGGCGGCAATCTCGAGGCCGAACTGCGCGACCTGGGCGAGGACGCCAGCGAGGAGCAGCGCCGGAAGGTCAGGGAAGACTGGCAGAAGCGCCACGACGAGGTGATCGACGCCGGCGGCCTGCACATCATCGGCACCGAACGTCACGAATCCCGCCGCATCGACAACCAGCTGCGCGGCCGCTCGGGCCGCCAGGGCGATCCGGGCTCGAGCCGCTTCTACCTGTCGCTGGAAGACAACCTCATGCGCATCTTCGCCTCCGAGCGCATGGGCGGCATGATGCAGAAGCTGGGCATGAGGGAAGGCGAGGCGATCGAGCACCCCTGGATCAACCGGGCGATCGAGAACGCCCAGCGCAAGGTCGAGGCGCACAACTTCGATGTGCGCAAGCAGTTGCTGGAGTACGACGACGTCGCCAACGACCAGCGTCGCGTCATCTACGCCCAGCGCAACGAGCTGATGGAAGCCGAGGACATCAAGGAGACCATCGACTCGATCCGCGTGGATGTCTTCGACAATCTCATCAGCCAGTTCATTCCGCCGGGCTCGATCGACGAGATGTGGGATCCCGAAGGCCTGGAGCGGGCGCTCGAGGGTGATTTCGGCATCGAGGTGCCGATCCGGCGATGGCTCGACGAAGACCACGACCTGGCCGAGGAAGGCCTCAGAGAGCGAATCATGGAAGCCGTCGAGGCGCATTACCGGGCGAAGGAGGACATGATCGGCTCGGAAGGCATGCGCCGGGTCGAGAAGAAGCTGATGCTGTGGATCCTCGACAAGCAGTGGAAGGAACACCTTGCCAGCATGGACTACCTGCGGCGCAGCGTCGGCCTGCGAAGCTTCGCCCAGAAAAAGCCGCAGCAGGAGTACAAGCGCGAAGGCTTCGAGATGTTCACCGAGATGCTCGAGAGCATGAAGCACGAGGTGATGAAGCTGCTCGCGCGCGTGCAGATCCGCGACCAGGGCGACATCGAGGCCGTCGACCGGCAGCGCCGCAGCGACGCGCCGATGGACTTCCGGCACGCCGAAGCGCCTTCGGCCACCAGCGGCGCGCCCGAAGGCGGCCAGCCAGGCCAGCAGGGCGCCGGCAAGCCCGACACCTTCGTGCGCGACGGCCGCAAGATCGGCCGCAACGAACCCTGTCCCTGCGGCTCGGGCAAGAAATACAAGCAGTGCCACGGCCGGCTGGGCTGAGGCGACGGGCGTGAGCCTTCCCGCGGCGCGGTCGTCCGAGCCGATCGAGGTCGTCGCCGGCATCCTGCGTGACGACCGGGGCCGGGTGCTGCTGGCGCAGCGGCCCGCCGGCAAGCACCTCGCCGGCCAATGGGAATTTCCGGGCGGCAAGCGCGAGCCGGGCGAAGCCGGCCCCGCCGCGCTGGCCCGCGAGCTTGCCGAGGAACTGGCCATCAGGGTTCGCGAGTCGCGGCCCTGGCTGGCGCTCACGCACCGCTATCCCGAGATCACCGTACGCCTTCAGCTCTACGTCGTCGAAGCCTGGGAGGGCCGGCCACTGGGCATGGAAGGACAGCCCCTGGAGTGGTTTCCGGTTCCCGACATGCACCGGCTGCCGATGCCGGCGGCCGACCGACCCATCGTGCGCGCCTTCGGGCTCGACGCGCGCTGCGCACTCGGTCCCGACCCCGCTGAAGCCGGCGGCGTCGCCGGCTTGCTCGACTGGGCCCGGGCCCGTCTCGCCGGCGGTGCCCGGCTGCTGCGGCTGCGGACGCAATCGATGGACGCGCACGAGCTTCGGCGCCTGTCGCGCGGTCTGGGTGATCCTGTCGCCGAGGCCGGTGGCAAGTGGCTGCTCGACGACACAGCGGAGCGCGCCGCCGAGGCCGGCGCCGACGGCGTGCATATGGACGGCGCCGAACTCGACGCCGTGTCGATCCGGCCGCTGCCGGACGATTTCCTGGTGGCCGCCGCGTGCCGCGACGAGCAGCAGCTCGAGCGCGCCGGGGCCCTGAAGCTGGACTTCGTCACCCTGCCCGCAGCCCGGAGCGGGAGCGCCGCCATCGACTGGAAGGGGTTCGAGCGTCTGTGCCGCTGCTCGCCCCTGCCGGTCTACGCGCAGGGCGACGCAGCCGGCGTCGAGCTCGAGCGGGTTCGCGCCTGTGGCGGTTTCGGCGTTGCCGGGCCGAATGGGTCGGGGAGCTCGGCGTGACGATCGAAACGGTTCCCCTGCCGGTTCGATCCCGCCCGATGCCGGCAGCCGGCGAGGTGGACGTGTGGCTGACCCGGCTCGGCGACATGCCGCTGGATGCCGGTCCGCGCGGCGAGAACCGCCGCGAGCGCATCATGCGCCAGCGCGTGCAGCAACAGTTTTTCCTTCGCCTGCTATTGGCCGCCTACCTGGGATGTCCCGGCAAGTCGCTGCGACTGGTTCGCAGCGACCGGGGCAAGCCCATGCTCTCCGGCAAGCATGCCGAAAGCGCCCTGCAGTTCAATGCATCGCATTCCGGCGATTGGCTGGCTGTGGCGATCGCCGACGGCGTCGAGGTGGGCATCGACATCGAAACCGAGCGCCGGCTGCCGCGGGCGCCGCTGATGGCCCGGCGTTTCCTCTCGCCGCCGGAAGCCGAATGGCTTGTCGCACTCGACGAGCCGTTCCGCTCGCGGGAATTCCTCAAGCAGTGGACGGCGCGCGAGTCGCTGGTCAAGGCGCGCGGCTGCGGCCTGGCGGGCTGCCTGGACGAGATCGCCCTCGACTGGCAGCCGCCGGCCGTCAGGCGCCTGCCCGAAGACTGGGACGGGGCGGGCGCCATGGCGCTGGCCTCGCTGTCGCTGCCCGACGAACTGGTCGGACACCTGGCCGCCCGCGTGGGGCCGGTCCGACCCGTGATCCGCCGCATGACCGCCTGATCCGAGGCGAGAACGATACCGATTCATACCGAAGGAAAGCGAACATGTTTCTTCAGCGCGCGACCTGGCCCGAAATCGAGGCCTACCTGGCGGAGTCCACCGGCATCGTCGTGCCCATCGGTTCGACGGAGCAGCACGGGCCGACCGGCCTGATCGGCACCGATGCCATCTGTCCGGAAACCATCGCCGCCGGCATGGCCGAGGCCGGCATCCTGGTCGGGCCCACGCTGAGCATCGGCATGGCGCAGCACCACCTGGGATTTCCCGGCTCGATCACGCTTCGGCCCTCCACCCTCATGGCGCTGGTGCGCGACGTCGTGACCTCGCTGGCGGTGCACGGTTTCACGCACTTCTACTTCCTCAACGGGCACGGCGGCAATATCGCGACGGTCAACGCTGCCTTCGCCGAGGTCTGGGCCGACGCCAGCCTGGCACGCCGTTCGTCGGGCCTGCGCATGAAGATGGGCAACTGGTTCGCCGGCCAGCGGGTCGTGTCGCTGGCGCGCGAGCTCTACGGCGAGGCCGACGGCAGCCACGCCACGGCGTCGGAAATCGCCCTGACCTGGTACGCCTATCCCGAGCTGGCGCGCGACGACACCCTCGACCCGGTTCGCGCGCCCGACGGACCGATCCGGGACGCCGCCGACTACCGGAAGCACTTTCCCGACGGCCGCATCGGTTCCGAACCCCACCGGGCCACGCCGGAACACGGAAAACGCTTCTACGAGGCCGGCCTGGCCGACGCGCTGGACGCCTATCGCCGG
Organism: Gammaproteobacteria bacterium; assembly: GCA_009908385.1. Taxonomy (GTDB): domain Bacteria; phylum Pseudomonadota; class Gammaproteobacteria; order Xanthomonadales; family Wenzhouxiangellaceae; genus Wenzhouxiangella. The sequence continues at coordinate 125,844 of JAAAPE010000075.1, forward strand.
TTCGTTCGTCCCGACCAGGGTTGAGTGGACCGGGCCGGCCGATAGCGTTATCTTGCCGCGGGCAATTGATGAGTGGAAAGGAAAGGCAATGAGCGAAAAGCTCGAGACGGTACTCGATTTTCTCAAGGTTTTCGGTCTGGTTCTGTTGGCCTTCATCGGCGGCCTGATGGCGCGGCCGGCGATAGAGGGCTTCTGGGATGGGTACGAGGCGGCGCGTCAGTCGCAGCAGGGCTCCGAAGCCGAAGGCTCGCGGGAGGAGGAAACGGCGGACATCCAGCCCTGAGTCAGCCGATCAAACGGCGCGCCAGGTGCGCCCGCCGATGATGAGCCCCGCCAGTACGGCGGCGCCCGCCGGCAGGGAATAGCCCTGCCAGAGCGGCGCGACGTCGTAGCCGGCCAGCACCGCGCCCGAGATGACCAGTCCGGCGGCGAAGATCGCGCCGGGCAGGCGGCGGTTGTGGCGGCCCAGTTCGCCGGCCAGTTTCTC